>WQYU01000027.1 GCA_009781075.1 Paludibacter sp. | reverse complement strand
TAAGAGAATAAATCCCCTAAATTACAGGTTAAAATTCAAGTCCAAAAATCAAAGAACACCTATATATTATTGTATATTAATTTATTACAAACATATTTTAGAAATCAACGCACTGACAGTACTGCGAATTTTTGAGTATTGACAAAAGGTGATTTTCGATTTATAACGGCAAATACCCGCGCCAATAATTTCGCTCTTACATTGTTTATTACCAGCATTTTAGCCTTTCCTTCGGCTGTTTTTCGTTCATAATATGCTTTCAGTTCGCGGTCGTACCTGACGGCCACCATCGCACACATATTGAGTTAATAATATCTATTAACCTGAGTTTTGGATAAGCAATTTTATAACATCTTGATATTCAATTTTATATTCGCCGTAGGTGATAAATATCAATAGAAAATATAATATTTCAGAACGGACAAGATTTGTCGTCTAGAATTGTATTCTATTGATATGCAAGCCCTAACGGGCTATCGCTTATCCAAAACTCAGGTTATTGATAAATTTTTGCACAAATAAACTTTAAAAATTGAACTTTCCAATGAACTTTCCAATGAGTTTGTTTTTTCAAACTCATTGAAAGTTTTTTTTGTTGTAATCAGGTAAAAAGATGGATATGCCTTACTCACTGGAGTTTCGTAAAAAATCTTTTATACGATAACCATAATAAAATACCTTCTACTTCGCTACCTGCACATTTAACAGTGGTTTTGATGCATCACTTTCTATGCGAAAACGATTGACGGCTGTTACGACAAACGTATATTTTCCTTGAATTTTATTTTTTAAATTGCTTAAATTAAGCATGTTATCCTGTGTTTTGGCAATTATATTTTCAGGTAAATTCATATCTCCGATTTTTCCGCCTTTAAAAGCATAAATCACATAATAAGATGCCTGTGTGCCGTCTGTGCCATTGTTTTTATTCCAAATAAGAACATCGTTTTTGCTGTCTTTTATAAGTGTAAGATTTTGTACCTGCGGCGATATTTTACTTGAAATATTTCGATTTATCGGGTTCAAAGCGGGATATTTGTAATAATTTGTTTGCAAAGTATCATTTAAACCTTGCAGATTTGAAATAAATGGTATTGCACTAAAAAACATCGCACCATCAACCTGTTCAACATTCTGATTTAAAGCAAGTTGACGAGTAATTTCATTCGGTCGTTTCCATGCGGCAGCAGTATTAACTTTCAGCCCCGATGCAAACAGCCCGATGTACAAATTCTTGCCGTAACTGTTTTCAGCCCACCATTTTAGAAGTACACGATAATCGGCAACTTTCTTCCCAATTTCCCAATAAAGTTGCGGGGCAACATAGTCAATAGTTCCTTGTCGTAGCCATTTCAGAATATCAGCATAAAGGTCATCATAGTTTGCAATGCCAGCCTGAGTATCGGAACCACGCGGGTCGTTGCTTTTATTGCGCCAAACGCCAAAAGGGCTGATACCAAATTCAACCCATGGTTTGTTCGATTTAATGGTCGTTTGCAGTTCGCTGATAATCATATCAACGTTATTGCGCCTCCAATCCGCCTTATTTTTAAATCCGCGCGGGAAATTGCGGAAAGTTTGAGCATCATCAAAATCGGCTTTGCCCTCAGGGTACGGATAAAAATAATCGTCAAAATGAATTGCATCAATGTCATAACGCAAAACAAGGTCTTTTACAACAGCATTTAAAAATTCACGCGTTTGGTCAAGTCCCGGGTCGAAGTAATATTTATTTCCGTATTTTACAAAAATATTTCTATTTTTAAAAAATAAATGGTCTTTACTCAATGAATTTATATTTTCGTCCATAGTTACGCGATATGGATTGAGCCACAGATGCACTTCCATACAACGTTTATGTGCCTGACTAATAATAAAATACAATGGGTCGTAAAATGGAAATGGACTTTTCCCCTGCTGTCCTGTGAGCCAATTCGACCATGGTTCCAGCGGCGAAGGATAAAAAGCATCTGCGGTTGGACGAACCTGTAAAACGATACAGTTAATATTATTTTCTACGAGTTTGTCGAGTATCCGAATAATTTCCTGCTGTTGTTGGTCAGAGGTTAAATCCTGTTTTGAAGGAAAATCAATATTTGCAACGGTAGCAATCCACACTCCGCGCATTTCAAATTTTTTGTGTTGTCCAAAAACAGATAAAGACACTGCGGTAAAACAAAACAACAGCGTCAATAAAAATTTTTTATTCACAATCATACAAATTAATTAGTATTAACCAGCACCCATGCGTCAGGAAAACGTCCTGCAATGTTGTTGATTGTTGCACGAGCCTGTAAATATTCGTCAAAAGATGCTAAAATAACACGGTACATTCCGTTCTCATTAATCACAATTATTGCGTTATTTCCTTCGGCATTGAGAGAATTTTGTAAGCCCTTGGCGTTATCTCGACTTTTGAAACTTCCAACAACCACGTGATAATGCTTAGTGAAAGAATCTGATTCGGGATTTTCTCCTTCGGAAAGATAAAAACTTTCCGAGCGTGTAATTTCTTCCTTTGTGGCAGATTGCGACTGTTGCTCCACTTGCGGCTGAATATTACGCGGCGGTTCGGGCATGGTGATTTGTGTTCCACCGGCTATTTTGTTCGCTCCCGAAATTTTTGTGGTATTTTTTGAGGAACTGCAAGCAGACAATGTCAAAATGCTAATAAATAATATTGATAAATAAACTGTTATTCTGTTTTTCATTTTTTTTTATAAATTATTAATAAAAAAACACTGCAAAAGTACGCAAATATTTTTCTCTAATTAAATTCTCCATTATATTTTAAGTTAATTTCATTAACAAACTGGCGGATACGCTGTTCTTCTTCTTTTTTGCAAATTAGCAAAACATTATCCGTTTCAACAACGATAGTGTCGTTAAGTCCTTGAATTACAGCCACTTTGTCCTTTTGAAGTACTATCAGATTATTTGCACTTTCGTAAAAATTGGCATCACACGAAAGGACTGCATTTCCGTTTTCGTCTTTTTCTGAGATTTCATATAGCGACCCCCACGTTCCGAGGTCTGTCCAGCCAAAGTCGGCACAAATCACATAAACATTGTTCGCCTTTTCCATCACTCCGTAGTCGATAGAAATATTCGGACACAATGCGTAAGCGTCATTAATAAAATCGGCTTCCTGCAGCGTCCCATATATGTTTTTACCTTTTTCAAAAATAGAATTTACCTCCGGTAAAAAAGCATTGAAAGCGCGTTCTATTGTTTGCAAATTCCAAAGGAAAATTCCTGAATTCCAATAAAATTCTCCTGAATTTACAAAAACTTTAGCAAGTTCGAGATTCGGCTTTTCGGTAAAAGTTTTCACCTTACATAAATTTGCTTTCCCTTCTTCAACTTGAATATACCCGTATCCGGTTTCGGGGCGGCTCGGTTTTATCCCCAATGTTAAAAGATTGTTGTTTTTTGAAATATAATCAATTCCACGATTAATTATTTGCAAAAAAACATCTTCTTTGAGTATCAAATGGTCGGAAGGTGCAACAATAATGTTTGCAGTATCGGTCTTTGCCCGGATACGATGAATTGCATAATTGATACACGGGGCAGTATTTCTGCGGGTCGGCTCAAGCAAAACCTGTTCCGACTTCAATTCGGGTAGTTGTTCCAAAATCAAATCTCGATAAAGACAATTTGAAACGATAAGAATATTTTCGGCTGGCATAATCCTTCGGAAACGCTCGAAAGTTAGTTGAAGCAACGATTTTCCTGTTCCTAAAAAGTCAAGAAACTGTTTAGGACGTTCGTTTCTACTATAGGGCCAAAACCGCATACCGGCTCCGCCAGCCATTATTATACAATAATTATTTTGCATAAAAATTTTTTTTTAGAATTTAAGAAATAAAGTGGCAAATTTACATGAAATTTTTAGATACATAAAAATTACAAAAAATATTATTAAACAGATGATATTATTTTCATTGTATTGGAAAAAAATTACTCTCTGTTTTCCAATTCTTCCTTTGATTTGATACGAAAATCGGGTCGCTCTTTTACCATTTCACGTAAAAATTCAACAGGATAACCCGGACGAATAATAGTAGGAGGAATTTTCGCCTCATTTTGAACAAATTTGCCGTCTTTTTCGGCTTTGACATTTCCATCCAAATATTTTACCAAAAGATATTCACCAAGTTTGCGCCAGGCATTTGTCAAATCTTCCGATTGCTTAATTGCACTCTCGGTAAGCAGTTTTTGTGCATCTTTTTGGGAAAGAGTTGAGACCGTTTTATCAAGTTCAGACGCCAATTCATTAAAATGAGTATCCCATTGCTGCTGTACTTTAACAATTTCGGGCTGCATAAAAGAATACTTTCCGTATGCAAAATTCGCCACCTGATTGAATACCCAAAATGCTGATGTGGAAGAATATTCAAGTAAAGAACCATTGTCATTGCTAAAGCACCATGGGACTTTATTTGTGCAACAATAAATCGGCACAAAACAAGAACTTGCCGCATCGTCAACGCCAAACCAAAAAATTCCGCCGACATAATCGGGTAACCAAGAACGCATTTGTCCGACAAAGCAGAAACCGGTCTGTTGCGTGGCAACAGGTCGGTCGTGCGTATATTCCACACTATCAACAAAATATGTTAGCGGGCTGTGGCGAAGTTTTGTATGAAACGGACCCGCACCATAACCATCGGTCATATCAAATTCTGTCCCTTCAAATTGGTTGCGCATAAAGTTTTTCATATTTTGTGCAGAAAGTTTTGTTACCGGCTTAATCCACAATGGCATACGCTCTTTTGTCTGCCCTTTGACATACGAAATATATTTATACATATCAGGATTTACCGCCTGAAAAAACACCCAAACTCGCGCTTCACACACACGCAAAGCAACGTCATCAAGAGGATTGTAGGTATCTGAGAAACTGAACTCACTGTCTTTGCCGCTAAAAAGTCCTTCTTTGCGTGCAAACTCCACAACATCAGGGGCATACATACAATTTTCTTTATCGGAAAATGCGATTTGCGTGATTCGCGCCTGATTTGCATGAGCCGAAACGCAATCGTCCGGAATGCGTTGTGCCACCCAAACAGCGCCTTTACTGCCTGCTCCTTTTCCAACCATTTCAAGAATCCAAACTTCATTTGGGTCGGCAATGGAAAACGACTCCCCTTCGGAACAGTAACCATATTCTGCTACAAGGTCGGTCATAATTTTTATTGCTTCGCGTGCGGTCTTTGCGCGTTCCAAAGCAATATAAATCAGTGAACCATAATCTATTATTGCTGTTGTATCAACAAGTTCTTCCAATCCGCCAAAAGTTGTTTCCCCTATGCAAACCTGATGTTCATTCATATTTCCGATTACGTTATAGGTTTGGCGTGCCTGCTTTATTTCCCCCAAATATTTACCTGAATCCCAATCATAAATATCGCGCATTGCTCCTTCGGGATAAATTGCTGCCTGACTGTGATGCAGCGACCCAAACAGGAAATAAGAATCGGCGGCGTAGGTAATAAACGTAGAGCCGTCGGTTGAAGCGTTTTTACCTACAAGAAAATTTGTACAAGGGAAAGCGTAGTTAATTGATAATAACAAACTTAAAAAAGTAAAAGTAATTTTTTTATTCATAAAAAATTTTAATTATTTTTTATTAAATTATCTATTTTGCAAAAATACGATTATTTTTTGAAAAAAACGAAAGGCATTGAAATTTCTCAAGTAAAAAATACAATTTTTTATCTTACTGCTGTTCAAAAAATAAAATGATAATAGACTTTTATTGAAATGGGAAATTTCTTCATGTCAGAAAACTGTTCTGTTTCCAAAAAAAATATTATTTTTGTAAAATTTTTTTATAAAATAATAAATAAAAGCTATATGGAAGATATAAAAACTTATCTAAACAAAGCAGAAGAAAGTATGGAAGGGGCGACACTGTATCTGGATGATGTTCTTGCAAGAATCCGAGCAGGCAAGGCAAGTGTGCGTATTCTTGATGGAATCAAAGTGAACTATTACGGCTCGCTCACTCCATTATCGAACGTAGCAACTATTACCACGCCGGATGCAAAAACTATAACTATTCAGGCATGGGAAAAAACAATGATTTCGGAAATAGAGAAAGCGATAATGGCTTCAGACATTGGTATAATGCCTGTAAATAACGGTGAAATAATACGTCTTGCTATTCCTTCGATGACAGAAGAACGCCGCAAACAACTTGTGAAACAGGTGCGCACTGAGGGTGAAGACGCAAAAATCGCTGTACGTAATGCCCGAAGAGACGTTATTGAGCGTTTTAAAAAGCTGGTTAAAGAAGGACTTTCCGAAGACATGGAAAAAGATGCAGAGACAGACGTGCAAAAAATCCACGACAGGTTTATTAAGAAAATTGACGATATGATTGCCGCAAAAGAAAAGGAAATCATGACCGTTTGAGTTAAAAATCCTTTTTTGACGAGAAATAATTCTAAATAATGCAAATAACTTTATTTTTACATAATTATATAATTTACAAAAAATATTTACACAAATAAATGTCATAAAGTATTAATATTCAATAAAATACAAATACATTATGTGTAACTTCCAATTACGATTTATATAAATTATTTTTTGCCCCTGTAGTTCAATGGATAGAACGGAAGTTTCCTAAACTTTAAATTCGAGTTCGATTCTCGACAGGGGTACACTCCTAAAAATCACGTAATTAGTGAAATAACAACAATTTTTTTACATAAATAAAAAAACACCTTTCCGCAAATTCTGCATATTTTGATTAATTTTGCTGACGAAAATTCTATAATAATTCTATAAATTATGGCAATCTTTCAATCAGTAGTATCAAGTTATAAAAAAACAGATGGTACACGTAATATTATGATTTGCGTGTTTCATAATGGACAAAAAAGATACCCTAAAACAAACTTTTTCCTTGACAAAGATGATTTAACACGCTCTCTTAAAGTCAAAAATCAGTTGTATATTGATAAAATTAACAATATTCTGAAAAAATGTCGGGACTGCTGCAATCAATATGCTGATGTGATAGTAAGTTTCGATATTCAAAAAGCAATGCAACTCGTAGAGCCAATTATAACAGGAAACGATGATACAAAAAATAAGTTTGAGTTGGACTTTATAGGATATGGACGTGATTATGTAGAAAAATTAAGAAAAAATGGTAGAACTGGCAATGCAAAAACATACGAAATAGTACTGAATAACCTTGTTAAATATATTGATAGCGAAACAATTAATATTCACGAAATTATAGCAAATTTTTTGAGGAAATGGATTAATTGGATTAAAGAAAATTCAAAAGGTGGTCGTGTAGAGTCATTTTCTGCAGCAATAAATGGAAAGAATATCAACAAAACTGGGTTAAAGAAAATAGGGGATGAAATTGGCGTTGGAAATCTTCAATTTTATGCTGCCAGACACTCGTGGGCTACTATTGCACATAATGATTGTGGAATTGATAAATATACGATTCACGAGGCATTAAATCACGCTACAGATTTGGCAGCGAGCTGTTTATTCCGATTGTGGAGTTGGCGAAAATATGTTAGCCTGATTGTGAATGGCAATTAAATGATTTTTTTGCATGCTGTTTGCTAATATTGCGCATTGGAAGATAAGATAAATGTTTATGATATTGCAGAAATAATTAACAGGAAACGTACTACAATACTGTATTATCAGAAAAAATACCATACAGAATATAAATATAACAAAGGATTTCGGGCATTTGCCGATAAGGTAAATGACCAAATATAGATATGCGCACCAGATTAAGTTCTGGTGCGCTTTTTTTTTAATCATTTGACAATCAGTGATTTAATGTTTTTTAACTAAAAATAATTATGAAAAATATTTGCTTGTTTGGTACTAAAATAGTACCTTTGTAATCAAATTAAAAATATGAGTACAAAAGATAAATTGATAGAACGTTTTAAGAAACAGCCAAAGAATTTTACTTGGAATGAACTTATAAGGTTATTCGGTTTTTTCGGATTTGAGGTGTATAACAAAGGCAAAACATCGGGTTCGAGAGTAATTTTTACGAATGGGCAAAAGGAATTTATTATGCACAAACCTCACTCAGCAAATACTATAAAAGCGGCTTCTTTAACTAATGTGCTTGAATTTTTTATAGATAATAACTTCATAACAAAAAAGTATGGAAAGATTAAAATATAAAGGTTATTCAGGGAGTATTGAATACAGTAATTCCGATAATTGCCTGTACGGAAAAGTTATTGGATTGGACAAGGGAACTTGTATTACATACGAAGGAAATACGGCATCGGAACTATACGAAGATTTTAAGGGTGCAATAGATGATTATTTAGATTATTGTAAAGAGAAAGGCGTAAAACCGAAAAAATCTTATTCAGGTACGCTGAATATACGTATCCCTTCCGAACTTCATTGTCAGGTGGCAATGCTGGCTGAACACAGTGGAACGAGCATTAATTCCATTATTCGCCATTCATTAGAAAATAGAATACAATATGCCAATTAGGAAATATTATAGTTTGTGTTTCTTGGTATAAATGTACTTTGCCCCTTCCCTGCCTAAAAAGGCGGGGCTTTTTTTATCCTTTTTCTATTTTAATTTTTCCGTTACAGTGGGGGCAAGTTATAATATCGCTTTCCTGTGCGGGGCGTTCCTGTTTTTCAAACAAATCCGTAATCGAAACGTTTAGTGCGGCGGCAATTCTATTTAGCATATCAACGGTTGTATTCCTGCTTATCGCCATACTCAAAGACGGTTAAAAAAATTTATTCTAATATGAAAAAATACTATTTTTGACAATAATTGCAGCGGCAGTATTGGCTGGGTGCAAAAGCAATGAACCCCAACAGTCGCTAACCATAGAACAACAGATAGAAAAGGCTATAAGGGCTAACCTGAAAGATACATTAGATGCCGACGGCTCATCTTATACTTATACTGATTTAAAAATATTAAGCTGCCAGCAGGTTAATTTGCCTATTGACAGCATTTTAGAATATCGATATTGTGAATTTGCATTAGATTATTTGGATTCACTTTCAAATGAAAATTTTGTATTTAACGAAACAGCATATTTATAATAGTGTTTTTTATCAGATGTACTCACTCTCTGTCGATGCTTTTTTAGAAATGATACAAAATACTGATTTTAACCATCTTTTTTTATTTTTCCCCCGCAAAGGCTGCAATCTGGGTTAATAATTTGTTACAAAATGTTTTAGACGTATATATGCCAGAAGATTATTTTGCTATTTATGAATATAAATATACGCAAAAATATAGTTATATCTTTATCTTTATCTTTATCGTTATCGTTATCTTGCATTGTGAGATAATTATTATGGGCAAAATCTATATTATGAAAATCCCACTCAACCGCCTGCATATCGAAATCAGATTAATAAAAATTGAAAAGAGAACAGAATATAAAAAAACTGCTCTCTTTTTTTGATCTGTAATTTCAACTAAGGAATGCAACTTTATAGCAATATATACAAGATACAGTTCTTATCTTGTAAGCATTATTTTAAAATTAATTCCGAAGTTTGTAGCGGCTACAGGATATGAAGTCGAAATCAGCGGGGTTGTAACCTGTCTGTCGTAAAAAAGTTGAATGTTCACTTTGGAACTGAAAACATAGTCGGCTAAAACTTTTATCCCCAACAATTTATTTCCACTTGACGGTTGCGTTACATCCTCGTTAATTTTGCGTAGCAGCGATTTAATATCTTTATAAGAAAAATCAACGTTTAGGCGCAAATCGTTTTTGATTTTACTTTGTTTGTCGTTTTTCAATTTTATTATCAAATCAAAATCTTTTAAGACATAACCCAGACCGATAACATATTCATCGCTTGCCGATTCTATCAATTGAACACTTGTAAGATTCAGAGCCATAGTTCGTTGCTTTCGATATTCTGCTTTTACAGTCATACTGTTTTTCATCGTAACATTAATACCGAGCAGGGGCATAAATTGCTCTGTGATACTGACATTAGACAAATTATATTGCGAAGATGGCATCGGTAAATTATTGTTTGTTACGTTTTTGATGTAACCGAAGGCGTTGTTATCGTCTCCGTTGATTCCTATCCATTCGGCAAATGAAGTGTAGGCACCAATGCTATAAACGCTTGAATATTGGTGAGTTAAACTTACCGATTGGAAATTATTTTTAATGAATGGAATACGCGAAAGCCCGTTGTAGGTAATACTCCAATTTGGGAACATGCTCAAAAGCGAAAGGAAAGGTGATGTTTCTATATTATTAGGATTTTTGCCCAAATATGCTGCTAAAAATGCGGGTATGAGTACATCAGGAGATGATTCATTGAAAGCCCCGTTTGACGGATTATAGCTTGCTCCTTCTTGTCCACTCCCGTGGATAAATCCCTTATCAGGATAAATCGTTCCTTGCCCTGAAAAAAGTGATTGCAATCTACCGAGAATTACTTGTCGGTTTGCGAGGAAATCTTTGAAAAGTTGTGAATCATAATTATTTTGAGCAGTACCGATTTTTTTGAAAGCGGTTTTAATTGAAAATACAGTCATATTGTAACTACCTGTAAATGTTCGTTGATTGGCATTTTGATAATAAACTGAAATATTTTCGGCAGTATATCGTTTGGCGTTAAGATTAATTTTTAAATCGGGGATAGGCTCTAATATTGCCCGCAAATCCAAGTCTGTCGTTTTAGCTAAAATTGCAGGTGCGGTATTATTAGAATCATTTAACAACCAATTTCTATTATATGCATCTTCAATAGTATTATCATTATGTATTCCGAATGCAAAGTTCCATCCTGGAGCATACGAACCATCAACATTTCTTTGTCCCATAAAACCTGCGTAAGGTTTAAATCCCGGCAATGTCAAACTGCTTGAATTGTGGTAAGTTCCCTGTACGCTGCGCACCATCATAAGCATTCTCGCAGTAAAATCTACGATTTTTTGCCCGAATGGTCGCTCATTTGGATTTAGAGACAATATTGTAAGCAAAACACTGTCTTTGCTATCAAGAGGAGTAATATTAACATCATTATTTGTCATTATTTTTTTTGAAAAAGAAACGCTTTTTCCGTTTGCATCTTTGGCGGTAATTCTCAAATCTTTATTGTTTAATTTATGGTTGATAGGAATTGTTTTCCCTTTTATAAAATTAACTGTTTTGGAAAATGTAGATTGCTGCGGGGGTTTTTGCTGGCTACCCTGAGCCGCCTGACCTCGAGCTGGGGGAGCATTAGAACGTCCACCTGCCTGAGAATACAATTTATTAATTTTTGCCAGATAAGGAATTTTATTGTATAAAATCTCTAAATTTGCTCCAACATTTACTTGAACATCACGCAAACTTGTTGCCACATTGCCCAAAAACATATTAGCATTACCTATTTGTGCTCCTCTGTTCCAATTGTAAGTAGCGTTGTAGTTTACTGTTGTTTGGTTAATAAAATCCATAAAAGGCAATTTTGCTATCGGCACGTTGTATGCAGCGGTAAAAACTTGCTGATAAGTATATGATGTGCCGAATTGTTTGATGCTTCTCCAAACGGTATCTCGCCAGTGTTCGTAATAATCTTTATTTACTTCAGGAAAATATGTTCCTTCTTCAATATTCGAATTCATTGCAGTAGTGAGTGAAAGTTGCAGTGCCTGAAAAGGATTATAACGAATATCAAATTGCCGCGTCCACATAAACTGACTGCTGTGCGAATCGTCAGATGGTACAGAGGCAGACATATCAATATTACGCAAAATCGTTTGCATAAATTGACGATTCATATTTGTACGAAAACCTATTGAATTTGGTAAATAATTAAAATTCAAATCTTTAATCAATTTCAAATATGGGCTGTTGATTGTATTGGATTTTGATTTTTTAAATGGTTGCAACGGACTGATATTAAACGAATAAGTGTATGCAATACTTGCCTGTTGCTGCTTAACATAATCGCGCGTAATTTCAGGCATTTGTTGATTAGTTTCATTTTGCGAATAACCGAAAGTAAAATTTGCAGGGTCGTAAAACTGTGGCTCTTTGCTGCGAATGTTAATTTTTGCATTTGTAACATTAAAACTTTTTGATGTTGAAATGGTTTGTGCTATTGAGAGCAAGGAATCTTTATCGTGAGTATCCAAGTCTTTAATCGCATCTTTGATTAAAATATCCTGGTCGAGGGGATTGTATTTTGGAGTTAATGATTCGTTAGAATAGGAAAAATAAACAGGCAATTCCAATTTTGCCTGTTCCGGCAAAAAGCGTCCCACATCGACTTGAGTTTGTATGTTATACTGAAACAAATCATCCATTCTACGCGTTAGGACATTACTTTCAATTCCGCCGAATCCGGCTGTTTCTTTCCGTCCTGCAATATTAACCATAGCAATATCGGACAAATTAAGAGCAAGATTTGCCATAGCAGCCCATCCTCCCGATTCATCAAACTCTCTCATACGCAATTCATTTACCCACACTTCTCCTGATTTTTCATTTGGGTCGTTGTTTCTGATGCCAATCATAATGTTCGAAACTTCGGAAATGGTGGGGTTTCCAACAACGGTAACCAAATGATTCGGTTGGTCGGGGTCCCCATAAGTGTATGGAGTAAGGAAATTCGGATGAATATGTTGCTGGATTTCTCTGTTTCGCCGAAGTTTAGCATCCGTAAAAGTGGATAATGCAAAATCAAACATATTATCTTGAGGCCAAACTTTCTCTCTGTCGGCATCGGAAAATGTAGAATAAGTCCCCGCAGGGGTAAGTTTCAGTGGAATTGAATATTCGTAATAATTTTGACTCATATCCGAACCGATTCTAATAAACACTTCCAACTGATTGTCCTTCAAATTGGTAATATCATCAATAAATTTTTCAGCATGCACAAACATTTGCAAGCGTTTATAATTGCGTATATCGTATTGTACAGTTTTATATACTGCTTTTGCTTCGTTATGTTTCAGATTTGTAACTCTTACAAGCAATGCCTGTTCATTTTGTTGAATGAGAGAGGGCTGAGACGGGTCGGTTTGACGCGTAATTCCCGGGGGAAGAACATAATTGACCGGAACTTTGTCAGCATTTTCTTCAATATTAACGGATTGGACGTCTATTTGTGCGGTAGATGCTGTTTCTTCTCCATTCGGCATCAGAGATTTAGTATAAGTTCGCCAATCACCTCGAACAAGATCCATCGAAGCAAAACGTAAAAAAATGCTGTCGGTAAAGCCCGTTAAATACATTCTCATAAAACGAATCGAAGTGAATCCGCGCATATTATTGACGGCCTTACAACGAGCGTTAGTAATATCTTTAACCGGAATTCGGAATTGATACCACGTTACATTTGCAGTTGTACCGTTTTCCAATTGAACAGAACTTACAATTTTATCGGAAATATAATTGTCTCCAATTTGCATCTGAGTTGGGTCTATATCAACAGTATATTCATAATATTTTTCATATTCATTCAAAGTATTATCATGATTCAAATCCTCGTTGTCGGGCAATTGAGTCGCTGATGTTGAATACGTTTGATTAACATCGTTTGCATCAGGGGAGTTGCCTTCCGTTCCGTTGTAATATTTGTAGCGGTCAAGAATGCTTTTTTGTTGATAGTCATAATCATCTCCGCGATAGTAGTGATAATTGTCTCCCGAAGGGTCATTAAACGGTGAAAATGGGTCATTTTGCCATCGTGCGACGGTTTGCGGGTCTGTCACTTTCGCAATGATATTTTGGTAGTATTCTTTATAAATTCCATAAGTAAACTCTTGTTCTGTTGTCAGTCCGTCTAATCCTACATCTTGATATGCTCGTGAACCTGCCGAATTATCGAAAGCATTAACTGTTGATTGAGTGCGTGGAATATATCCCCAGCGTGTAGTATCGTTTTGCGTTAAATCGCCCTGCGGATTGAGTCCGTTTTCAAAGAATTTTTTACCGTCTTTTAAAACATCTTCACTAACATCTCCCAAATCAAATTTTAGATAACCCTTGTTTGTACTTGTAGGATTGTAGATAAAAGGGTCGAGCAACCAAAATTCTATATATTCAATATTGCTTTGTTCAAAATCAGTATAATCAATAGCCCGCATCAGTCCGCCCCACCGCTGTTCCGGATACATTAAATCTCCATTTGGGGAAACATCATCTGCGTCAAGATTGTACGCTCCACGTTCTTTGGGATAGTATGAAACGTTAAGTGGCGAAAGCAATTGCGCCTCCATAGCGGAAGTTTCTCTATTTGGAAAAACTTCGTTAATTTTTACTACGCGGGTAAAATGATTTGATTTTGATTCAACATTATTTCGCAAATGGTCGGGTGCTTGACTTGTGCTCCCATTTAAAACATTATCAACATAAAACCACGCAGTATGTGCTCGATTTTTCCCATAACTGCGATTACCATGTTCAATGTCGGCTGTGTTACTTGTAATATCCACTGGTTCGGAAGCAAGAGACCAATAGTACGGATAATGAATGTCTATTTTTGTTGTGCTGCTTTCAAAATCATCAAGGTATGCATAGCCCGACTGCCCTATTTTTTTAGAATGACCTGGAATAAGTTGTGCAAATTCTGCTGTCAATGCCAAAGTCGATGGCGCTTTTGCATTCACAAAAGGCAGTTTATCAATTACATCGGTCAGCCATTGGCTTTCGTAATTCCAAGTACCGTTTAATCCCCAAATAGTATTTTTCAACGGTTCGTTGCCTACATTTACCTTTGTTGTCAGTGGCTGTTCAGTAAGATGCATAATTGTTGCACCTAAAGTTAAATCTTTATTGAAAGTGTATTCCAAATGCGTACCGAGCAATGTTTTACGCTGAAGGTTAAAAGCATTCTGATTTTCCAAACTAACTTGAATATTTGTGGATGAATTAAGCAGCGATTGATTGAGAATTGTTACAGTTCCCATTATATAATCAACTGTGTAATCCACATTTTCAACAAGTTGCATTCCGCCAGCAGTAACTTTTACTGAGCCGCGAGGCACATTCATTGCATTAAGTCGGATTTCCGAACCCGAACCAGATGCCTGATATTCGCCTGTTAATTTAAATTTATTTTTTTCCGAATACTGACGTGCCACAACCAAAGTAGAATCGTATAGTTGTTGAAAAACGTAATTTTTGCTGATGAGACTATCACCTATTGCCTTAGCCAAATGATTGCCAAACGGTTCTAAAACGGGAAAGATAACTCTACCTGTTTGACTTTGAATTGTATATCCTTCCAAATAATCAAATTTTCCGTCTGGAACAGGATCGTTACGGAAATTCATTCGGTCAAGATTCATCACCCGCAGCAAAAGTTTATTTGTAATATTTCCTGCATTAAGATATTGTAAATCAGTTCCTACCGAGTCATTACGATAAACAACGTTGAATTTGAAATTATCGGGCGAAATTTGCATTGCGCCCAGATTATAAACGTTTTTCATCATCAACTTCCAAGACAAAAGGTGCGGTGACTGCCCAGTACTTTTCAATAATTTAACTATCAATGCATTAGGTGAGGTTTGATTATTTGTAAATTCGCCTACTTGATATGTATTCCCATTAATCATATATTTAAAAGCAACGGCAATAACCTCGTCTGGGCGCAAGTCTTGACGCAGCGAAATATAACCTAACTGTGCATTAAGGGTATATTCCGACGTATTCAACATTCGTGCATTTTCAATTTTTTCGTAATCTTCACCGCCAATTATTCTTGTGCCCAGTGAAAAAGACAAATTTTCCAATACCGAATTTGTCTGCGAAATATCTCTAATCGCATCAATACCATTAACGGTGCTATAAAGATTATTTGCTGTATTGTCTGGGAATTGTGCTCCGGTTGGTATCCAGTCCAATTTTTTATCTATTCTATCTTCCGTATTTTCCCCCAAATCCATAAAAGCGACAATATTTCGTGCATCATCGTAAATACCGCGTTTGTTTGTTATCCAAATTTGAATATCTTGAATAGTTATTGCAGGGGCAGCTGGAAGTTTGTTAAAATTATCTTCGTAAGTATCTCTGAAATATTGTGAAAGGAAAAAGTGTCGATTTTCATCATATTCGTCGGCATTAATTTCAAATTTCTGTTTTTGCGCTCCACCTTGCGAATTTACGCTTTGCGTTTGCGATTGCTGCTGCGAAACTAAAGCCGTAACTTTTAGCCGCCCGAACTGTAAATCGGTTTTAATTCCAAATAGTGCAGTTCCTCCCTGAATAAGCGCACTACCTGTATTCATCGACACATTTCCCGCCTCAATTCCCCGAATAATATCGTCTTCTCCCTCGCCGAGACTTGGTGGTTTATAGTTTAAATTGATAATTTTACGGTCAAAATCAAAAGTGGATTCAGTATTATAATTTATTCCAAAATTAATTTTATTACCGACTTTTCCCTGAACATTAACCTGAATTTTTTCATTAAAATCGAAAGAAGTAACATTTCGTTGGCGTTGCGGCAATGTAGGATTATTAATTTTATTATTTCTTATTCCAAAAAGCAACTCAGCTGACCCTTGCGTTTTTACCTGCAAACCACCCGGTCCGAAAACTTTATCAATAGACGGAATATCGTATTTCATATCCGAAAGCGAAAATTTCTTCTCATTGTTAGCCGTGTCATTAGCGTTCTTTTGGCGCCAATAATCGGAAATGGAGCGTTTCTCGGAATAATCACGATATTCCTGTTCGGTCATTATATATGGCGTACCGATTTCCATATCACCAACCATAGTTCGCAAAATATAATTTCCTGTCTGAACGTCATATTCTACAACAGTTTTTACATTATCAGGGACGGGAGCATCCATCGGATATTGCTTTTGCAAATCTTCATAATCATCCTGCTTTAAAGGATTTATCGGTGATTGAAGTTGCGGGGTTACAACGGTATCAACCGGTTCAACGGTATTTTCCGGTGTAAAATTATTACCTGTATAAAAATTTTTTTGAACAGGAATAACCAAAGCATACGCCGACCCAATGAGCGCACAACAGAGTATAAGTATGGAAAATAATTTTTTTCGGAGAAACATTCTTTTTTTCAATAATGATTTGCAAAAGGCGCACAAAAGTACTTAAAATTTCTATCTGTACAAAAGAATTCAAATTTCAAACAATAAACGTAGAATTATTCAAATTAGTACATCAACAATGTTAAAAATCAAAAAAACTCATAATAATTAAATATTATCTCATGCTTTTTGAAATACCAAAAATCGAAATAATAATCAAAATATTTTATTTTACTGTATTGAGTGAATTGTGGTATTTTTTTTGATATGAAAATTTTTGCAGGAATGGTCTGATTCTTTTAAATAATTTTCATTACTTTTGTCATTGATTAGTATAATTGAAAGGTATTTATTTTATTGATTTTCAACAATAAAATAACAATAAAAATTAGATTATGCAAATTTTGTTAATAATTTATTTATTATTTAAAATTCTTACAATAATTTTTCTAGAATAAATAAAAATGATTGATTATATTAAAGGAGAGATTACCGAATTGACGCCAACTTATGTGGTATTGGAAACAGGCGGGGTAGGTTATGCAGTACAAATTTCATTGCCAACTTTCACTGCTTTATCGGATGCCAAAGCAGATAAACTGTTTATTTACGAGGCAATACGTGAAGACGCTCATATCCTTTTTGGGTTCAAGACTCAAAAAGAAAGGCAGTTGTTTTTGTTGTTGATTTCGGTCTCCGGCATCGGTGCAAATACAGCGAGAATGATTATGTCGTCATATTCGGTTGATGAAATTGGACAAATGATTGCCACAGGCAATGTGTCGGCATTAAATTCAATAAAAGGCATAGGCGCAAAAACGGCACAGCGAATTATTGTTGATTTAAGAGATAAAATTATAAAACTTTCGGGTATTGAAGTTGATAATAAGCAACTTACAGGCTCAGGAAATATTATCAAAAATGAGGCGGTTGCCGCCCTTTCAATGCTCGGTTTTGCTTCTGCGGCTTCACAAAAAGCAGTGGAAAAAGTGTTGAGTCAAACGCCCAATGCTGCTGTTGAGCAGATAATAAAAAATGCTTTGAAAATGTTATAACTGTTTCTCTATCAAATAATTATTCCTTTCGGGAGAGTTGCGCGAAATCATTTCACCGATAAAGCCCGCCAGAAAAAACATTGAGCCAAGAATCATCCCAAGCATCGCAAGGTAAAAATAAGGATTATCGGCAATAAGCGAGCCGTAATTTCCGCGATGAAGTTCTATTAATTTCCAAATAATCAGGATAATAAGAGCAACAAATCCAAGAACAAACATCACGCTGCCCCAAAGTCCGAAAAAGTGCATCGGTTTTTTGCCGAAACGATTTAAAAACCAAAGTGTTATCAGGTCTAAATAACCGTTAACAAAGCGATTAAGACCGAATTTCGTCTGCCCGAACTCGCGTTTGCGATGTTCTACAACCTTTTCTCCGATTTTTGTAAAACCCGCATTTTTGACAAGATAAGGAATGTAGCGGTGCATTTCGCCATAAACTTCAATAGTTTTCACAACATCGCGGCGATACGCCTTAATTCCACTGTTCATATCGTGCAATTTCAAACCTGTAACTTTGCGTGCAGTGGCGTTATAAATTCGAGAAGGTAGGTTTTTAGTCAGTTTTGCATCGTAACGTTTTTGTTTCCAACCGGATACGAGGTCGTAACCATCTTCGGTAATCATACGGTAAAGTTCCGGAATTTCGTCAGGACTATCCTGTAAATCGGCATCAAGAGTAATAACAACATCACCTGCCGCCGACTGAAAACCGCAATAAACAGCAGGCGATTTACCATAATTATTACGAAATTTTATTCCACGCACAATGTCGCTGTGAGCCGATTTTAAATTTTCAATAATTTGCCACGAACCGTCTGTGCTTCCATCGTCAATAAAAATCACTTCATACGAAAAACCGTTTGCATCCATGACGCGCTCAATCCATTCGTAGAGTTTCACAAGCGACAACTCTTCATTATATAAAGGTATAACCAACGAAATATCCATAATTTTGCAAAAAAACAATTTCAAATAACTAACTGTATCATACAATCACCCCCCTATTCCTTCGTATTGAAAGCCATTTTCTGAGAGTTCTTTTTTATCGTAAATATTGCGTCCGTCAATTACAAGTGCATGGTGCATTGTTCGTTTGAGAACGTTCCACGAAGGCATTCTGAATTCTTTCCATTCGGTTAGTAAAAGTATTGCATCAGAATCAAGTGCGCAATCGTATAAATCCTTACAAAACAACACTTTATCACCTAAAATACGTTTCCCCTCATTCATTGCAACAGGGTCGTACACTTTCACTTTGCAGCCTGCTTCAAGCAGCAAATCAATTACCACTAATGCCGGCGCTTCGCGCATATCGTCTGTTTCGGGTTTAAAAGCCAAGCCCCAAACGGCTATCGTTTTCCCCGACAAATTGTTGTCGAAATATTTTGCAAGTTTATCAAATACAATACGTTTCTGTCTTTGGTTCACATTTTCAACAGCATGCAATACCTGCATATCGTAACCGCTTTGCGCAGCAGTTTTAATCAGCGCTTTGACATCTTTTGGGAAACAACTACCCCCGTAGCCACAACCGGGATAAAGGAATTTTGTTCCGATGCGAGAATCACTGCCAATTCCACGCCGTACCATATTAACATCCGCACCGACAATCTCACACAAATTTGCAATATCATTCATAAACGAAATACGAGTTGCCAGCATTGCGTTAGCAGCATATTTTATCATTTCTGCCGAAGGGATATCGGTAAAAATTATTCTGTAATTATTAATTAAAAAAGGTTTATAAAGGCGGTCCATCAATTCGCGAGCGCGGTCGGTTTCTACTCCTACAACAACGCGGTCAGGACTCATAAAGTCCTTAATTGCTGTTCCTTCTTTAAGAAATTCGGGGTTCGACGCCACGTCGAAATCAATTTTTACGCCGCGCTTATTGAGTTCGTCAGCGATTGTAGATTTAACTTTTTTCGCCGTCCCAACAGGCACAGTACTTTTTGTAACTACAAGTACATGTTTAGTCATTTTTTCCCCTATTTCACGTGCAACAGCAAGCACATACTGCAAATCAGCGCTTCCATCTTCATCGGGCGGAGTTCCTACTGCGCTAAAAACAACCTCAACATTGTCGAGGCATTCTGACAATGAAGTTGTAAAATGCAAACGTCCTGCATCAATGTTTTTATGAATTATTTCATCAAGCCCAGGCTCGTAAATCGGCACAACTCCGTTTTTTAATTTTTCAATTTTCGTTGCATCAATATCAACGCAAGTAACATCAATGCCCATTTCTGCAAAACAAGCGCCTGTTACCAAACCAACATATCCTGTTCCAACTACTGCTATTTTCATTTTTTGAATAAAAAAAATATATATAGAGATATCTCATTGTGAGGTAAAAATTTTTGCAAAAATATATAAAATTTCACTATTGTCCGATAAAAATTTTATTTTTTTATATAATTCACTTAGCAACCTTATGAAAGCATAATTCCAAAATAAAAACATATACAGTCGAAGAAAGAAACTTTCACAGTGGAAGGATACAACAGTTTATTCAGACACTTTTTGGCAAGAATGAGACGAAAATCGAAATGTTATTCTAAAAAAATGGATATGTTGGCAATATCAATTCTGTTGTTAATGCATTATAGAAACGGAACGTTATATATTTAATTAACAATGTATTATTATGAAGTGCAAAATTTATCCGTCTTTTATTTTTTGATTTATAATTTCCTTACACAAAATGTTCTACAATCCAATAAACTCCTGCTGCTATTGCTGCGCTGACGGGAATTGTAAGAATCCATGCTGTTAGGAGTTGGCGGGTAACACCCCAGCGTACTGCCGACAGACGCTTTGTTGCTCCTACTCCAATAATTGCACCTGAAATTGTATGCGTTGTAGAAACAGGGATTTTCAGAATTTCAGTGAGATACAGTGTTACCGCACCCGCTGTTTCGGCTATAACCCCTTCAAAAGGCGTAACTTTTGTAATACGCGTTCCCATGGTTCTGACAATTTTCCATCCGCCCGACATCGTTCCGAGCGCAATAACAGTAAAACATGCCAAAGGAATCCAGTCAAAATGTTCTGTTTTAACAATCTGTTCAAATTCGGTAAGTTGCATAAATGCAGGCACAACACCCGGATGAGCAATATTAAACGCAATTAGCGTAACGGCAATAATTCCCATCACTTTTTGAGAATCGTTCATACCATGTCCGATGCTAAAAAGTGCTGAAGAGGCTAACTGCAACCTTTTAAACCAATGATTTGCTCGATGAGGATTTGCTTTTTTACAAATATGTTGAACAAAAATTGAAAAAACTATTGAAATCAACATACCGATAATTGGAGCAAGGAAAATGAACGCAGCAATAACAACTACCCCCTTACTTCCTCCCCAGTGAATTGCATCAATATTGCGCGTAGCCATCAATGCTGCTCCGGCAAAGCCTCCGATGAGTGTGTGTGAAGAAGACGAAGGAATTCCTAACCACCACGTAGCCAAATTCCACAGAATGGCAGCAACAATTCCGGAAAAAATTATTGGAAGGGTAATAAACTGCTCAAAAACCGTTTTTGAAACCGTATTTGCAATTCCAAAATCCTGAATAATAAATTTTGCAATAAAAAAAGCGACAAAATTAAAGAAAGCCGCCCATAATACCGCCCAAAACGGAGTTAATACCTTTGTGGAAACGATTGTCGCTATCGAATTGGCGGCATCGTGAAAACCGTTGATAAAATCAAAAATCAACGCAAGAACAATAATTACAATTAAAAATGTCATAAAATTATGCGTATTTTACGATAATGGTTTTGATTATTTTTCCGCAATATTCGGCAATATCGGTTGTCTTCTCAAGTTCATAGACAATTTCTTTGGCTTTGAGCAGTTCTATTCCATCTTTTTCGTTTTCAAATAAATTGATAACAAAAGATTCGTAGAGTTCATCTGCCTGATTTTCAAGGTCGTGCAATTTATTGCAATATTTTATAACTTTTTCAGTACTTTTCCTGATTGAATCAAGTTCGTCAACTGCCTTGTTGATATACAAAGTACATTCGTGCAAAACTTTTGCAAGTTCAATCGCCGCTTCAGGCATTGCTTGGGGGTTATAAAACAAAATACGCTTGGCACAACTGTTAACCCCGTCAGTTACGTCATCTAAGCGAGTGGCAAGCGAATTAATGTCTTCGCGGTCGAAAGGAGTGATAAATGTAGTATTCAGTTGGTCAAACACTTTATTCGACAATTTGTCTCCTTCACGTTCTTTTTCTTTAATCTTACGATAGTAACCGTCGGCGGTCTGATGGTCGTAGTTGCTTGCAAAATCGACAAGCATTTCAGACGCTTCCATAGCAACAACCGACATTTTCTTCAAAAGCGGAAAAAATTTCGGCTCTTTGGGAGTAAGTTTGCTTAAAAAAGAATTGTTCATTTTTGATTTAATATTAAAAAATTGAATATTAAGTTATTATTATAAAAATGTATTAAAATAATTTCACGTTTCAAAGGTAATTCTTTTTTTATTAATATAGAAAACTATTTTTGTTAAGATTATGTTAAAAATATGTTTTATAACGTTATTTCTATTATAGTCAGGTGTTGCAAAACATAATTGTTGTTATGTCATATATGATTTCTTGCAGAAAAATGCTACTTTTGCATTCAATTTTTTTTGATAAAAAATACTAATGGATTTTACTTTAAAAAAATATAATAAACTTTTAATCACCTTAAAATCAGCAAATTACAAATTTATAACTTTTGAGCAGTTTTGTGAAGGAAATCTGCCCGAAAAATTTGTTATTTTGCGCCATGATGTAGATTTAAAAGCCGAAAATTCATTAGAAACGGCAAAAATTGAATACCGTCTGAATATTTCTTCAAGTTATTACTTCCGAATAGTTCGGCAAAGCAACAAAGAGCAGATTATTAAACAAATAGGCGAATTAGGACACGAAATCGGTTATCATTATGAAGACCTCTCGCTTTTTCATGGTGATGAAAATGAGGCGATTAAACATTTTGAAGAACAATTGACGCACTTCCGAAAATTTTATCCGGTGCGAACAATATGTATGCACGGCAGCCCAACGAGCAAAATCGACAACAGAGATATTTGGAAAAAATATAATTATCGCGATTTCGGAATAATCGGGGAGCCGTATTTTGATGTCGATTTTAATGAAATTTTTTATCTCACCGACACAGGAAGAAGTTGGAACGGCGAAAAATACAGCATTCGAGATAAAGTGCAATCTTCATTTACTCAAAAATTTTCAACAACAGAGCATATTATTAAAGCCATACAAATTAATAATTTGCCAAAAAAAATAATGATAACAACTCACCCTCAACGCTGGACAGACAACATTATTGAATGGACAGCAGAACTTATTTTACAAACACTAAAAAATACAGTTAAACGATTGATTATTAAATGAAAAAATACTAACCTGAGTTTTGGATAAGCGATAGCCCGTTAGGGCTTGCATATCAATAGAATACAATTCCATGCGACAAATCTTGTCTGTTATCTGCAAGCAGCGAGACAAGCCTTGTGGACAAAGACGTAAAGAATTGAAAATAAATGTAATTAAAATATGCAAATGAATATTTGTAGAAATTGTGAAGAGACATTTGTTGGGAATTATTGCCCAAATTGCGGACAACCTGCGAAACTGAGAAAGATTGACAAACATTATGTCATTCAAGAAATTGGTGATTTTTTGTTCGCTCATAGAGGAATGTTATATACCATAAAACAAATACTTATAAGACCCGGAAAGAGTGTTAGACAGTTTATTATAGAAGACAG
>WQYU01000026.1 GCA_009781075.1 Paludibacter sp. | reverse complement strand
TTTTTTGTTTTTTTGTTTTATAATATTTTTTATAGATTTTTTGTTTTTTATTTGTGGGTGTGTTTTTATTTTTTTAAAAAAAAGAAATTACGGGGGGGGGGGGGTAACTCATTGATAATCAAACAGTTACGACCTTCAAAATCATAACTATTTACTAAAACCCTTTGTTGATGCGGGTTTAAGCGATTATCAATATATAAATGTATGTTAAACATTTTAATATTTTTCCCTGTAATTTTTATTATAAAATCCGTAAAAAATTTCGCAAAATTAATACATTTTTTTTAATTACAAAAAAAATAATGGAAAATAGTTGATTTTTTTTCTAAAATCTTACTTATATTGAACATAAACCCCATTACAACGCTAATATTATTGATTATTGATAAAATATTTTTACAAAAATGTTTTAAAATAAAATGATTTTTGTATCTTTCATAAAGACAATATTATATTAAATCCGCAAAAACACCATAAAAAACAGTAACATTTATTGGGGAAAATGCTATTGATATTGATTTTTTTCTAACACTTTTATTAAAAACTTTCATTATTATTCCTCTGCAAGAGTTAGTTTTGATAAAAAATCACACAAAATAAGTAATTATTACAAAAAACAAATATAATTTTTTTTATAATTTTTCTTATTAAAAAAATTGTATTACTTTTGCAAAACGAATAGTTGCATTCTGAGGTTGAAACTACCGAAGCTTATAGTTGCAAATAAATGCTTTTTCAATAAAAAATTGTATTTTTGTGCCGATTAATATAATTATTACAAATGCCAATGGCAGATAATTCACTTCTTTGGCGCCTTGAAGGGCTTCAACATCGTTTTGACGAAATCGGTATTTTAATTACCGACCCTGCTGTAATTGCCGATATGGAGCGTTATATAAAGTTAAATAGAGAGTATAACGAACTGGGACGTATTTTGCAATCGCTTGAGTGTTATAAAACAGCACTTGATAATTTTACAGAGGCAAAAAATATTTTGGCAAATGAATCGGATAGCGAGATGCGTGAAATGGCGCGTGCTGAAATAGAAATCCTTGAAAAGCGAATTCCTCTAATTGAAGAAGAAATTAAAATTTTACTTATTCCATCCGATCCAGAAGATGCTAAAAACGTTGTTATGGAAATACGCGGAGGTACAGGCGGCGATGAGGCAGCGATCTTTGCAGGTGACCTTTTCAAAATGTATTCAAAATATATTGATTCAAAGGGTTGGAAAATGGAAATCTCCGCTATTAGTGAAGGTACAATTGGAGGATTTAAAGAAATTATTTTCAATATTTCCGGCGATGATGTTTATGGTACATTGAAATATGAATCCGGCGTACATCGGGTTCAGCGCGTCCCTGTTACAGAAACACAGGGACGCGTGCATACTTCGGCTGCAACAGTGGCAGTGCTTCCTCAGGCAAACGATGTAGATGTTCAAATTAATCCAGCCGACCTTGAAATTCAAACGGCGCGCTCAAGCGGAGCAGGAGGGCAAAATGTTAATAAAGTTGAAACAAAAGTACAGATTACTCACAAACCGACAGGAATTATGGTGCAGTGTCAGGTAACGCGCTCGCAATTGGAAAATAAACAGATGGCAATGCAAATGCTGCGTAACAAACTTTACGACATAGAATTACAGAAACATTTGGAAAACATAACCAACCGCCGTCGAACGATGGTCAGCACAGGCGACCGCTCTGCCAAAATTCGCACTTACAACTATCCTCAGGGACGAATTACCGACCATAGAATTAATTACACAATTTATAATCTTACCGATTTTATGAACGGAAATATACAAGATATGATTGATAAATTGATTGTTGCTGAAAATGCCGAGAGATTGAAAGAAAGCGGATTATAATTTTTATTTGAATAACCTAAAAAATAAGGTATTGCTAAGTATGTATATATTTGCATAAAATTATGTGCCAAAATTCAATAATTTATTGGGTTTAATATGGTTTACCGTACTATCTCAAGTATATCTAACATCTTCTAAAAAAAATTATGGGGAAATATGCTAACTCAAAAAAATTCATAATTCTTATCTTAATTATGGCTATTGTTATTATCGGATTAAATTTTGCCTTATTATTAGATGTGTTTGGTATAATTTAACAAAGTGATTTTCAAATATTTAATAAAATTAATTAGTTTGAATAAATTAATTTTTGGTTTATATCTCGTTTTACATAATATTAGGATTGTTGTTAATCAGGCAATCCTGTTTTCTATTTGTTTGTGCTTCATCTTTTTCTATCACCATTCACCGCTATTCCCCATAATTAAAATAATGCAATTCCAAATATGCCTGATTGTATTGCAATAAATTATCCAAATAATCCAACTGGATATTTACGGCATTCTCCAAACTTTGAATGTATTGAAAAAAATCAATTTCGCCGTTACGATAACTCATTTCGGCTGTTTTGATAATCTCATCCGAAAGCATTTTACCCGATTCATTGTAGTAACGAATTGACTCATATTTTTGTTCCAATTCCGATTTCTTTTGGTCAACAAAACTGTTCATCAGCGCTTCACGGTTTTTCCGCTGTGCTTCCCATTGCATGTAGTCGAATTTGGCAGCGCGGTTTTTTGCGATATTTCCGCTAAAAAATATCGGAAACGACAATCCTACTTGAAAGCCGTACATAGAACCATTCATCAGGGCATTACTTCCCCTAAAATATTCCAAATTAATATCCGGAAACCAATTATTTCGTTCCAAATTCAGTCGAGAACGATACAAGGCAGAGGTGTTTTCAATGTTGTTCTGATACAGATTCCACACCTTGTTGTCGGCAGGAATATTGATAATTTCCATATTATCATTTGTAACAATCACTGCATCTTGCGTTTGCAGCAAAGACATCAATTGTTGGTAAGCGCCTTTCTTTTCTTGAGCGATTTTAGTCAGAGAGGTATGCACCATTTTTGATTTTGCTTCGGCGGTAATTTTTTCCAAATAATTAGTTTCTCCAAGTTCAAATTTGCGTGAACCGGCGCGGGAAAATTCGCTATACATACTGTCCAAATGGCTGTAAAGTTTTTCGCGCTGTTGAATCCACACAATTTTTTCATAAACCAGCGAAACATTCATAGCCAATTTGTTGCGGGCGATTTCGTATGAATTTTGAGCGATTTTCCATTCCGATTTATTGATTTTATATTGCGAGGCATAAACCGTTGGAAATGAAAAATTTTGTGAGATACCCCACACTTTCAGAGGAAGATTATCGATGGCGATATTGTTTTGGTCGTAGCCATAATAAACCGATGTTTTATCGAATGAAAATGCAGAGTTGATGTTGGCTTTTGCTTGCTGCGATTGAAGTTGTGCCGACTCAATGCCTTTATTATTTTTTAATGCAGTATTGATAATGTTTTCTAACTCAGGATTTTGTCCGAACAGCGGATTTGCTACAAAGAGTAGTCCTGCCAACATCAATCCCATTCCTTTTGTTGATTTAAAAATTTTAGGCAATTTCCACGCATTACCTTCTACAATTTTGAACATAACCGGCAAAACAATCATCGTTAAAAATGTTGATGTTATCAAACCGCCGATAACCACTGTGGCAAGCGGACGCTGTACTTCTGCTCCGGCGGAGGAAGACACAGCCATCGGCAAAAAGCCCAAGGCAGCGGCTCCCGCTGTTAGTGCAACAGGACGTAGCCGGTCAATCGCTCCGTGTATTATTAATGAATCAAAATCTTCCTCATTTTCTTCTTTTTCTAATGTTTTAAAATGTTCTATCAAAACTATGCCATTTAATACCGCAATTCCGAACAAAGCAATAAAACCCACCCCTGCAGAAATACTGAATGGCAAACCGCGTATCAAAAGCGAAAATACGCCTCCTACAGCCGCCATTGGAATGGCTGTAAAGACCATAATGGTTTCCTTCATAGATGTGAAAGCAAAATACAACAGGATGAAAATCAGACATAAAGCAATTGGTACCGCTACTTTCAAGCGTTGTATCGCACTTTGAAGATTTTCAAACTGACCGCCGTATGAAACGGTATAACCTGCAGGCAAAGTTAATTTTTGCTTGATTATTGTCTCAATATCATCTGCAACGCTTTGCATGTCTCGTCCGCGAACATTGACTCCGATAACTACTCGGCGTTGCGTATTGTCGCGGGCAATTTTTGCAGGACCTTCGGTATATTGAATATTAGCCAGCTCGCGTAATGGTACTTCTCCACCCGCAGGCAGTGGAACATAGAGGTTGCGTATGTCTTCAATGTCGTTTCGGCTTGAGGCATCAAAACGAAGTACAATGTCAAAACGTTTTTCACCTTCAAAAACATTGCCTGTAATTTTTCCGGCAAATCCGCAGGTAATCAGGTCGTTCAAATCGGAAATATTCAGACCGTATCGGGCTATTTTTGCACGGTCATATTTTACTATCATCTGAGGCAGCCCTTCAATTTTCTCTACAATAATGTCGGATGCGCCATTTACATTAGATATCATTTTTTTAACTTCCTGTGCCTTTTGGGCTAATACGGACAAATCTTCTCCAAATATTTTGATGGCAATATTATTACGCGAACCTGAAACCAATTCATTGAAACGCATTTCGATAGGTTGAGTAAATTCAATATCCATATTGGGAAATACTGCCAATGCCATTTTAATTTTTCCTGCCAACTCTTCTTTGGTTTTGGCGGAAACCCACTCACTTTTTGGCTTTAAACGAATAATTACATCTGTTTCCTCCATCGACATTGGGTCGGTTGGCACCTCCGCTGCTCCGATACGGCTGACTACCTGGGTGACTTCGGGGAATTGTTTTAGCAGAATTTTCTCGATTTGCGTCATTGTCTCTATTGTTTGTGTTAATGTCGTTCCTGTTTTTAGTGTAGGTTGAATCACAAAATCACCTTCATCTAATTGAGGAATAAATTCACCACCCATTCGGTTGTAAGTAAACACTGCAATTGCAACAGCAAGAACCGAAAGTACAACGATTAATTTAGTATGTTTCAACGCCCAAGTGATAGAAGGACGATAGGTTGTATGCAACAATCGTATCAATCTTTTCGACAGAGAATTTGGATTTTCCTTATGAGGCTTCAAAAGCAGGGAAGATACCACAGGGACATAAGAGAAACAAAGTATCATCGCTCCGACAACAGCAAAACTGAAAGTCAGTGCCATAGGACGAAACATTTTACCTTCAACTCCTACCAACGAAAGTATGGGAATAAAAACAATCAGTATTATTAGTTGCCCGAAAGAAGCCGAGTGCATCATTTTTGAGGCGCTTTCGTGAGTAATATTATCAATTTCTTCTTGCCGACCATCTTTGTCTAATTGTTGTAATATCGGAAAATTAGAAGAAATTTTATAAGAAATATATTCAACAATAATCACCGCTCCGTCAATAATAATTCCGAAGTCAATTGCTCCCAAACTCATTA
Organism: Paludibacter sp.; assembly: GCA_009781075.1. Taxonomy (GTDB): domain Bacteria; phylum Bacteroidota; class Bacteroidia; order Bacteroidales; family Paludibacteraceae; genus WRGS01. The sequence goes on along the minus strand of WQYU01000026.1, from coordinate 18,582 downwards.
AATTTGCGTCAATACCAAAAATCGACATCAACGATATTGCAAACAGCAAACAGAGCGGAATCAGGGAAGCGACCACCAATCCGGCACGAAAATTTCCCAGTAGTAATACCACCACAAAAATTACAATCAAAAAACCAACAATCAAATTTTCGGCAACGGTGGTAGTTGTTTTGGCAACCAATTCGCTGCGTTCAAGAACCGGATTAATATAAACTCCTTCGGGCAATAATTTTTGGACTTTATCAACTCGTGCTTTTACATCGCTAATCACTTGACGAGAATTTGCTCCTTTGAGCATCATAATTTGTCCGAATACTTTCTCGCCTTCGCCGTTTCCGGTAATTGCTCCAAAGCGGACAGCATGCCCGATTTGAACCTTCGCTACATCTTTTACTAAAACAGGAATCCCATTTATGCTTTTGACAACAATATTTTCTATATCATCCACCGAGTTGACTTTCCCTTCTCCGCGAATAAAATAACTTTGATTTGTTTTTTCAATATATGCTCCTCCTGCTATGCTATTGTTGCTTTCCAAAGCAGTAAGCAATTCGGGTACGGATACATTCATAGCGTTCAACCTTGTTGGAACGACAGCCACTTCGTATTGTTTTAAATATCCGCCCCAAGTATTAATTTCAACAACTCCCTGAATACCGGATAGTTGCCTTTTTACAATCCAATCTTGAATAGTGCGCAAGTCCATCAGCGAATAGCGGTCTTTAAACTCAGGTTTCACTTCCAACGTGTATTGATAAATCTCTCCCAATCCGGTGGTTATCGGACCCATAACGGGGACGCCAAAACCTTCGGGAATCTGTTCGGCTGCCGTTTTTAATTTTTCGGCAACTAATTGACGGGGAAGATAAGTGCCTTCTGCATCATCGAATACAATAGTAACAACAGACAAACCGAATTTTGAGATAGAACGTATTTCGTGAACTCCGGGTAAATTCGCCATTTCCATTTCGATAGGGTAAGTGATGAACTGCTCAATATCTTGGGTAGACAGGTTTGTAGATGTCGTTATTACCTGAATTTGATTATTGGTAATATCAGGAACAGCGCCTATCGATACTCTGAAAATGGAAAATATTCCATAAACAAATATCCCAACGGTAAACAGGAGAATAATTAACTTGTTGTTTAAACTGAATTTAATAATTTTTTCTAACATAATTTTTATTCAATTAATTAATAAAAAAAACTATTTTACATTTATAAAATAAACTAAACTAATTTTCTTTACTTTGTTGTATAAATACATATTTACGCTGCAAAAATAACACAAAAAACAATAAAATTAGTTCAAAATCGAATTATTTTTTTGATAATCAATAAATTTAGTTTCTTATCCGTACAAATTATAAAAAACCTGTTTTGTGTGAGTAAAAAAACGAATTCTGTTTCTGTTTCTGTTTTCATTCGTTTGCAAACAAGAGGCAGCAAGGTTTTCTCCCTGTGGGGAAATTAAAGGGGGCTTAATAAAAAAAGCACAAGTTACGACTAACGTGGCAGTAGCCAATTTGTCCGCGAATATGAACTCTGTTCCACAAGAAATCTTTTTACGTCCGAACACTGTTTTCAATTAATGTTTCGATTATACCAAATACTGTTTTATTCGCCTTGCAATAAACCGATTACTTATTTTCGTCTCCATATTGTACTTTCGGTATTTGGACGAGTATATGTGCCTGCACGTTTGCCTGCTTTTTTGTACTCATTGACAAATGAAGTGTCGTCCCCAAATTCATCTCCTGTTAAGGTTACATTAGTTCCGATAGTAATGCTGGTTAATGGATTATTTGCAAACGCATTAGTGCCGATAGATGTAACACTTGCTGGAATAATAATCTCTGTTAATTGATTGTTTTCAAAAACACCCATTCCGATAAATTCAACACTTTTAGGGATGGTAAGATTGGTCAACTTATTGTCGGCAAAAGCATAATGCCATATTTCGCGTACACCATTGGGTATAATAATATTAGTCAGTTGATTAAATACAAATGCTTGTTGCCCGATGTAAGTAAGGCTATCGGGAAGAATGATATTCGTTAGATTGTTGTAAGCAAAAGCCGATGTACCTACAGAGCCGATAGTATTAGGAAGAGTAATGTTGGTCAGTTCGTTGTCTTCAAAAGTCCTTTCTGCAATGTAAGTAATGCTTTCGGGAATAGTTACGGTAACAAGATTATTTGATGCAAATGCACGCTCCCAGATAGACTCAATGCTGTTTGGTATGACAATGCTGTCCAAATCTCTACGACTGAATGCTCCTTCAAGTATGACAGTAACCGGTATTCCGTTTATTTCGCGAGGTATCACAATCTCACGACTGTCTCCCGTATAACCAATAATATGAACCATTTCATTATCGATTATTCGCAACTTAAAATTATTTACTTGTTTTTCAATTATTTGTAACCCGAAATCATTTTCAATTATTGTCGAGTCCAAATCGTCAAATTGTTGTGCAAAAAGCCCTATGCTCAAAAACAGTGCAGGCATACAAAGTAATATTTTTTTCATTTTTATTTTAATTTATTTGTTAATTTTATTTTATGTAACATAAAAAAACATTCTCGGTCGAAATGCGGAATTGTTCTTACAGAATATGACATGTCGGCTATAATTCGTTTAGAAGTTCATAAGCCGAGCGACCTTCAAGTTTTCCCTCTCGGACAAGTTTTAATTCTTTGCCTGCTTGTTTGAGGTTTTCAATGATTTCCTCTTGCGTATCACCAACTGTATTTTCATGCACAACATTTACAAAATCAAAATTCTGCAACAGTTCCATCAAAAAATCATATTTGCGCGGCAAAATGCTTAATACAACGCGCTGTCGGCTTTTTATATTGTCTGTTGTTACTGTATTAATTGTTTTATTATTTTGAAATGCAAAAATAATAAAAATAATTGAAAAACAGAATTTTTTTGGACAAGGAACAAAGGACAAGGGCAAGGGCAAGAACAAAACAAAACCTGTTTTGTGTGAGTAAAAAACGAATTTTGCTGCCACTCGTTTGTAAACGAGTGGAATTTGGTTTTATGTTTTTAACATAAAATATCTGCGTTAAAAACGCTCTACAATTAGCCCCTCGTTGCAAACGAGAGGCAGCAAGGAGTAAAGCAAATAAACGTACCACGTTTCCAAAAATGTGATACGTTTATTGAGTAGAAAGACGCTTAAAATGCACGAACAGCACGAACTCTATTAACACCACTTTTAAGGCTGCCATAATCTGTAATACCATCGGAAATGTACTGGTAGCCAGTACTGAAATTCTGATACCAAGCAAAAGCACCCTCGCTATAACCACTGCTATTATCGGACGAACTCCAATATCTGGATGCGTTTATTGCATTACCTCCGTAACGAACTAAAGATGCATCGAACTCATCGCGAAAAGTCTTGTAAACAGTAGGAGCATCACTTTCTACACCCGGATATGTAGAAAGCCCGCAATATCCTGCATACAGGTCTTTCATTTCTTCAATTGATGGTAAATACCATCCCGTAATGCCTCCAATATTAAAATCATCACACCATTTGAATGCGGGATAACGAAATTCCCACTGGGGCATCTGCTTAATAATATTCATATTGCTTAATCCATCATTTTGTGTACAGCCCGTGACTGCATATTCTGTACTCCATACACATGCTGTATCTTTAAAAGAAACTATCATTCCGTGTGTGCCTCCGTTTGATATTTTATACACAAGTCCCAGAACACCGTTTTCATTATAAATATCTCCAATAGAATATGGCACAGATGTTGACGGAATGGTTCCTGCATTTTGTTTTATACTAATTGTTTTTAGCTTTTCGCTTGCCTGTATAATTATTGAACTTGTTCTTTCCATTAAACTTTCATTAGCCTGTACCGAAACTGAAAGCGAATTGTTGTTTTTCGCAAGCGTTACCCAAGAATCGCTACAAGAATAAGTCCAATCCGGAGCATCTGTTGTTACAGTAATGCTCTGCGTTCCCTGACTGCTTGTAAACGATAGCGAATCTTTTGAAACGCTTAGAGACGTAGGTTCAAACGGAAACTGATACTTCACTTTTGCACCCATTACGCCTCCCGATGTACTAATAATGGATTCTACAACATACAAACGTACATACAAAGAGGGATAATCATGAGTTTCAAATTTTACCACATATCCATGTCCTTCTTCGCAGGCTACGGTACTGTTAAGTTGTTGAGGAATAGTGTAGCCATTTTGAGGAATATTGATAATATTCCCTAAACCTTTCATTTCACCCAAGTCACAAATAGATACAAGATAACGATAATCAATACCACGAAGATAAAAATTATCAGGTACCTCCCACCTGATATAACCGTAATTCGGAACGTCAATACTCGTAGTAGTCGAAATATTTGCCGTAACAGTTCCAGCGGGGTCAGGTACAGGTGTGTTTGGGTCGGTTACAGGCGGCTCGTCCTTGCTACAACCCATTACTAAAAACATTGCAGCCAGCATGCTGCTCATTAAAAAAAAACTAAATTTATTCATAAAATCAATAAAATTAAAAAAACACGCCTACTCTTTACAGGATTTTCGGCATTAACTCCTTTTAGTTTTCTACAATAAAAAAGCGGACTCACCATCCGCTTCTGAGGTCCTGATAATACCCGATATGACAAACAAGTAAATCCGCACATCTGCGAGATTATACTTATTCTCACCATATCTTTTGAAATTTATCAGGTTTCAGAAGCAAGAAATTAACTAACGCTATTTTATATATGTCTTATAATGTGCTTTTTAGCACATGTTTTATTATGTCATTTTTTAAAAATTTATATTTAAAATATGCTGCAAAGTTATGTAAAATTTCAATATTTCCAAACGCATACAAAAATATTTTTCGTCTATTTATATCTCAAATGTCGTTTCAAAATCACAAACAATCGGACTCTAATTTTTCTCCCTGTATCACGCCTCGTTGTTGCATTCGCTTGATTAATTTTGCATTAAATTCAAAATTTTTGATTCCACCCCAATCAGGAGCAATTAGATATTTTTTTGGAACTTGAGAAATAAACCTTTCGATTGCAATTTTTGTACTTGTAAATTGCAGAAAATCAATACATAAATCAATATATTCTTCTGACGAATACAGATGAAAAAGTTGTGGCTCTTGAATAAATTGTTCATGCATTTTAGTCTCTTTAACTATTTGTAACTGATGGAGTTTCAATGCCGTAAGCGGCAATTTGGAAATTTTTGCAGCATGTGAAAGAATTTTTTCGCGGTTTTCGCCCGGCAGTCCCAAAATCAAATGTGCCGTAACCTTAATTCCACGCCCAGCAGTTTCTTTTATCGCTTGAATCGAACATGAATAGTCGTGTCCGCGATTTATCAATGAAAGTGTTTGATTATCAGTACTTTCGATTCCATATTCAATCATAACATAATATTTTTTTCCAAGAAATTGAAAGTAATCGAGCAACTGCTCATTTACGCAGTCAGGACGTGTAGCAACAACTAATCCGATAATTTTCGGATGCGATAATGCCTGTTCATACAGTGATATCAGATTCTCAAAATCGGAATAAGTATTTGTATATGATTGAAAATAAGCAAAATACAACTGCTTCTGATATTTATGATGAAAAAACGCTATTCCTTCCTCAACTTGCCGATTAATAGATTTTTTCGGATGACAATATTGGGGAATAAATGTTTGATTATTGCAGTATGTACAACCTCCAAACCCCAAACGACCATCGCGGTTGGGGCAAGTAAAGCCTGCATTGATAGAAATTTTTTGAATACGTCCGGAAAACTGATTTTTCAGAACGGAATTATAATTGATGTATGGTTCGGGAGCAATTGCCGTTTCAGTAGTCAAGGCCGTCATTATTTTCTAAATCTTCTTCGGCAGCTTCTTCATTTGCTTCTTCTTCGCTACTGTATTCTATGGTTTCAAAGTTACTTATCTGACGACGAAAAATTTCTTCAAGCGACATTTGGAAAGTTTCAGTATTAATAATTCCTTCAATTTGAGTAATTTTATCAACGATAATTTGCAGTAGATTGTGGTTATCCCTTGCATAAATTTTAACAAACATTGCAAAACGTCCGGTGGCAAAGTGGCATTCAACGATTTCCGGAATTTCACGCAATTTTGCAATGACACCATTGGCGTAGCATGTATTCAGCAAATTTATACCAACAAACGCACATGTTTGATAACCAATACGATAGTTGTTTATCAAAAATTCCGAACCTTCAATAATTCCGTGTTTCTTCAATTTTTGAACACGCTGATGAACAGCTGCCCCCGATACACCGCATTCACGGGCAATTTCCAAAAACGGTATGCGAGCGTCGGCAGAGATAAATGTTAAAATTTTTTTGTCCAACAAATCCAATTTTTGTTTACTCATAATATTTCTCTAATTTATTTGATAAGTATTTACAATTTAATATTTTTTTGCAAAAATAATACAATTTCTAATATTTTTTTGCAAAATACATTTATTTTTGAAAAAAAAATGATTGAATTTAAAACAAACTATTATTTTTTATATTTATTTGCTCTTTCATTGCGTTTAAATATTTCATTTTGACGAGCGCGACGAGAGGCAATTTGTCGCTTCTTCTCTTCTAAAATAATACGTAAATAATTGATATACGGTTCAATATAACGTTGTCGCTTGCTCTCCAGAAGGTCAGGAATAGTAATCATTATCCCTGTTTCGAACACTGAGCCAAAATCGGGGTCATACATCGTTCCAAAAGAGCGCATCGTTTCAGTTAATCCGATATATGCATTGATAAGCGGCGGAATTGTTTGATTATCAGCACGAATAGCACGCTGTAAAATTTTATATGCTTCTCGCGAATTTTTTTTACGAAAAATTTCTTTTGCCTTTTTTTGCGTTTCTTCCGAAATCCTTATTTGTTTTTTTGTATATATAAATCGATCAGGATCGGGGCAATAACGCCGTAAATAAGCAATTATTAACTCGCGCGACTGTGACGAGAAATCGTTGTAAATCGTAACTTTTCCGATAAAATATTTTGTATCGGAATACAGATGTGTTAGTGCGCCAAGCCCGTCCCAAAGATTATCTAATGCAAACAAACTTTTCATTCCCATTTGAGAACTTTGATATTTCGGCTGCACAAACGCCCGCCCAAGTTCAATGGTCTGCGGCAAAAAGCCGGTAATAAATTGCTCGCTAAAACGAAATAAATGTTCCATTGTAATATGAGGTTGCCCATTTTGGTCAAATTCAACATCTTTGCCGCAAATAAAACGATAACCCCCTATAATCTCCTCATTATCAGGATTCCAAACAATAAGTTGTGAATACGGCTTCGGTAAATAATCATACAGGTCTGTATCCGATTGTCTACCCGAACCTCCGCCCCAGGCACGAAAAGAAAGTTCGCGCAAACGACCTATTTCGAGCATAACATTCGGACAATGATACGCATCAACAATATATATTTCATTGTGTGCCTTATTTGTAGGACGCAAAAAGCGACTTTTTGTCAGTTCCCTTTTTAACAGTAGAACATCAATCGGCGCAAGAACATCTTCCATTTTTTTATAATAATTTATTCGTAAAAGTATATTTTAAATCGTTATAATGCAATTATAATTTTCAAAATTGAAAGTAAATAAATGCTTGTAAATCAGCAGAAATAAATTGATAAATCACAAAAACTGCGGCAACGCACACAAGTACCATTGTCCAAAGTGGCATCGATGCAAACCATAGACGGTAACGACGTTTGAAATGTTCGGGAAGCCAATGGATTATCATTCCAAAAATAAAAAGAATAAACACAGTCCGATATTCGTAAATCATTGTGGGAATGAGCGAAACGTCCCAATGCCCGCCAATTTTTGAAACCATATTTTTTGCCGTTTCCCATGCCTGTTGATTTGCCTCAGCGGGGTCGAGATTTGAGCCGCTACGGAAAAATAACCGCGTAAAAGTTATAAAAACGAATGTCTGTAAAACTGCCCACGCTGTTGAAAGCCAATTTCTTACTTTGTCTACAAAGGTCAATGTTACATCAGTATGTCCTTTGCTCATTAATGATACTAAGAGTTGAATAAGCGTCCCTGCAAAGAGGCAGGCAACCCATACAAAGCCGATTTTTAAAACAGGAAATTCATATTCGAAAAATAATATTTCAAAAATTAGTAGAATGCAAAGCAAAATGAGCGTTCTTACTTTCAAATTTCTATTTTTCCAAAATTTATAAATTATCATTCCCAACCCGTTGAGACCACCCCAAATCATAAAATTCCACGAGGCGCCGTGCCACATTCCACCGAGTAGCATCGTGCTCATATTATTAAGGTTTGTAGTAATTTTTTTACGCCTTTGAGGCATATAACGTATTGCTAAATAGATAATTAGAACTAATAATAAAATTCCTAAACCAACCAAAATACTTCCCGAAAGCAATGTTGCAATTATTGCAATTGAAATTATCACAGCATAAGTTCCAAAACTTGCGTTGCGATTGCCTCCAAGCGGAATGTACAAGTAATCGCGCAACCAGCGTGAAAGCGAGATATGCCAGCGTTTCCAAAAATTACTCGCATTGGTTGCCTTGTAGGGCGAATCAAAATTTTTCGGTAGATAAAAACCGAACAGCATCGCCACCCCTATGGCAATATCGGTATAACCCGAAAAATCGGCATAAACCTGTAATGAATAACCAAAAAGTGCGCTTAAATTTTCAAAGCCCGAAAACATCAGTGGATTGTCAAAAATACGGTCAACAAAATTGACTGCAAGATAATCGGAAAGAATAATTTTTTTTGCCAATCCATTGATAATCCAAAATATAGCAATGCCAAACTGACGACGTGAAAGGAAAAACTTTTTGTATAACTGAGGAATAAATTCGTTAGCACGAAGAATCGGACCTGCTACAAGTTGTGGAAAAAAACTTACATAAAAGGCATAATTGAAAAAATTCTTTACAGGCGCAACTTTTTCTCGGAAAATATCCATTATGTAACTGATATTGTGAAAAGTATAAAACGAAATTCCAACGGGTAGCAGAATATTACTTACATCAAAACGCCCCTTACCGACGATGCTGTTTCCGATGAAAGCGAATACATCGAATACACGCAAGTTCAGGTCAAAAATTGTATTTATTATATTTGTTACAAAATACGAATATTTATAATAAGAAAGTAATAAAATATTAATAATAAGTGCAATAGCAAGATGAAATTTCTTTTTACCATCAGTTTTTGCATTAAAAATTAGTTCGCCGTAAAGCATATTCAACAGAGTAGAAAAACCCAAAATCAACACAAAAAGTCCGCTTGTTTTATAGTAAAAAAAGAACGAAAAAAAAGCAAGGTAGGCATTGCGCAGCAAAATTTTATTTTTCAAAAGCGAAAATCCTGCAAACACAAATGCAAAAAAAGCCCAAAAGTAAAATTGGGTAAAAAGCAGTGGAAAATCGGAATTAAAAACAAATATGTCCTTTAAAAAGTTGACAAACACGAGTTTTTTTATTTGAATTCTATGTTTTTTTAAATAACCCTTTATTTCGCCTTACTGCTATTTATTAAAAGCAGAAGAAGTTCTTTGTTCGACAAAGATACAACATTCTTCTTATTACACAATTATTTTTTTTAATCTTTTATTTAGTAGCAAAAAAAATCTTATTTTTGCAAAAAAATTTTATGCGAATTACGCTACACAAAACAATAAACTCTTCTATTCCGCTTGTCATCCTGTGGCTGGCGGCTTGTTTGTTTGTGTGGTTTTTACCCGCCAAAACTACCTATCAATCGATTGATAATCAGAATGTTTTGCCTGCAGTTATTTTTTTACATTCAATTTTCCCAACTCCGAGTAACCTCGCTAATATAATTTGCCTCATTTTAGCAATTTTTAATGGTTTTTTACTTTATTATCTCAATAATGTTTTTGATTTGGTGCGCCAGAAAACATTTGTTCTCTTCTATATTTATTTCATTCTTATTAGTGTTTTTCATTCAACACATTATAATATTATCGCAAACCTTGCACTTTGCTTTTTACTGATAACATTTTTTTCTTTTTTGAAACTTTATCGTAATTCACAACAAACAGAGGCTGCTTTTTTGAGCAGTTTTTTGATTGCATGCATTGGTTGGCTGTTTTTTCCCGAATTTTTGCTCCTTTTCGTCCCTGCTTGGTTAGTAATAATAAAATTGAGAGCAATGTCTATGCGGGTTTTCTTAGCAACTGTGATTGGACTTATTACCCCTGCAATTTTTTGTTTTGCATTAAATCAAAATTATTTTAAAATCTTTTTTTCTTCATTTGAGAATATTGGATTATCACGGCTAACATTTGAGAACATTTCTATTAACTTCCGAAGTTTTATCTTTGCTATAATGCTGATAATATGGATTTTATCACTTTGGGAAATATATACTAACGCTTTGATGAATAATATTCGTACTCGTACAAATATGAATTTTATCCTAATATTTTTTATTTCAATTATTTTAATAATAATTATCTTTCCACAAACATTTTACAGTTTTCTACCAATACTTTTCGCACTTTTTGCAGTATTTTTTTCACATCCAGTAACTTTGCGTACAACAAATTTTTACGGAATTATTTTTATTATTTTTTGTGTAGTAAATATAATTTTTGTACTTTACAATCTGATTTCAAATTATTTATAATTCCTGTAATTCTACCATTTTTTTGAAGCGTGGTGAGTTTGTTTGTAGGTCTTTAAACGAACCGCTGCCGGTAACTTCTCCACTTTCAAGGAGATAAACTGTATCAACATTTTTAATTGTTGAGAGGCGATGGGCAATAATTACCATTGTAAATTTACCTTTTAGCAGGTCAATGCTTTCTTTGATGTGCGATTCTGTTTCAGAATCAAGAGCGGAGGTTGCCTCGTCCATAATCAGCAGTTCCACATCTTTATATAGTTCGCGAGCGATTGAAATTCGCTGTTTTTGTCCACCTGAAACCAGAACTCCGTTGTGTCCCAATGTTGCGTCTTCGCGGACGGTAAGTTGCTCAACAAAATCTTTCATCGAAACCATTGCCATAACGTTCCAGAATTTTTGAAGCGTATCAGGCGTTTTTTCTGCCCAAAAAGTTACATTATTAAATATTGAATCATTAAAAATGACGGAATCTTGTGTTACGTAGCCAATTTTTGAGCGAAAAGCAGAAAGATTTGTTCGATAAATATTTTTTCCTTCGGTAATAACTTCTCCGACGTGTGGAATTTGCAACCCGCATATAACGTTTGCAAGTGTTGTTTTGCCTGCGCCACTATCGCCCACTAAGGCAACAGAACTTTTCTTAGGTATGATAATATTAATATTGTTCAATACAACCTTATCTCCAAATTGAATATGCAAATTTTTTATTTCAATATCAATAATATTATTAATTTTTTCACTGAAAATCGGCTCTTTTTTAAGAAAAAACTCTTCACTCATTTCCTCAACGGCATCAATAGATGCACTTTGAGCGATAAACTGATTCCACGCAGTTTGAATGCGAACAAGACTATTCAACGAACGATAAAACATCAGCAAAGCCACGAACATCGAAGTAAAACTGTCGTGGAACAACAAAACCTGAATTGCAGTAACAATAGCAATAACCATAATCACTATCGGCTCTTTGGCAGATGTAACAATGGCATTAAGACGTGCCATTTTAAAATTGTAATGTTGATTGAGAACAATATTTCGGACAAGGCGCTCGGCAAAAATCTTAAAATAATTAGTTGCTTTGAGGTATTTGAAATTTTGAATCGACTGAATCAGGTCTCCGTTTATATTAAAGCCAACCCTGACAATTTTACGCGAATATTCTTTTGTAATTTTATTCAAATAGTTAAAGAAAAAATTCGACAGATATGCTCCAACAAACACCATAATAGCAAATTTCCAATTCACCGAAAAAGCCATTGCCATATATGCCACAACCATCACTACATCCTGAAACAAATTGAAATAGGTCGTCATTGAATTAATTACCTCTCCCGACTGCCCGATTAGAACGCTTTGAATACGCCCTGCCTCAAGTTTGGTGTAACCCTCATAACTTACTGCCTCAAATTTACGAACCATCGTAGTTTGCATTTTTAACGCTGCTTTTTGGCGTAAACGTGTAAAATAAATCGAGCGAATATAAGTAGCGATTCCTTTTAATAAAAACAATAAAACCATTATAATCAATCCATTAAGCAAAGTCAGAGGTAAGCCTGCCCAATCGAAAAAATCAAGAATAAATGCCAACTTTCCTAATGATTCCCTTGCCGCTCCATCCCCGGATGCTACCTGCAAAATGGGAACAAACATAGTAAGTCCAAATCCATCAAGAAAACCAATTATTAAATTGAGAAACAGATATATAAAAATATGTTTTCCAATTATTTTATAAAAATAACTGAAATAACTTAGCGAAAATTTTTTGTTGATATTTGGTTGTTTTTTGGGCATCGTTTAGTTTATTATAAAAATATAATTTATTGATATTTAATAATTTAAATAATATCCAAATTCTTAATTTTTAAGATATTTTATAAAAAAATTGATAATCGATTGCAAAAGTAGTATTTTTTTTGTAAATTTGCGAACTTTTTATTTAAAAATTTAATGTAAATATTATGACTGACAAAGGGAAACAAATACTTTTGCGCTTTGTTATCGTTTATTTTTTGATAGGATGCGCTTTTGCGGCTGTTTTTTTCAAAACCTTATATATACAAACGGCGGAGCGCAAACCTCTTATAAAACTTGCCCAAAAAATTCAAAATCTTAACGATACTTCGGAAATAAACTATACACGTGGAAATATTTATGCATCAGACGGACGGTTGCTTTCTGCAAGTATTCCATATTATTATATCCGAATGGATACGCAAGTAGGAGGGTTAAAAGATACCGGGGATTTTATATCTCGCTCGGGGAAAAAAGATACTGTAATTGTTTTCAAACAAAACGGCAAAACCGTCAATCGCTTTATTGCAAAACTAGACTCAACGGCGGCAGAACTTGCCGATTTATTTAAAGATCGTTCAAAAGACATATATAAAACAGACATGTTAAATGCATATTCAAAAAAAAGTTCTGCTTTTTTACTTTATCCTCGAAGAGTTTCGTATGCACAATGGGTGAAAGTTAAGAATATGCCTTTGTTTCGAGAAGGGATGCGCAATGGATATAATTTAGGAGGACTGTATGCAGACACACGTGAAAGTTTGGAAAATAGAGAAAAGCCTTTTGGATCGCTTGCAGCGCGGACATTAGGCTCGGTTTACAGTGAAAATCAATATGAAATTGATAAAATAACAGGGAAACAGGTGATCAAACATGAGAAGGGTAGCGGACAAAATGGGCTGGAAAAGTTTTTCGACAGATATTTAACCGGCAAAAGTGGTATTGCCGTGAGAAAAAAAATTGCGAATAAAATCAGGGAAACAACTCAAATTGAATCCGTGGCAGGAAATGATATTTACACAACAATAGATATTGATATTCAGGATTTAGCAGAATCAGCATTGCGTCAAAACCTTGATACTCTGCGTGCAGAGAGTGCCTGTGCTATTGTGATGACAACGGACGGACAAATAAAAGCATGTGTTAACCTCTTCAAAACTGCAAACGGTTATACTGAAAGCAACGATATGGCAACACAGGGACGTTACGATTTTGGCTCAACCTTTAAAATCGTTTCAATGATGATTGCATTAGAAAATGGATTTATTCATGCAAACGACACCATTATTACAGATAAGTCTCTTTACGGCGTTTCAGACATGCATGCTTATCCGTATCTTACTGCTTCCCAAATAATTGCTCGTTCGAGTAATGTAGGAATATCAAATATTATTACTAAAAATTATACAGACAATCCGCAAAAATTTATCGACGAAATTTACAGCATGCATATTTTGGATTCGATGAAAATTCAAATTGCCGATGCCGTTTTGCCTGCAGTTTATAGAAACAGAACTGCAAGTAAATCCGTTCAGATTAGTAATATTGCACGTATCAGTTTTGGGCAGTCGATTGTTGCACCGCCAATTTATACTCTTCGTTTTTATAATGCTATTGCCAACGGAGGTCAAATGATTGAACCAAGTTTGGTGAGATACATTATAAGCAATGGGGAAATTGTGAAGATGTATCAAAAAGAAATTATTAATCCGAAAATTTGTTCCGATAATACATTAAAAACAATACGTGAAATGCTTGAGGGCGTAGTAACAGACAAACATGGTACAGGATATCCAAATGTAAGATCAAACATTGTTAAAATTGCAGGAAAAACAGGAACGGCTGACATTGCAAACAATACAAAAAATTACGCATCGTTTTGCGGATATTTTCCTGCCGATAGTCCTAAATATACCTGTATTGTAGCTATGGTTGTTCCACATGGCACCTATGGTGCAGGCGCAGCAGGAAGCGTTTTCAAAAAGATAGCAGAAGGAATTACCACTATGCGTTTGAACACAACTCCACAGCAGATTGTTGCCGACTCTACTTTTGTTTTTAAAATGCCAAATATTAAAAACGGAAATTTTGAACAATTACAAATTATTGCAAAAAAATTAAAATTGCCGTTAGCAGGAAATAACAGCCAGTGGATTACCGCAGAAACTGACAGCAGCAAAATTATTACTCAACCGCTTTTGATGGCTGCAAATAATGTTCCTAACGTTTATGGAATGGGTGCAAAAGATGCGGTTTATTTGATAGAACTCTACGGGATGAAAGTAAATATTTCAGGGCGCGGCAAGGTTATCAAACAATCTATTCCGCCCGAAACAAAAGTAATAAAAGGAGCAACCATCGTGCTTACATTAGAATAAAATAATTTTTTCAATTAATGGTTTATTCAATTACGCTCCACACAGGGCAATGATCGCTATGAACTACTTCCTGCATAATTCCCGCTCCTTTGAGACGTGGTAATAACGGTTCGCTAATCCATTGGTAATCAATTCGCCAGCCGGCATTTCTAAAGCGTGCTCCGCCGCGATAGCTCCACCACGAATATTGTTCCGAGCGGCTGTCGAATACTCGAAACGAATCAATCATTCCACTTGCCTGAAATTTGTCTAACCATTCTCGCTCTTCAGGCAAAAACCCAGAAACTCCATTTTGACGCTCAGGATTATTAATATCAATCGGCTTGTGACAAATATTATAATCTCCACAAATAACTATATTTGGGTGTGAAAGTCGCACTTTATCAACAAAGGGTAAAAATTCTTCTAAAAACCGCATTTTAAATTCCTGCCTTTCATCTCCTGACGACCCGCTTGGAATATAAACACTCATTACCGAAATATCTCCGAAATCGGCACGTAACACACGTCCTTCACTATCAAAAGTGTGTGAGTTCATCCCAACAACAACATTGTCTGTGGAAATTTTTGTTAAAATAGAAACACCACTGTAACCCTTTTTGTTTGCGCAATGAAGAAAAGTAGTATACCCCAAACTGGCAAAAAGTGCAATATCAATCTGATCGGAGTGTGCCTTTGTCTCCTGCAGACATACCACATCAGGACTTTCAAATTCTAACCAGTGAGCAAAATTTTTACTCAAAGCCGCCCGAATACCATTTACGTTGTAAGAAATAATTTTCATTAGAAATAGCATTTTTTTGTTATGCAAAATTAAATAAAATTTTTCAATATAAATATGGGAAATATGAAATGTTACAAACTAATTTTATAAAATATTTATTTGTAGAGTATTATATTATTTACACAAATAAATGTCATAAAGTATTAATATTAAATGAAATACAAATATACTATGCGTAACTTTCAATTACGATTTATATAATGTGAAAGGTATGAAAATTCAAAAGTTGTATTTTTTTGGATCTAGGTTGTATTGAGGCGGCAAAAATGCCGCTTTTTTTATACCTGCCTACGATATATTTTCCCGTATTTCACTCTCCATAATTATTTATGCATTTTTGATTCAACATTTTTTATCTTGAAATAATGCAAATTTTAGGTGTTTCGGTTTTCGACAAAACGGTTAATAAGAAAACTTATAGAAAAGCAGCGTCAATTCAATCAAAATGTCAAAGAACGTATATTATTTTAATATGTATCAATCATAATATAATGTTTACAAAAATTTATTATTTCCTACAAATCAATCAGTCCTTGCGGTAAATTTACAAAAATTTCTTTTGTATTGTGATCAATATCAATGATATAACTTTCGACAAACGGAATTAAAAGTTCTCGATTATCTGTCTGAATAATCAATAAAATATTAGCGGTAGTTTGGTCAATATCAATAACTTTGCCCAGAAATCCGTAACTTTTATCATAAATTTCAAAATCATTAAAATATTCGAATCCTATCTTATCAGTATTAACTTTTTTCAAAAATTTTATCGGAGCATATAGGGTTTTTCCCACAAAATATTTTGCCTCTTTTTGATTGTTGATTCCATCTATTTTTACCCAAGCAGTTTGAGCAGAATTAATTTTATACTCATCGATAAAAAACGGTACAAAAATTCCGTCAATATCTAAAATATAATATGTAAAATCTTTATTATCAAATATATCTGCAAAGAAAGCAAATATCATCTCGCCACCCGTTTTATGCGATTTAATGATTTTTCCTATCGGTAATATTTCATTTTCAGTTATCATCTTTTTTCGGAATCCAATTTTATCATAACAAACAAAAGGATGGTAAAACTCCACAGTGACGAACCGCCATAACTAAAAAATGGCAACGGAATACCTATCACTGGCATTAGTCCAAGCACCATTCCGATATTAATTACAAAATGAAAAAACAACACGCTTGTTGCGCAATAACCATAGATTCGCGCAAAATTGTCCCGCTGCCGCTCGGCAATTTTCAACAGGCGAATTAATAAAAATGCGTATAAGCCAATCATCACAATAGAACCTGCAAAACCGCGCTCTTCACCAACAGTGCAAAAAATAAAATCGGTATCTTGTTCAGGAACATATTTTAGTTTTGTTTGTGTGCCGTTAAGAAAACCTTTGCCGAAAAGTCCGCCTGAACCTATAGCAATTTTCGACTGATTTACATTGTAGCCATCGCCGCGCAGGTCTTCTTTCATATTCAAAACTATCATTATACGATTGCGCTGATGCGGTTCAAGTACTTTTTCAAAAATATAATCTGAAGAAAAACTAAAAATAACACTTACAAGCGAAATTAACACGATAAGCCAATAACGTTTTTTGCGAAAAAACAAAGCCAAAACACCCCAAAACAGAGAACTTGCAATAATAATTCCCACTGCAACATAATCAAAATTAATGTTTATTTTAAAAATAAAATATAAAATATAAGAAGTAATGCTAATCAAACATGCGGCAAGCAACACTGCAACTCCATGTTTAAAATCTTTTTCAAAAAACCATACATAAAACGATTGTATCGAAAGTAAAATTGACATCGCAATAATTATTCCCAGAGAGCCGCTGCCAACTTCAATTTCACTAAAACGAATCACAACTACAAACAACACAATAGACAATAAACCAAGTAAAATGATAACTCCTTTCATCCCTTCGCGGTAAAAAACGACAAAAAAAGCAAGAAAAACAAGCGCAGAGCCAGTTTCTTTTTGCAAAAAAATTAACATTATCGGGAAAAAAACAAATCCCAAAAGAGGTAAAATATTTTTAAATGTGCGAAATCGATAATTATACGAACTCATAAAACGCGCAATAGCAAGCGAAGTTGCCACTTTTGCCAACTCGGCAGGCTGAAAATTGACAGGTCCAATAACCACCCACGAACGTGAACCGCGAAGGTCAGGGGCAATAAAAATTGTGATTATCAATAAAAAAATTATAGCTCCGTAAATAATATATGCAAAATAATTATAAATTTTTGCCTCAATAAGCATAATTATGCCGGCAATGGCAAATGCAGTCAAAATCCACACAAACTGCTTGCCTGCACGCTGTTGAAAGTCCAAAATTGATGAAGGATTTTCAAAATCATAACTCGCTCCATAGATACTCAACCACCCAAAAACAACAAAAAACAAATAAATAATAATTGTTATCCAGTCGATTCGTTTAAAAAGAGGTGTGTTGTAGGGCGTCATATTTTGTGGAATTAAAGTTTGCAAAATTAATATAATTTTCTCTGATTTTCTTTTTTAAGAGATATAAAAAATGTTTTTTACAAATAAATTGTACTTTTGTGCGTATTTATGAATTAGGTGTAAGCGGACGACAGAGCGGTGGACAAACGAGTAAAAAGACAGAGGTTGATGATAATAATAATGACTAAAATTTATTGATGTATGAATATAGTATTTGGTATAACGTGCCGCCCGCTTGACGCAGTTGCGGGGGGGGCGAAGCCACCAACACCCGCAATTGCGTCAAGCGGTTGATAGGCGGAAATGAGCGGAGCGAAATTTCCGCCTATCAACAGGGTTAACGCATAAAAAATTAATTAACTTGATTAATAAATCCTTATTCCAAGCTGCTTTGAGCCTTTTAGAACGTAACGATTCTTTCCCTGTATCTTTTTTAAGCAAATTCAGAGCAATT
>WQYU01000025.1 GCA_009781075.1 Paludibacter sp. | reverse complement strand
TTAAAAATGAAATATTAAATCAATTGTTTATTTTACAAGCAATTTATGTGTAGAAACTCCACTATTGCCTCTTACTTCTATTAAATAAAGTCCGGCAGGTTCGTAAGTACTGAAAGTTGAATTTGCCGAGGCATTGAAAATGCCAAGTACCCTACCTGAAACATCAATTATACGTATCGCTGAATTTTCCGTAACAGTAATGAATATTTCTCCATTGTTCTGGGTAATAGTTATATGATTACCATATAAATTATCCACTCCATTTGTTTCTGAAACATTCACATCGTCAATATACCATGTCTGTGCATACATTCCTTGATATACAAAAGCAAGATAAATTGTTTGTCCGCTATATGCACTCAAAGGCACTGAAATATTTTGCCACGATGCCTGAACCTCTGTACCGGTCAATTTCTTTAATTCGCTGAATGCTGTAATATCGCTACTTGATGTTGTTGATACCATTATTGCGCTATAATCATAATAATTAGAATGATCCGTATATGACCAGAACTTCAGAGAATAAATACCTGTTGCCGGAATTTCCAACGGAGGAGTTACCAATGCTGTTTTTAGCATATTTGTTAAATCTGGAACCTGATAAGCCGACCAATAACCTTGATAATATTGATCCGAAGTTCTTGCCCAATTTTGTGTCCCTTGAACTTGCAATGCAGTCCAGCATGCAGGCGGGAAAGTTGAACCTTCAAATCCTTCGGTGAATGGGAAAGTAGTTACGGAACCACAATAAGTATTTGTAACCGTTATGGTCTGCGAATCATTTCCTGCATATTCATCGTCAGGCAATATTGCCCGTACTTTTATGGTGTGATTTCCAGTAACACTCAAATCGGCTGTTGCTGTAAATGTATAATTTGCAGTAGCACCGAAAGCAATATTAGTGTTGAATGTCTCAACTACTGGTGTCCCATTGTCAACTGTCAATTCCATATCCAAAGAAGTGATAGTATTTAACCCATTGTTGAAAATAGTTGCGGTAACCGTTTCAGCATTAGTTAAATTAATACCACTAACCGGAGCAGTTATTGCCGAAATAGCAGCATCATTGTCTGCAACAATGTTTACATTAACATCATCAATACATGCCGAATAATACGAAGTCCCAGTATAATTCCATCGGAATACAATGTAAGTAGCATTTGTTAAATCTACTCCTGCGTCTGCAAACATAAACTCAATTTGAGTTAGGGTAGTTGTAGGAGTTACATCATACAGCGAAACGTAGGATGAAATATTATTTTGACTACCTGTGATATAACCAACGCTTAAATTTCCGTAACCTGATGAAGCATTTTCCTGCTTGTACCAGAACGAAATCTTAAGTTTGTTAATAGGGGTATCAAATATTGGCAAAACAGCATAAGTATTGACACCTCCATAACCTGAACCTCCTGTAAAAGTTATAGCATTTGTACCGCTATGGGGATAGCAATAAGAACTACCTGCTGTAGTTGATGTTACGTGAGGTGTATAATTTACATTGCCTGATTGAGCATAAGTGTACCAGCAACCAGGAACAGGACCTGAGGTACTATAAGTAGTTCCAATATAACTTTCAAAATCTTCGATATATGGCAACGAAACCGTACCTTCACATGGAGTTCTGAAACTTAAAGTCGTTGTCCAATTACTTGCTTCTTCACTACTACAAACCGCCTTAACTCTTGCATAATATTGAGTGTTTCCACTTAAACTCGACAACGCAAGGCTTGGTATACCTGATACATTTTCAGTACCTTCCAAAGTAGCAAATGTGCTGCTCGTGGAATACTCTACAACCCATTCGGTTTCAGTACCTATTGGTGTCCACGAAAGATCGGCACTAGTTCCAGTAATATTATTTGCAACAAATCCAACAGGTTTGGTACAATTCGGTGCAATATCAACATTAATATTATCCAAATATGCACTATAATAAGTTGAAGTGTTATAATATTTAAAGCCGATATAAGTACCTGCCTGATAATTTGGTATTAATATTTCTTCATAATGATGATAATCTGATACCGAAGTTCCGGTGCCGTTACTAATAGTTTCCAATACTGTCCATGTACTCTGGTCTTGAGGGTTTGTGGCAGTTACAACATCCATTCTTCCTGAAGAAGGCATAGCTAAATCAAACTCTATTGTCAAATTCAAACCTGCTGCATCTAATTGCGGTAGAAATGCCGCACTAATGGTTGTATTATCACCAACATAGAAATATAGCGATTGATTCAAACTTGTGCTTACATACGGATAATTGCTATAAGCATCTGATCCTGTATACTTTGTCCAGCATGGGTCAAAATAACTGCTGCTTGCTGTCCATTCTGAGAAATTCTCTGTAAACGGCAAAGAATATTCCGTGCATGCTGTTCTGAAACTTCCTGCAGTCCATAAACTTTGGTCTGTTGCATCACAAATACTGCGAATCCATATATAATATTGAGTATTTGGAGTTAAACCTTCTATTGGAAATGGATTGTCAGTTACCGAAACAGGGGTAAGTGTATTCGGATCTGTTGTTGAACTTGTAGAATATACATATTCCCATTGAGTTGCACTACCGTTTTCAAAAAATGAGACACTTGCACTACTGCTTGTAACCGCTGTTGATGTAATAGTCGGTTTTGGACAAGCTGGCATCACATGAACATCTATATCATCAAGCCAGTAATACCAAGCAGTTGATGTCTGATTTTGCCTGAATGCAATATTGTTAATTCCCGCAGGTACGGAACCAAGTATTACGCTATGCTCATACCAAGTATGGATAGGGTCATCATTAGTTTCCACTGCAACAAAAGTGGTTGGGTCGTTACTGTTTGTCAGATAGCCAACAGAGAAAGTCCCTGAACTATCACCCTCTCTCAATGTCCAGTAAGTAATTTCCAAAGTATTAACATTAACATCAAATGGTGGCAATACTACTGTTAATGAAGTACTGTTGCTGAAATATAGATACGGAGTCCCTGAAGGACTATTATTTGTAGCACTACTATAGTTGGAAGCATTGATATAAGGATTTGATGTTGAAGGAACACCTGCATTATATCTTCTCCAACAAGGATTAGACCATGCACCACTACCTGTTGTCCAACCTGTAAAGTTTTCAACTAATGGAATAGATATTTCACCACAGTCCGTTCTGAAACTTCCTGCAGCCCATAAACTTTGATCTGTTGCATCACAAATACTGCGTACCCAGCCATAATAAACGGTATTTGGTTGTAATCCTTCTACTGTAAATGGATTGTCGGTTACCGTAACAGGTGTAAGTTCATCAGTATTTGCTGTTTCATCTGTGGAATATACATATTGCCATTGAGTAGCGCTGCCGTTTTCTTGTAAAGTAACGGTTGCACTAGTGGCAGTAACAGATACCGAAGTAAGTGTTGGTTTCGGGCAAGTCGGAATTAGATAAACATTAACGTCATCAACACCTGCCGAATAATAAGAACTAGTATTAGGATAATTCCATCTTAATGCAATATAAGTTGCATTCGACAAATCGACACCCGCTGCTGCAAACATATATTCAATTTGAGTTAGAGTGGTTGTAGGTGTTACATCATACAATGGAGTATAAGATGCTATATTATCTTGACTGCCTGTAATATAACCAATACTTAAACTTCCATAGCCGGCTGAAGTACTCTCCTGCTTAAACCAGAAAGAAATCATAAGTTGGTCAATAGGCGTATCAAACGGAGGCAATACGGCATAAGTATTAGGACCTCCATAAGTCGTTCCAGCGCCTCCCGTAAAAGTTAAAGCATTTGTTCCGCTGTGAGGATAGCAATACGAACCACTGCCTGTAACGTGCGGTGTATAAATTGCACTGCCGCTTTGAGCATAGTTGTACCAACAATTCGGAACAGGACCCGCTGTATCGTAAGTAGTTCCTACATAACTTTCAAAATCCTCTATATATGGCACGGTGTTTACCCCACATGCGGTTCTAAAATTACCTGCAATCCACAAACTTTGGTCTGTTGCAGAACAATAACTGCGTACCCAAATGTAATATTGAGTGTTTGGATTTAAATCTAGTACCGTAAAAGGATTTTCCGATACTGTAACAGGTGTAAGAGTATTTGGATCTGCATTTGCATTTGTAGAATAAACATATTGCCACTGCGTAGCAGTGCCGTTCTCTGTTAATGAAACCGTTGCACTGCTATTCGTAAACAATATGTCTGTAATTTCCGGTCTGATGCAGGTCGGCATATCGCCTGTTATCATGCGAATGGCTACTCCATTAAAAGTTTCAGTTATTGGAATTAAGTCAGTTCCATCTTGCACATAAGATATATGTGTTGGCTTCCCATCGTATGTGAGAGCAACATTAGTTGTAGTCAATTGATTTACACACAGGAAATATTTACCCGGAGATAGTGCTGTTTCAGGAACAACAATATTAAACAAGCCTGTTCCATTTCTAGTTGCGTTTTTAGTAAATAAAGGAGTTGAATTAATTGTCAAATCTCCTGTCATTGCATAAAGTGATAAGGAGTAATCTAATAAAGACCCAACTCCAAATCCTATTTGTACCTCCAACAAAGCAGTTGCCGTTGTAATTTGGAAAACATTACCGATAGTTATTGTTCCATCATTGGCTCCTACTCCACCGGAAAAAGTTGTTACACTATCTACTGCATAAGTATTAGTTGTACCTTTAAAATATGCAGAAATATCACTTGTTGCGCCTTCGCTTGAACTCACAGTATAAACAAGTGTATTACTGCCCAATGGAGCATTAACTACAGGAGTAACCACCAAATCTGTCGATGTTGTAATGGCGGGATCAAGCGAGGCAACAGGACTAGAAGTTCCTATTGATGTTCCGTTTACCGCTGCCGACAACACCACATTAGTTTGTGTCAAAGACCCTGTATTTTTTACTTTTGCAAAAACAGGCGGCAAAATCTGAGTCGTTGGTATCTGCGTATAGTACGCACCCGGAATAATTTTCAATCTATTGGGAACCGACACCAAATCGTCAAATGTAATTCTAATATTTGAACGGTTTGCATCTACTACTCCACCAACAGTAGAGCAGTTACCATTACTGTTATTCAAAGGATTGGCATACGCATCATCCTTATACGCCTTCCAATGCTTAGTCGTAGCACTGTGATAAAACGT
This sequence comes from Paludibacter sp., assembly GCA_009781075.1. Classification (GTDB taxonomy): domain Bacteria; phylum Bacteroidota; class Bacteroidia; order Bacteroidales; family Paludibacteraceae; genus WRGS01. The sequence continues at coordinate 18,989 of WQYU01000025.1, read as the reverse complement.
ATTAATAGTATTACCACCACTCGCTGATATACCTATACAATCTGTAAAGATTAACAGATTCCCGCCATTGTACTCATATGGCGTAGTAAAGGAAAATTCATTCCACGCACTTGGGATAATGGAGATGTTTGAACCGGACTTGTCATACACAAGGTTTGCACTTGCGCACAAAGTAGCCCAATCGCTAAACATTGATGTGGTAAGGACGGTATTTGTAACCTCCTTAACCCAAATCTTAATGGTTCTTGTTCCCGACGGAGTAGATGTCATAGAACCGACTTGCAGTGCAATTTTGCTAATGCCAACATTCTCTGACATACCCAGTGCCTCTAACTCGCTCTGTGTATATAACACAGCACTGCGCGTGTGACCAAACAGACCACCTAAAAAGTAGCTATCGCTGGTCGTTTCAGTTCCTGTCCCAAACTGTATTGTTTCTTGGGACCATCCGCTTGCGGCAAATAGTGCCGCTAAAATTAACATTGTAAATTTCTTCATTTTGATAAAAATTTATTAAATAGAAACTTTTTTATAAAATATTTTGCAAAGATACAAAATTAATAAATAAAAAAAATACATTTTTTTACATTCTGCAAAAAAAAATTAAAAAAAATTTGCAAAAAAATAAAATTTTCATTATCAATATTTTACAAATTAATTTAATATTTATAATGCTCGGAACAGAAATCGTGCGAATGATAAATTGGTTGCACGTTTTATCAGCGTTTGGTAAGCCCAACACATCATCGAAAAACTCAACAATATGAAAGTATTATAAATGAGCAAAGTAAAGAACAGATGGAAGATTAAATGCAATTTTTTATTTTTATCTTTTACAAATTTCCTTGAAACTGCAATATTCACAATTTTTTGGTAATGAGGTTTGTACAAATGCTATTTCAGGATTAAAAACCTCTTTCAGACACAATCTAAGGTACGTTAAAAACTCATGTCTATAATCCGAAATATCATCAACAGCGGCAATTGTTGAGCGGTCAATTCGTTTAAACATTTGTGTAGAAAAATCGGTTTTAAATACTTCACGTAAAAATATTATCCCCGTTTGAATTTGCTTTGCTCCCAAATTGTTATCAAATAAAGTTCCGTAGAAAAAAGTTTGCAGCGCATATTTGGGGCGTTTCGCATCTTCTTTGTCAAAAATCTGCTCAATGCTTTCAAACACATTTGTACCTCCGCCGGTTTTATAATCTAAAATGCGAATGACGCCGTCTTTTTCGTCAATTCTATCAATAATCCCCTTTAAATTAACTGCTTGCATTCCGCTATTAATAGGAAATCTTACAAAAAATGGATATTCTGAGGCAATGTACCTAAACGGAACTCGTTGTTTGTCAATCAAAAAAACCTGTTTTATGTATTTTATTAATAATCTAAAAATCAATATATTATTACCTTCTAACTCAACTTTTTTGCCATCAGAATTTTTAAATATTTCTAATGAAAAAGCACGATTAATTGCTCCTGCAATATTGTCAATATTCAGTAATTCTTTTTCATAATTTTGAAATTCAAGTGTTTTTCCCTCAAAACGTTTATAGAGAATCTCCATTGTCTTATGAAAAACCTTTCCAAATGCACTTCCGTCTATAAGTTCCGAGAGTTCATCTTCTTCTTTAAGTTCCTCAATATAATGCAGATAAAATTGATATGGGCAGTTCAAATAAGTATTTATTGCAGTTGGAGATAGCGCCTTTTTAGAATCGGATGAACAAAATTGCTCCAATTTTTGAATAATTTCAGGTGTTTTTTCCACTATGATTGGTTTAATTTTTTCAAAAACAACATTGTAAGAAAGATTTTTTTCAATAATCGGAGCATTGTATTGATATTTCAGTTGCAGCAAAAAGCGGCTCACTTCCCCTGTTTGCAGTCCCTCTGTATGCGAGTCGAACAGCAGATACACACGTTTTGCGCGAGAAATAAGTCGGTAAAAATTGTATGAACTGTTTGCATCTTGCTGCTCGCTCTGCGGCAGTCCAAAGGCACGCCTCAAACTTTGTGTAATAAAACTGTTTGTAATTTGCCGTTGAGGAAAAATTCCCTCACTGAAATTCGTAATTATAACATTTTCAAAGTCTAACATACGTGTTTCAAGAGCGCCCATTACCTGTAACCCGGCAAGAGGTTCGCCTACAAAAGGGACAGAAAGCCCACCGGTATATCGCCTAAGCAACTGCATCAGCGTATCAAGAGACATTTTAATTTCGTGTGCGTTTTGTTTTACTATTTCAGATGTGCGGTTTATTATTAGATAATATTGATACAAAAAATCACTATCAAGTTGAAATTCAACTCCTTCATTTGCGAATTCTTTCCATTGTTCAATAATTTTTAAAATTATCTGTAATAAATAATCAAGAAAGTCATTTTCATTGTCTATCTGTCTGAAAATCAACGCAAGTAAATCATTTTTAGAAAACAAGTCAGTTTGAACATAAATTTTATTCTCATTAATTATTTTATTTTTTAAAACAGGAATAATATCATCACAATTTTCGGCTATATATCTGTGATTTAATAAATTAAGTATATCTTTGTGGTAAAAAAGTATTGTTCCTTGCTTGTTTTTTCGAGCGTGCTTTTGTAAACTGAAAATATTATCAAACAGGGCAAAAGCCGCCGTTGCCTTAAGCGGAAAACCCATCGTAATGTTAATTTGCTGAATTTGAGCAGGAAAGGAATGCAATATTGGCAAAAGAAGATTTTCGTCCGGCAACACAACAGCAGTATTTAAGGAATTTTCTGTAAAATTCTCATTGCTCAATAAAGTTTCTAAAATACGAAAAACCTGCTTTGCCTGTCCAACCTCCGAAGGAATAGAAATAAGTTCTAAGTATTTATCTTTCAAAGGAATTACATTAGTTTCCATGTCAAATTTTGATGGGAAAAGCACAGCATTTTCTTTACAAAAACGCGAAGCAAGGTTGTTTTCATCTTGAAGTTGGTCAGATTCATAATCAAAATAAAAATCGGCTATACCTCGTTTTTTCATTTCCTTAAACAATTGTAACTCACACACAGTAAGCACATTAAAACCAATAAAAACAAATTGCTTATCATTACAGTTTATCTCATCATTTTTCAAACTATCAACAACTTGTCGCCACAACATTCCTTCTGTTGCAATATTTTCAGTATATAATTCCTTTCGAAACTGTTCATAAATAGGAAGTAACATTCGCCATATCGTTATAAATTCTTCTTTTTGCTTGCCTTCGGACAACGGAACAAAATTTGACCAAAATTGGCGAATAATTTTTTTCTGTTCCTCTGTAAGCGTGTCGAAAACCGTATCGATTTCTTTGAGGTCTAAAATATTGGAAAACAATTGTTTGGCATCAACCAAATTTTTATCAATTTCATCAAAATCGTTTAGTAACATATCACCCCAAAACAAGAAATTATCAAAAGTTTCATTGCGCTTGCTCTGATGCAAATAAATTCTGTAAAGCCGAAAAAGGTTACTCAATCGGTCGGTTTGACTTAAATTACTCAACGATATGAATAAATCTGTAATTGTTTGAATATCAGGGGAAAATATCGGTTTTTTCGTCAATTCGCAAAGGTATTTTTGAAAAAAGATACCTGCTCTTCTATTTGGGAAAACAAAAGTAAAACGGCTTATTTCGCTTCCAAAATGACTAAAATATTGCTCGGCAATGCGATAAAGGAATGGTTTCATTGATATTTTTATAAAGGATAATAATATAAGGCAAAGATAAAAAAAATTTCTTGAGGAAACTTTAGAGATATATTTTTCTTGAAATACTTGACTGAAAAATAGTGTAATAATTAAAAAAAATCAAAACAGAGTAACAATATCTCTATTAAATTATTCCAACAATATCCATAACAGATGTAAAGTTGTTGTTATCAAGATATTGTGCAATTCCGTCAATGATTTTAACAGAGATTTGCGGGTCTATGAAATTTGCAGTACCTGTTTGTACGGCGGTTGCTCCTGCGAGCAAAAACTCAACAGCGTCTTGCGCACACATAATGCCACCCAAACCAATAACGGGAACTTTCACCGCTTTTGCAGTTTGCCAAACCATCCGTAGCGCAATAGGTTTAATGCAAGCGCCTGATAATCCGCCTGTTATGGTTGAAAGTATCGGCTTGCGTTTTTCTGCGTCAATAGACATAGCCAAAAACGTATTTATTAACGACACAGCATCTGCCCCTTCACCTTCAACGGCTTTGGCAATTTCGGTAATATCAGTTACATTTGGCGATAATTTGACTATCAGCGTTTTATCATATTTTGCTCGAACGGCACGCACAACTTCTGCTGCCTGCTTACAACTCGTCCCAAAAGTCATACCGCCTTGCTTTACATTCGGACAGGAAATATTAAGTTCAATGGCGGGAATTTTTCCCAAATCATTGATTTTCTGCGCACAAACAGCATATTCTTCAATCGTTGAACCCGAAACATTGACAATAAAATGAGTATCAATTTTTTTTATTTCAGGATAAATATTATTAATAAAATATTCGACGCCTCGATTTTGCAAACCCACAGCATTAAGCATTCCCGCAGCAGTTTGAACCATTCGCTCCGGAGGATTTCCTTGCCGAGGGTGCAAAGTCGTTCCTTTTACAATTATCCCGCCTAAAAGTGAAATATCAATAAAATCTTGAAATTCAAGCCCATAGCCAAAAGTCCCGGATGCAGTTAGCACCGGATTTTTTAGTTCCAAATTAGATATTTTTACTCTTAAATCTGCCATTGATTATATATTTATTTCTACAAAAGTATAAATATATTCTTTGATTGCAAAATATTGATTATGATATATTTTTTAAAAAAAACTAAAAAAACTTACTTATATCTCATTTTTTATTGTAAGAAAAAATTATTACTTTTGCATACAAATATTTTTGTAAATAATGAGTAATTAATGTATGTTGAATTTGTAAAAATATATTAACAAATACTATTTTTCTTTAATATTAATAAAATATAAAGCAAAAACATTGCAGATATTCAAAATAATTGTACTTTTGCATGTTAAATTTTTAATTAAACCAAATATTAACTTTTTTATAAAATGGAATTTAAAATTATAAAAAAAGTAATATATTTATTTATTACTAAATTTAAATAAGAATTGAAATAAATATGTCGGAAAAAATAAAAATCAGTGAAGTATCGGAGATGTTGCTGCAGCAACTTGAAAAAATTGATGCCGGTGTTCAATACGAGCAAATCGGTACAGTGCTTGAAGTCGGCGATGGCGTTGTACGCATTTACGGTCTGAATAATGCTGAGGCAAATGAATTGCTGGAATTTGAAAATGGTATGAAAGCAATTGTAATGAACCTCGAAGAAGATAACGTTGGCGCGGTTCTGCTTGGTTCCTCAAGTGAAATCAAAGAGGGATTTACGGTCAAACGCACGCACGAAGTTGTTAATATTGGGGTAAGCGAACAGATGCTCGGACGTGTAATAAATCCGCTTGGAGAGCCGTTAGACGGCGGTAGCGCCATTGCAGGGGAACGCATAGAAATGCCGTTGGAACGAAAAGCACCGGGGGTAATTTTCCGTCAGCCTGTTAACGAGCCATTACAAACGGGCTTAAAAGCAATTGACGCAATGATTCCCATCGGACGAGGACAGCGTGAACTTATTATCGGAGACCGACAGACAGGAAAAACTACTATCGCCATTGATACAATTATTAATCAGCGGGCAAATTTTGAGGCAGGCGACCCCGTTTATTGTATTTACGTTTCAACAGGGCAAAAAGGTTCTACCGTTGCCTCAATTGTAAATACTTTGAAAGAGCATCATGCTATGGACTATACCATAGTTGTTATGGCTACTGCTTCCGACCCTGCTGCTTTGCAATACTTTGCCCCTTTTGCAGGTGCGGCTATCGGTGAATATTTTAGAGACACCGGCAGGCATGCACTTGTGGTTTACGACGATTTGTCGAAGCAGGCAGTTGCTTACCGCGAAGTTTCGTTGATTTTAAGACGCCCATCCGGACGTGAGGCATATCCGGGAGATATTTTTTATTTGCATTCACGTCTGTTGGAGCGTGCAGCCAAAATCATTAAACGTCAAGAAATTGCTGAACAAATGAATGATTTGCCCGATTCATTGAAAGGAAAAGTTAGAGGTGGCGGCTCTCTTACAGCCCTACCGATAATAGAAACGCAGGCAGGAGACGTATCTGCATATATTCCTACAAACGTGATTTCGATTACAGATGGACAAATTTTTCTTGATACAAATCTTTTTAATCAGGGGAATCGTCCGGCTATTGATGTAGGAATTTCAGTTTCACGCGTTGGTGGCGCTGCTCAAATTAAGGCGATGAAAAAAGTTGCAGGGACTTTGAAAATTGACCAGGCTCAATATCGTGAATTGGAAGCATTTACTCAGTTCGGAAGCGATATGGACGCTGTTACTGCGGCTACAATTAACAAAGGTCGCAAAAACACAAAACTGCTTGTACAGGCGCTGCACGAACCGATGCCGGTAGAACAACAAATTGCTGTTCTATACTGCGGAACAAACGGTTTGCTCGCAAATTTGCCGCTGGATAAAGTACAGGATTTTGAAAAAGAATTTCTTAATCTGCTCGAACTCAAACATAAAAATGATGTTTTAAATGTTCTAAAAACAGGTGTAATCGACAATTCGGTTACCGCTATTTTAGAACAGACAGCGAAAGAAGTTGTAGATGGAATGAGTTAATAATATTACTTGTATCAATTATTTTCTAAACACATTATGAATAATAATAATATATCACCATTTGTAGAGCCAAACCTTGATAATGATTCCGGGTTTTTGATGTTGAGGGTATCAAAATTGTGGGAAGCCTCTCACGACAGAGCGTTAAAAAAACATTATAATATTTCACACATGCAATATGCAGTTCTGGCGAGTATTCATTGGCTAATTTTACACGGACATAATGATGTAACCCAAATATCTTTGTCAAAGCATACAAAAATATCACCGATGACAATTTCTCAGGCAATAAAAGGATTGGAAGAAAAGGGTTATGTATGTCGCAAATCATCAATGGTTGACATGCGTGCAAAATGCTCTAATCTTACAGAAGAAGGGAAAAAATTGCTAAATGATGCATTTATTTCAATATTTTCATCTGATGAAAGATTCTTTAACATACTTGGAAAAAATCGACAAAAATTTAACGGTTATATGTTGAATTTACTTGTAAGCAATGATTATATGTAAAAAATAATATCAAGAAAATTAAGAAAATTAAGAAGATTACGCATTGTCACAATCTTTTTATTGTGTTATTCGATTATAATTTGCGGACAAATAAACATCAAAGACAGTATAATTTTAATTTTGAATAACGATATCGTCATTAACATATCAAAAAGAAATTCTCTGCGTAAAAATAAAAAATACTTTTAAGTTTTTGATGTCGTTAATGAACTTGTTCAAAAATATCATTGCGTAGAAAAAATATTTTTTGTATTTTTGTCGAAAAATATAATTAATTTTTTATGCGGAAATATTTAATTTTCATAATATTAATTGTAACTTTCTTATCATGCATCAATGATGATGAACCAAAATTTACAAATACATTGGAAGGTAATTTTGATGCTTTGTGGTATATTATCGACACACGCTATTGTTATTTGGACTATAAAAATATTAATTGGGATTCAATAAAAACAGTATATAAGCCGTCATTGGCGCAGGTTAAAAATAAATATCAACTTTTCGATTTGTTTGCACAAATGCTTGCCGAATTAAAAGACGGACATGTTAATCTTATCTCGGAATTTGACTTTAGTCGTTATTGGAAATGGTACACCGACTACCCAGATAATTTTAATTCGTCAATAATTTATAATGAAAAATATTTGGGAAATAATTATCGTATTGCAGGGGGATTGAGATACGCAAAAATTGCCGACAAACAAGTCGGTTATATTTATTACGGAAGTTTTTCCAGCGGATTTTCAGGTGCAAATATTATATCTATTTTTCAACAATTTGCCGACTGTAGAGGAATAATTATTGATGTACGCAATAATGGAGGCGGGACATTGACTTACGCAGAGACACTTGCTTCTTATTTTTTTGAAACAGACCAGACAACCGGATACATTTGTCACAAAACGGGAAACGGACATTCAGATTTTTCTGAACCGTTGCCTATAATCACGAAAGCTAACACAATGTGGAATCGAAAAGTAGTTGTACTGACAAACAGGATGTCGTTTAGCGCAACCAACGATTTTGTTTGTCGAATGCAATATGCACCGCACGCAATCATTGTTGGCGACAACACAGGGGGCGGAGGAGGATTACCCTTTTCAAGCGAATTGCCAATTGGATGGTCGGTAAGATTCTCATCTTCACCAATGTTCGACCGCGATATGAACCAGATTGAAAACGGAATTGTCCCAAACATCAAAATTGACTTGGACACTACCGACAATCATAATGATGCAATTATTGACAAAGCAGTAGAGTTAATTTTAGAGTAAATTGAAAATTTTCTTTTCTGTAAGTTTTTATCTATAAAATAAAATAGAATACGTTTTTTATTTTATTTATTTCTAAAAAATTAATATATTTGTTTTTATGTGTGGAATAGCGATGATACGGCTTCTCAAGCCGCTTGAATATTATCAACAAAAATATGGGAGTTGGCAATATGGGCTGCAAAAAATGTATTTGCTGATGGAAAAACAGCACAATCGCGGACAGGAAGGTGCGGGCTTGGCGGTTGTCAAACTTGATGTTCCGCAGGGCGAGGAATACATTTACAGAGAAAGAATAGATGGGAAAAATGCGATTCAGGATATTTACAAAATTATCACAGATAAAACTTCAAAATTGCTGCCTGAGGTAACTTCCGATGCAATGTTATCAAAAAGTCAAAACCCTTTTGCGGGTGAATTACTTTTGGGTCATTTGCGATATAGCACTACAACTATGTATGGAAAATCGGCATTACATCCTTTCCTGCGCCGCCATAATTGGAAAGTGCGTTCGCTTGCTTTCGCCGGAAATTTTAACCTTACAAATGTTGATGAAATTTTTGAGAATTTGACTTCGCAGGGGCAGCATCCACGCGACAGGTCAGATACTTTTTTGATGCTTGAATCACTTGGAAATCAATTAGATAGAGAAGTTCAAAAAGAATACGACAATATAAAGCAGCGTTATTCCAACGACATTAAAATTACGCAAAAAATTGAGGAACAGATTGATATTACTTCTTTTATACGAAAATCAGAGCATCTTTGGGATGGTGGATATGCTATTTGCGGCATTCTCGGACATGGCGACTGTTTTGCTTTCCGTGATGCAAAAGGAATTCGACCTGCCTTTTATTATGCTGATGATGAGATAGTTGCTATTGCTTCCGAGAGACCTGTAATTCAAACTGCTCTAAATATAAAGCAGACAGAAGTTAACGAAATTGAGCCGGGACAAATTATTATTATTAAAAAAAATGGAGAAATAACATTTGACACTATTCGTCCCAAAGATGAAAATCCCGCTCCATGCTCATTTGAGCGCATTTATCTTTCACGCGGAAATGATACCGATATTTACAATGAAAGGAAAAAACTTGGCTCTCAACTATCCGAAAATGTCTTAAAAACAGTAAATTATGATTTGGAAAATACAGTTTTTTCGTTTATTCCGAATACTGCTGAAGTCGCTTTTTGCGGAATGATAGAGGGCATTCATAATGCCACAGGAATTACTCCACACACTGAAAAAGTGCTGATAAAAGATATAAAATTGCGCACGTTTATTTCGCAAAATAAAGAGCGTAACGACCTTGCAGCGCACGTTTATGACATTACCTATGGAACGATTCGTCCAAAAATTGACAATCTTGTGGTGATTGACGATTCTATTGTACGCGGAACAACGCTTGCACAAAGCATTATAAAAATTTTAAATCGCCTTGAACCGAAAAAAATAATCATCGTTTCTTCATCGCCGCAGGTGCGTTACCCCGATTATTACGGAATAGATATGCCGAGTATGAGCGAATTTTGTGCGTTTTCCGCTGCTATCGAGTTGCTCAAAAACAAAGGCATGCAAGCAATTATTGACAATGTTTATAAAAAATCGAAAGCGCAGGAAAATTTTCCCAAAAATAAAATTCAAAATTATGTTAAAGAAATATATGCACCTTTTTCCGACGAAGAGATTTCTTGTCAAATTATTAAAATACTGACTTCCAATGAAGTTACTTTGCCGGTTGAGTTGGTTTTTCAAACAATAGACGGCTTACACAACGCTTGTCCAAATCACAAGGGCGATTGGTATTTTTCAGGGAATTATCCGACTGCAGGCGGAAATAAACTTGTAAATAAGGCATTTATTAAATATTATGAAGAAAATGAATGATTTTTTTTATTAAAAAATGTTAAATGTGAATATATATTATTGTTATTATAAAACAATGTATTACTTTTGCACAATCGAATTTTTTGCTAATGGAAATTCGAGGGTTTTTAACAACTCACATTAGTAAAGTTTTTTTCATAGTTTTTGTTTTTTAATTGGTTCCCTGCAGCCGTTTCGGGATTGAAACATTGGTTGCAGGGTTTTTTTAGACGTTTTTTTATAAAATTAAACAAATATAATCTCATTATTTTATAATATTTTTGAACTAAAAAATATGCGGAGAGTTGTAATTACAGGGATGGGGATTTATTCCTGTATCGGAAAAAATTTAGGCGAAGTGGCAAAATCGTTGTATGATGGCAAATCAGGCATTGGAATTGATGAGCAACGCAGGGAATACGGTTATCGTTCTCCGCTTACTGGAATTGTTGAGCGTCCGCAACTTAAAGGATTGTTAGACAGGCGTTTGCGTGTAGGTTTGGCAGAAGAAAGTGAATATGCCTATATTGCCACTTTGGAAGCATTGACGAATGCAGGAATTGACGATAACTTTTTGGATAACAATGAAACAGGAATTTTGTACGGCAACGATTCATCGGCAAAAGCCGTTATCGAGGCAAACGACATCGCACAGGCAAAGCGCGATACGGCGCTGATTGGTTCAGGGGCTATTTTTCAATCGATGAACTCCACTATTACAATGAACCTTTCTACAATTTTTCGGCTAAAAGGCATCAATATGACCATTTCTGCGGCTTGTGCAAGCGGTTCACACGCCATTGGGCTTGGCTATTTTTTTATTAAAAATGGATTGCAAAATATTATTATTTGCGGCGGCGGACAGGAAACAAATCTTTATTCAATGGGCAGTTTTGATGCTTTGAGTGCGTTTTCTATGCGCACCGATGAACCGATACGCGCCTCGCGTCCATTCGACCGTGACCGCGACGGACTTGTACCTTCCGGCGGGGCGGCAAGTTTGGTTTTGGAAGAATACGAACACGCTGTTCGGCGCGGTGCAAAAATCATTGCCGAAGTTATCGGATATGGCTTTTCTTCAAATGGACTGCATATTTCCCAACCATCCTCCGAAGGATGCCTCCGAGCAATAGAAATGGCGCTTAATGATGCGCAAATTGCTGCTGCTGATATCGATTATATCAACGCTCATGCTACTTCAACCCCTCAGGGCGATGCTGCAGAAGCAATTGCTTTAAAAGATATTTTTTCAAAATATAATACTCCTGTAAGTTCCACAAAATCAATGACCGGACACGAATGTTGGATGGCAGGAGCAAGCGAAATTATTTATTCTGTTTTGATGATGCACAATAATTTTATTGCTCCAAATATTAATTTTGAAAATCCGGACGAATATTCCCAAAATCTGAATATTATTACCAAAACTCTTGAAACAAAAGTAGATACAATTTTATCCAATTCTTTTGGCTTCGGCGGAACAAACAGCGCTTTGATTGTTCGTAAATTGAATAATTAAAATGTTTAATGTAGAAGAATAATGGCATGAACGGTCGAATGTGCAATTCTTTTATATTCTTCATTTTTCGTGCATTCGTACTTACGCTCCCGGTTCCAATTGATTTTTTACTATATAATTTACAAAAAATATTTACACAAATAAATGTCATAAAGTATTAATATTCAATAAAATACAAATACATTATGTGTAACTTCCAATTACGATTTATATAAATTAAAACGCTCTATTTTTCGCTATATAACATTGAAACAGGCGAAACAATTTTTTCAAGAAAATACTATATGAATCTCGGATTTATTACTTAAAAGCATTATAACTATTTGAAAATAAATTTATTATATAAAATTGTAAAATATTAACTAACTTATTGATTATATTTCATTTATAAAATATTTTAGGTATTATATCCGCTAATCATTAAATACTAAAATGAATGAGTTGATTCTTGTGCTGACATCAATCAAAAGTTATATGAATTTTATTACATTCTAAAAAAAGATCGCAAATTAAAAAGCTAATTATTGTTTTTTCTAACTGTTTGTATATCAAATGTTTCATTATGTCAAGTCGGTTATATAAGCAAGCGTTTTCTGATTAATGCAGACACTTGTGTGTCGTCGTGCTGATTTGTCCCAAATTCAAATGGAGATAAAAGATTAAGTAAATTCAACTATTTTTGGAATCCGGAATTGAATTTATATTACCATCTTTTCTGCAAGGATAGAGAATATTATTACAAGGTTCTTTTTTGCCGTTCAAAATCAAACTTGCCAAAATTAATCAGTCAAAAATATAGGCTGCCTTTTCAATGAAAAAGACAGCCTCATATTCAAATTAAAAACATGTTAATTTTCAATATTTACAATTTAGCATCTTCTTTACTCCTGTCAACATAATGAGTGTGTAACAATTCGTGGGACAGATGTCCGCCCGGCTCACCGAGAAACTCTTTATACAACAATTGTATTGATGGATTCAAGTGCGACTGACGGAGTGTTTTGCTTTCGTCTTCGCTATACATTGCTTTCATACGTTTTATTGCAATATCCGGGTCATCGCTACGTGGCTGTCCGCCACCGCAAATACAGCCATTTGGGCATCCCATTACTTCAATAAAATGATATGGTGAAGTGCCTGCTGCAATTTGTTCCATAAGTATCTTTGCTCCTGCTAAACCACTTGTAACAGCAACTTTTGCCTCAAAGCCCTCAAACATTTTATATTCGGGCAGAACGTTTTCAAACTTCAATGTTGCTTCTTTAATTTGGTCAAGTCCTACAATCGGGTCAACATGCAGTTTGTCGAAAGGCAATTCGCGTCCTGTAACAATTGCATAAACGCTTCTAATTGCTGCTTCCATCACACCGCCGGTTACACCGAAAATATCGGCTGCTCCTGTTGATTGTCCCAGTGGGTCGTCAAACGGTTCATCTTCCAAATTAGGAAAGTCAATACCTGCCTGCCTAATCATTCGTCCTAATTCGCGCGTTGTGAGAACTGCATCGACATTTGGAAGTCCGTCGATAAACATTTCCGGGCGTGCAGCTTCAAACTTTTTAGCCGTACAAGGCATAATAGAGACCACATAAAGTTTTTTAGGGTCTATATTTTCCTGTTTGGCATAATAAGTTTTTACTAACGCGCCAACCATCATGTGCGGCGATTTGCATGTAGAAAGATTTGGCATCAATTTAGGATAATACGATTCAACATATTTTATCCATCCGGGCGAGCAACTTGTAACCATTGGCAGTACTGCCTCTTTGTTTGTCAGAGCATTTATTGCTCTGTGCAAAAATTCGGTACCTTCTTCCATAATCGTAAGGTCTGCGCCCCAGTCGGTATCAAATACTACATCTGCACCGAGTGTGCGCATAGAAGTGGCGAGTTTTCCTGTTACCGATGTTCCAATCGGCATTCCAAATACTTCGCCTAATGCCACACGTACCGCAGGAGCAGGCTGCATAACAACTGTAAGTTCAGGGTTGTTAATAGCATCCCATACTCTTGAAATATGGTCGGTTTCCTTCAATGCACCTACCGGACAAACAACCGTACATTGTCCACAAAACGAACATTTAGCCAAGTCAATAGCGCATTCCATTGCGGGAGCAATCACGGTATCAATTCCGCGATTTTGTGCGTCAAGAATTCCTACTCCCTGCACGTCTCTACAAATGGTAACACACCTGCGGCAAAGGATACATTTCGACTGGTCGCGGGTGATAGCCGTAGAAATATCAACAAAATCACGCACGCTTGTTGTTGGAAAGCGATTTTCGGTAACTGCCAATGTATCTCCCAGATGTTGCAATTCGCAGGTTTGATTGCGGGTACAACTCAAACATTCTTTTGAATGGTCGGAGAGCATCAGTTCGTACAATACTTTTCTTGCTTTCAAAACTTTTTTAGAGTGAGTATAAACAACCATTCCTTCTCTTGCCTCAGTCATACATGCGGCTTGAAGTGAGCGTGCTCCTTCTACTTCTACCGAACAAACGCGGCATGCACCGAACTCATGAATACCTTCCATATAACACAATGACGGGATATTTATTCCACTCTGTTTTGCTGCCTGAAGAATTGTTTCTCCCTGTTCGGCACTGACTTTTTTATTATTTATTGTTAAATTTATCATATTAAATTATCTCCTTTCACAATGTAAACAACGCATTGCCTCAGCAATAGCATTTAATTTATGAAAACCTAAAACTACTTCTGCAAACGATTGTTTGCGTTCGTCGGGCGACAACACTTCCATTTCAAATTGTGGATGAGCAACAATCTCGTCGTTGTCAAAAGTGCTGGGGATTTCAATCGGTGTGCCTTTGTTCAACAACCCATTTCCGCCAAGGTATAAATCAATGGCAGAAGCCGCCTTTTTACCATCGGCAATAGCGGTAATTACAGTATCCGGACCGCGTGTTACGTCTCCGCCTGCAAATACACCTTCCATTGTACTCATCTGAGTTTCGGGGTCAATAACAAAAGTTCCCCACTCAGTAACTCCAATTTCACTTTTGCTGATAAAAGGCAAGTCGGCATATTGACTCACAGCAGGAATAACAAAATCTACATCTAAAACAAAATTAGAACCTGCTATTTCTTTAGATTTTCTTCTACCCGAATTATCAAATTCTCCCAATTCCATTTTAACACATTCAATTCCTACAACTTTGCCGTCTTTTCCAATGAATTTTTTTGGAGCGACCAATTCCATGATTTCAACGCCTTCTTCTTCAGCCTCAATTACTTCTTCTTTGTAAGCAGGCATTGCCGACCTATTACGTCTGTAAAGTACAATAACGCGCTCAGCACCGATACGCAAAGCCGAACGGGCTGAGTCAACGGCAGTATTTCCGCCACCTATTACGACAACTGTACCGTGAAGTTCCAAGTCGCCTTTTAAATTTGTATCTTTTAAGAAAGTAATACCATGCATAACTCCCTGTAAATCCTCACCTTCAATATTTACTCTTGCAGGATATTGAGTTCCCGTTGCAACATAAATAGCATCATAATCTTCTCTTATATTTTTGAAATCAATATCTTTTCCTATTTCTTTATTGAGAATAATATTAACTCCCGCCTGTTGTATCAGTTCGATTTCGTGTTTAAGTATATGTTCTGGCAAACGATATTCAGGTATTCCAAAAGCCAAAACGCCTCCAGCAACACTTTGAGATTCATATACATCTACATCATAACCTATATTAACCAAATAATAACCGCAAGTTAATCCGGATGCTCCTGCTCCGATAATAGCAACTCGTTTTCCTTTTCTTGCAAAAGTAAGTTGAACTTTGTAAGGTAATTCATATTTAAAGGCATAATCGGCAGCAAAACGTTTCAAATCGCGGATTGCGACCGACTGGTCTACCGTATTACGCCTGCATTTGGTTTCACATGGACGGGTACAAATTCTGCCGCAAATAGCCGGGAACGGATTCTCCTGCATAATCAAATTATATGCGTCTTGGAATCTTCCCGCTGCTACCAATGCAATATAACCGCTTACATTAATATTTGCAGGACAGGTATTTTCACAAGGTGAAATAAACATTGACGAACAAACGCCTGCCCTACAATGTTGATGTTTGATATGTTCTTCAAATTCATCTCTGAAAAAACGAATTGTAGAAAGCATAGGATTAGGTGCTGTTTGTCCGAGACCACACATAGAGGTTGTTTGAACTGTTTCTCCGAGTTCTAACAGATTATCAATATCTTCAAGTTTTCCTTCCCCTCGTGTTATCCTTTCCAATATTTCAAGCATTCTTTTTGTTCCAACACGGCATGCAACGCATTTTCCACACGATTCATCTCTGATAAAATCCATAAAATAACGTGCGGTATCAACCATACAAGTGTCTTCGTTCATAACAATTAATCCACCCGAACCCATAATAGCGCCTATTTTACTTAATGCTTCGTATTCGGCAGGAACGTTAAGATTTTCTTTTGTGATGCAGCCGCCCGAAGGTCCGCCGATTTGAGCCGCTTTAAATTCCTTTCCGTTTGGTATTCCGCCTCCGATGTTGTAAATAATACTTCCAATTGTAGTTCCAATAGGTACCTCAACAATTCCTGTATTTACAACTTCGCCTGCCAGAGCGAACACTTTTGTTCCGGTGGCTTTTTCCATACCAAAAGACGCATACCATTTTCCGCCATTACGGATAATTTTTGGAATATTTGCCAATGTTTCTACATTATTAATAATAGTTGGGTATCCAAACAATCCTTTTTGAAAAGGGAATGGCGGTTTTTGCCTCGGTTCGCCTCGTCTGCCTTCAATAGATGCGAGTAAAGCGGTTTCTTCCCCACAAACAAATGCACCTGCGCCAATTCTTATTTCGAGGTCAAAACTATAATCTGTTCCGAATAAATTTTTCCCTAACAGTCCGTATTCGTGTGCTTGTTCTATTGCTATCTGCAATCTTTCAATGGCAATAGGATATTCGGCACGAATATAAACATAACCTTGCCTTGCTCCGATGGCGTATGCTTCAAGTATCATCCCTTCGATGACGCAATGTGGGTCGCCTTCAATAACGCTACGGTCCATAAAAGCACCCGGGTCGCCTTCGTCTGCATTGCAAACCAAATATTTTATATCACTTTTTTGAGAGAATCCTGTACGAAGTTTTGTCCCTGTTGGGAAGCCGGCGCCTCCACGTCCGCGAAGCCCTGATGTCTCAACTTCTTTCACAACATCTTCCTGACTCATCGTTGTTATTGCCTTTGCTGCGGCTTGATAGCCATTGTGAGCAATATAATCTTTAATATCGGCATAATCAATTATTCCGCATAAATCCAAAACAATTTTTATCTGTGCTTTGAAAAATTCAATATCATCCATTTTTGGGATGTATCTCAACAACGTTTTGTCGTAGTATGTATATTCTTCAATCGGTTTATTATTAACTAAATGACTTTGAACGATTTCTTTTGCTTTCTCAGAATTTACCTCAGTATAAAAAGTTCTGTCAGGCAGTACCATCATTACCGGTCCTAATGCACAAATGCCCATACAACCGGTTTTATAAACTTTTACATCTTTTTCAATTCCATGTACTTTCAATTCGTCCACTACCGCATTTTCAACAGCGGCACAATTTGAAGAAATGCAGCCTGAACCACCACATACCAAAACTTGGTATTTATATTTTTCCTGATTTGCAATGAATTCTTTCTTAATTTCTTGCAAATGTGCCATTGACTTTATTTGCTTATTCATAAATTATTTCTCCTAATAATTAATATTTTGATAAAATTGATTCTAATTTATTAGGATTGACCGATTTATATACAACATCGTCAATCATCATTGCCGGCGCTAAGCCGCATGTTCCAATGCAGCGGGCTTGACACAAAGAAAATTTGCCATCTTCGGTTGTTCCGTCAATTTCTATCCTTAAATGTTTTTGCAAGGCATCAATTAATTTTTTACCGCCACGGACATAGCAGGCTGTTCCCATACACACCATAATTGTGTGTTCTCCTTTTTGTTCGGTCGAAAAAAACGAATAGAAACTGACAACTCCGGCAACCTCTGCCACAGGCATATTCAGTTTATTTGCAATAAATTTTTGTACCGGATAAGGTAGATAGCCATAAATACCTTGAGCCGCATGTAAAATCATAATCAAATTGGAAGTCTTTGCCTCATATTTAGCAATGACTTCCGAAATTTGTTCTAATTTTTTTAAATGATCTTTGGGTAACTTGCTGGAAGTTACACGATTACTTTCATTCATGTTTATTAAATAATATCAAGTTTATTAAAAAATATCAAGGACTTTAATATTTTACCGTTTTTTGTAACGAGCCAAAGCCCATTTAACAACTCGCTAAAAAACACTGCAAAATTAATATTTTTTTGTGTGATTAGAAAATATTATGAATATTAAAATTGTTTTTACAAAAAAATAATATTAGAAAATTAAAAAATTAATATTATTAATTTTTTATAGAAAAAAAAAGAAATTATAAGAACAAATTGCTAAATTGCTTTCAAATTATTAGTTTTTTATGCAAATTTATCTGATTTTTTCAAAGCAATCCATTTTGAAAAATATTTATTTTACATGTTTTATTTGTTAATAATGAAAAATTATATTTTTTAATGACTACCCATATAATATGTCTAAGAATGGATTTGATGCATTATAACCAATAGATTACAAAAAACTGTAAATTATCGTAATACTATGTATATCAGTAATTTACAATACAAATTGAGGCTATCTCAAAAGTCGAGGTAGCTTTTTTTGGGGGAAGATGTATCTATTATATAATTTACAAAAAATATTTACACAAATAAATGTCATAAAGTATTAATATTCAATAAAATACAAATACATTATGTGTAACTTTCAATTACGATTTATATAATCCCAAAATGTCCATTAGAACCTCAAATGTTAAATTATGCATTATTAACATTTATTTCTCGTATTTTTTGAACAATTAATGCAAAATTATGCGCTAATTATCAATTCATTACAGATAACATTTTCTAATGGTGTCCATTAGAAAATTAAATATTTGTTAACAATTATCCTAATGGACATTTTGGGA
>WQYU01000024.1 GCA_009781075.1 Paludibacter sp. | reverse complement strand
CGATTTGAACCTGTTTGAGTGTTACGGGAGCAGATATTGTAAATATATTACCTACTTTATAGCCGAGACCACTGGGAGTACTGCCACCATATCCTACGCCACCTGAAGTAATGGTGCTTGGAATATGATCCAAAGCATAGATATCTTTGGTTATATCAAAATTGCGAGTTACAGTGTTATCGCCCGGATTTGCATCTGTTTCCCCCTGTGCTACCGTATATACAACATCATTTGTTCCCAATGTTGTTGGGAAGGCAGTGCCTGCCGGTGGGGTAACTGTCATTGCCGCTGACGTTGCTCCCGAAGCAAGTGTTGCAATCGGAGGAGTAGATGTTCCCATATCTGCACCATTATAGGTAGCCGAAAGGGTAATACTGCTTTGTGCATCTGTACCTACATTGATTGCAGTAGCAGTAAGTGTTGTTGGGAAAGGCAAATCACCTGCTATTGATTGTGGTATCTGCGCATAAGGGAATCCTGTTGTCGGCGTAATTGCAATATCATTCGGCTGAAGGTCAACTACCAAATGAAGGAATGCAGAACCTGACTGATAATTCAAAGCAGTACCTGCACTTGTGGTAGCCACACATTTGTTTCGTCCTGCAGAGCCATTATCTCCAAGCAAATTATTTGCTGTTGTAGTGCAGGAAATTGATACAAAATAATCACCCGCAGGCAAATTTGCCGGAGTTGGAAGGGTAACGGTTGCCCAAGTTGTTCCGGTAGGTGTTGCTACAGTAAACTGTTGGGTGACTAATGCCGTCGCACTTGCTGTAGTTGGGCTTGTAACTTGCTGTACCCTCAGAGTATAGGCATTAGCAGTGGTGGCATGACCACTATATAAATATACCTGAACTCTGTTCAATACGGTCGGTTTGGAGAACGTGTAAATTGTCCCAAATCTGTAATTAGCACTTCCTGTTCCTCCATAATATGTTGAATAAGTAAGATCACCTTCATCAGTAGCAAAAATACTTGATGTTCCTGTGAATGTTGTGGTAAACGTATTATCAGCGATATAAGCATCTGATTCATTTTGTGTTACATTGTAAGCCAGCGTATTATTACCGGAAACAGGATAACCTACATAAGCATCAAAGTTGAATACATGTTGTGCACCTGGCGCTAATGAAGATAAAGTTTCGGTTGCTATCACTGCACCGTTATATGTTACATTAACAACAAGGTTGTTTTGTGTTGCACTGCCGTTATTTGTTACCGTAGCGGCAGACAGTATCAACTGCTGATTTGTTGGAACCTGCGAGAATGGATACGCATTTGCAGTTATCTTTAAATCATTATCATTAAGTTCAGTGATAGCAACATTATCAATTCCCCAATTGTGGTCATAATCGCCGGGGTCTCCATATACAAAAGCGATGTAAATGCTTTGCCCTGCGTATGCACTTAAACCTATCATAATTTTTTGCCATGACTGAGCAATATCACTACCGGCTAATGTGTAAACCGTAGTAAATTCTGCACGGTCGGGTGTAGTTGTCGAAATACGAACACTACTTGCACCATAATAACCCGCATAACCGATATATGACATAAAAGTCAAAGCATAACTACCCGTTGCAGGAATGTTAATCTGCGGAGTGATAAGATACGAGTATTGACCTGCTCCTGCATCTACATCCGCACGCCAAGCAAATCCTCCGTCATAGACCGTTGGACCGTTGGCAGCAGCGGTGGTTTGCCTTACCCAATTTGTTCCTGTACTGTTAATCATTGTCCAGTCAGTAGGAGGAAAAGTTGCCGCATTAAAATTTTGCGAGAATAAAACATCTCCCGGAGCACGCATAACAGGCATTGGAGTATTAACATCCGTCCCTGTTGCCTTCATTAGGGTCAAACCATTAGAGATTGTCCCCTGTTCAATTTGATGGGCTGCATTGATACGCTCGCCCCTTTTCTGCTGCGCATTTGCGGCGGAAAAAATCAACGCCAGCGCAATCAATAAAGTAAACTTTTTTTTCATATAATAAATATTAATTATAAATTATTTATATCCTTATTTTCTCAAATCTTATTTGCAAACAAAAAAATTGATTAAAAATTCCTTACCTGCCAAAATAAAAATTTGAGACCGCAAATATATACAATAATTTTTACATGCAAATTTTTTTTGTAAAAAAAAATTTAGATATTAAAAATAAAATCAGATTTTACAGAAAAAATTATTTTTACACTTTCGTAAAATATTGATATTTAATGATTTAAACAAATACATTTTTAACTGAATAAAATCAATAAAAAAATTTATTTTGCAAGATTTTGAATGCATAAAAAGCGCCAAAAAACGAATTTATAAAATAAGCACTTTTAGGATTTTTTTATTTTTTTATTACCTTTGCAACGAAAAAAGAATATTATAACTCCTTAAATTAATAGGAAATAAAAAATTTTATTTTTATGAAAAAAATCATTTTTATCTCATTATTATTAATTGCAAACATTATGAATGCACAAACTTTTCCGTATCAGGTGAAATGGAAAGCGATTGAAACAGCCGTTGCAAACGGTAATGTAAAATCGCTTTTGCCGCAAGTAAACGAAATTTTTGCGCAGGCGAAAAAAGACGGCAACAAGCCCGAAATCATCAAATCGCTGCTATATCAGTCGCAAATTTTGGCACAAACGCAACAAACCGCAGACGATAACGCCTTCAAAATTGCTATAGAAAATTTTGAAACTCAAATTCCTAATTTTCAAGATGTTACAAAAAATGTTTTGCAGTCGCTATTGGCAAATATTTATTACCAATATCTGCAAAATACGCGTTGGCAGAGGAATAATATCACAGAGTTGGATTCGCTGCCCGGAGATATTGCCCAATGGTCGTCTAAACAATTGATGCTCAAATGCATGGAACTTTATGACACATCTATTAAAACAGCGGAAAGCAGAAATATGCTTCAAAAAGAAAAGACAGCAAATTGGAAACAAATATTGACCGACACCGAAGATATTGATTTGTATCTAACGCTTTACGATGTGCTGACAGCGCGTTTTTACAATTTTATACAAAATGAAAATTTTAATTTATTTAATGATAAAAAACGTGAAGAAATCACGAACTTGAAGCAGCAAATAATTGCAGATTTAATTGATTTTCATAAAAAAGACAATGATAAATCTGCTTTCTTAAATTTTCAACTAATTGATATTGATAATCAAATATTTGATAATCAAACGGAAAAGGCAGAAAAAATCCTCGCACTTGCCGACAAGTACAAAGCCGAGCCGTTTTCCGCATATATTTATTACCGTGCCGCTCAAATATATTCGGATAAAAATGATAAAAAACGCGCATTTGAAATTTGCCAATCGGTAAAATACGACTCCAAAAACAAATGGTCGGAAAATGCAAAATCATTTTTATTGCAACTACAAATACCTCAAATTCAAGCAACTATTGACGGAACGAGTTTGCCCAACGAGCCGATTGCGGTAACGATTGCGGCTGCAAACAGCGATAAAGTTTTTTATAGAATTTATAAAACTACCCAACAGATTAACAAATACGGTTCAATTGAAAGCACAAAAGGCGGCGTTATTAAGTCGGGAAGTTGGGATTTGAAACATTTTGATGATTTTGTAAATCACTCTACCATTGTTGCTCTTGATGGGCTGCCGCAAGGAACTTATTGCATTGAAATTGCTAATAATCAAAATTTTAGCAATATGGAAAAAGGTACGGACAATATGAAATCGGAAATAAATTTTGCGGTGAATTTTTGGTCGGTAGTTAAGTTAAATACTGCTGAATTTCAACTGATTAACCGAAAAACAGGACTGCCTGTTCCTAACAAAACGCTTAATCTTATTTTGCAAAAAGATGAAAAAGGACAAGTTATAACCGACCAAAAGGGTATGTTTAATCTCGGCTCAAATGTAAAATATATTTACGATATCGATTCAAAAACCTATTTTCCTGTTTTCATTCCTCAATATTCCGGTGGAGAAAACATTGAAACTCGGAATAATCATACGGATTTTTTTATCGACCGCGCCATTTATCGCCCGGGACAAACGGTTTATTTTAAGGGAATTTTATATTCCAAATTAAAAAATGATGCTCAAAATATTAAAAATCAAAAAATTACCATAGAATTAAAAGACGCAAACTATCAAAAAGTATCGGAATTAACTTTGACCACCAACGATTACGGTTCGGTTTTCGGTGAATTTATTTTGCCGCAAAATGGACTGACCGGAATTTATTATCTGACAACCGACAGAGGTTCAAAATCTTTCCGCGTTGAAGAATATAAACGCCCGAAATTTGATGTTGTTATGGACTCTTTGAAGGGTGAATTTGTATTGGAAAAAGAAGTGAAAACTTCAGGGAAAGCCGAAAGTTATGCAGGTGCAGTTATTTCAGAAGCAAAGGTAATTTACCGTGTGGAAAGGCGCGAAATTTTTCCCTACTTCCGATGGTGGTTTCCGCCACAACCTTCAATTAATGAAACGATTACACAAGGAGAAACTCAAACCGACAGCAACGGAAAATTTGAAATTTCATTCACGGCAAAACCCAAAAATGAAAAGAAAACAGGCGAATATCGCACTTATACTTACACCGTTTTTGCCGATGTAACCGATATTAACGGAGAAACGCACACCGCACAGCAGAGCGTTACTATCGGCGATTTGCCGAAATATTTGTCGTTATCTATTCCTAAAAAAACTTTGCAAAAAGATTTTACAAAAATAACCGTTATATCAAACAATCTGAACGGAGTACGCACAAATTCAAAAGGTAAAATTACTGTAACTCAATTGATTGCACCGGACAGAATTTTATTGCCGAATAAACTTGCAAATATGTATGAAGATTATTATTTTGACTATGACTATGATTATGATTATGATTATGATTATGAAGCGAAAAATATTGATTACCAGATAATTCCAAAAGCAGAATTTATAAAACTTTTTCCATATTTACCATATTCGCAAAACGACATAAATCCTGAAAAATGGCAGCGCGGGCAGGCGCAAACATACGATTTTGATACCCAAAAATCGGATTCGATTCAGGTGAGCAAACTTCCAAAGGGTTATTACCAAATTGAAGCATACACGCTTTATGGCAGCGATACAATCCAAACAGCACAAATGGTTGAAATTTTAGATAATGAAACGCTCGTTTCTACCGATAATAATTTCTTTTCCATAACAACAGACAAATCTTCATATCGCGTGGGAGAGCCGATAACTATTTCATTTTTAAGCGATTTCAAAGATGCAACAGCGATTCTGCATATTGAAAGCGCAAACAAATGGATAGACCATAAGGAAATTGCAATTAAAAACGGCAAAGGAACATGTACACTTACCGCTACGGAAGATTTTGTGAGGGATGGATTGTTCTTTTCTTCTTATCTGTTAAAAGAAAATGGCTATAAAAAAATTGATGAAGAAATTAAGGTTATTGTCAAACCCATTGACCTGAAAATCAGCACAAAAACTTTCCGTGATAAAATCCGACCCGGCGAACAACAAACGTGGGAACTTACCATTTCAGGAGCCGACAAAGACAAAATTATGGCAGAGGTCTTGGCTGCAATGTATGATGCTTCTCTTGATGCGTTTGCTTCCAATTCATTCAGTTTCAATCCATTAGCATATTATGCTTACACAAGTTTATGCAGCAGTATTAATATTGGTGCAAATTACAATACCGGTTATACATCTTTGTCGCCATATTATAAAACATTAAATTTTAAATATCCTAATATTATTGATTTACAGGACTTTTCGTATTATGGTGGCGGGCGTTCTGTTCTGAGAAAACAAATGGCAAGAGCAGGTGGTGTGCAACTTGATATGGCACTTGCAGATGATATCAATGCGATTACAAAAGAAGAATTTAATTATGATGCAGACGGAGTACCGAATGAGAGAGATAAAGAAATTGCAACAACTATCGCATTTGTTCCACCTGCAATAATTGACGAAGACAGTCAAGATAAAAATTCGGTTCAAATTCGTAAAAACTTGCAGGAAACCGCCTTTTTCTACCCAAATCTCTATACGGACGAAAACGGCAATGTAAAATTAACTTTCACTTCACCCGAAGCCCTTACCAAATGGAAACTGCTTGTGTTGGCGCATACGCAGGATTTGCGCAGCGGTACGGCAGAATTTTATACCCAAACTCAAAAAGAACTTATGGTTGTGCCGAATATGCCGCGCTTCCTACGCGAAGGCGATGAGGTGGTTATTTCTGCAAAAATAAATAACCTTTCCGATAAAAATTTTGAAAACGGAAAAATCGGTTTGGTATTGATGGATTATTTTAATAGACCAAATGACGATAATTATTTTTATAATTCTAATGTTGGAGATAAAAGTTTTTCCGTTGATGCAAAAAAAAGTACGGAAGTAAGTTGGACTTTTAAAGTGCCTGATAATGCACAGATGCTAAATTATGTAATTGTCGCCAACACAGGGAATTATAATGAACAATCAGGTAGTTTAGATGATTATTTTGAAGATGGCGAGGAAGGCGTTTTGCCCGTTTTGCCCAATAGAATGTTAGTTACCGAAACAATGCCGATTTTTGCAAACGAAGGGCAAACAAAGACATTTATTTTTGAACGTCTTTCCCGCGAAAGCGGGAATCTCCCGAATAATAAAGATATTGATGGTCAAGCCCGCAATGACGGCAGCACTTTGCAAAATTTCAATCTTACGCTCGAAGTTACTACCAATCCGCTGTGGCTTGCGGTGATGTCGCTGCCCTATTTGCGCGAATATCCGTATGAGTGCAGCGAGCAGATTTTCAGCCGTTTGTATGGAAATGTCTTATCAACGCATATCCTTAATCAAAATCCGAAAATAAAACGTGTGTTCGATAATTGGAACGCAACAGGACACAATGTTTCACAATTGGAACAAAACGAAGAATTGAAAAATATTCTTCTCGAAGAAACCCCTTGGGTGCGCGATGCTCAAAATGAGAGCGAGCAACAAAAGCGGTTGGCGGTACTTTTCGATTTGAATAAAATGGCGCAGGAATTTCAAACGGCACAGCAAAAACTTATTCAGCGTCAAAATCCTGACGGCGGTTTTGCGTGGTTTGAGGGCGGAAAATCTTCCACATACATTACTGAACATATTATTCAGGGCTTTGGGCAGTTGCAAAAAATGGTAAATTATTCAAAAAACGAATATTTTAGTCAAAATTTGAATAATTTAGTCAAAAAAGCAATAAATTTTGTTGATAAAGAACAAATAAAAGAGATAAAAAGTGCCGAAGCAAACGCCAAAAAATATGGTGGAAAAGTTGATGGAAAGAATTTTATACATTATTATTATGTACGCAGTTTTTGGAAAGAATCATATCCGTTGCCGGCTGAGGCAAAAAAATATTTAGACGATATTAACAAAAATATTTCGGAATATTTTCAAATGTATGACTTACAGCGTAAAGCAATGATTGCTACCACATTGCAACGATATGATTATATAAGTTCGGCAAAAAAAATCATCAACAATCTAAAAGAAACATCGGTTGAGTCGGACGAAATGGGTATGTATTGGAAAGATAATCGAGCGGGTTGGCTTTGGTATCAATCGCCGGTGGAGGCGCAAGCAAAGGCAATAGAGGCGTTTAACGAAGTTGGTTTTACAGATAGCGGAATTTTAGGCAAAGATTTAATGAAAAATATTGAAGAAATGAAAATTTTTCTTATAAAAAATCGTCAAACAAACTCTTGGAACAGCACCAAAGCCACTACCGATGCCGTTTATGCACTAATGAATTTCGGCAAGGACTGGACAAATGCAGAAGAGGGCGTAAAGGTAGAAGTTGGCGGTTATGAATTTGTTTCTGCTAATAAATTCGATGAAAATATGCAAAAAAAACTAATACTTTCAAGCAATTTTCCACCAAAAATAGAAGTTGATGCAATTGGCTACATTAAAAAATCTTGGAAAGGCGATGAAATCACTGCCGACAAAGGTGTTGTGAATGTAGAAAAGACATCGGCAGGTACAATGTGGGGCGGTATGTATTGGCAATATTTTGAAAATCTTGACAAAATAACGCAGGCAAACAGCAATGTGAAAATGGAAAAATCGCTGTTTTTGAAACAAAATACCGATAATGGTGTGCGGTTAACGCCTGCCGACAATTACCACGTTGGCGATTTGGTAACAGTTCGCCTTGTCATTCATATTGACAGAGATATGGAGTATATTCACATCAAGGATATGCGGGCGGCTGGTTTTGAGCCTGTGAATGTGTTGAGCGGCAACAAATATCAAAACGGCTGCGGTTATTACGAAAGTACCCGCGATGCTGCTACAAATTTCTTTTTTGAACGAATGACAAAAGGCGTTTATGTTTTTGAATATGATGTCCGCGCCAACAATGCAGGCACATTTTCCAACGGAATAACGACTTTGCAAAATATGTACGCCCCCGAAATGAGTTGCCATTCGGACGGAATGAGTGTGAAAATTGAAAAATAATTTTGTAATAAAACGATGAAAATAAAAAAGTATATTCCTAATACTATAACATGTCTTAACCTTGTCAGCGGTTGTGTAGCGGTTTGGCTGGCTTTCCAGGGTGAATATGGGGGTGCACTGGTTGCAATTTTTGTTGCTGCGATATTTGATTTTTGCGATGGTTTTGCAGCGCGCTTGCTAAAAGCGTATTCGCTGCTTGGCAAGGAACTTGACTCTCTGGCAGATGTCGTAAGTTTTGGTTTTACGCCCGGTGCTTTAATTTTTACGTTACTTTCACAGGAACAAATACCTTATTTTTTGCGTTTTGCCGGATTTCTCATCTCAATTTTTTCTGCGTTGCGGCTGGCAAAATTCAATCTCGACCAACGGCAAACAAATTCATTTATCGGATTGCCAGTACCTGCTAACGCAATCTTTTGGGGAGGTATAGTGTTTGCTTTCCACGCTTTTTTTGCAAATTATTGGTGGTTACTATTATTTTTAACAATAATTTTCAGTTTTTTACTTGTTGCAGAAATTCCAATGTTCTCATTAAAAATCAAAGGTTTATCTTTGAAAGAAAACAAGATTCAATATATTTTTATTATCGGCTGCATAATCCTATTGATTGTTCTACGTATGAATAGTATTCCGTTTTTTATTATTTGGTATATTTTATTTTCGGTTTCTTTAAATATTTTTGCAAAAAAAGGATAAAGATATCAAATCAAAATTATTTTATTTTTAATATCATCTCTTCTTTTGTAACCAATTGTTGTTCACCTGTTCGCATGTTTTTTAGCATCACTTTATCTTGCTGTATTTCATTTTCGCCAACTATTGCAACAAACGGAATTTGTTTGCTGTCGGCATAAGCCATTTGCTTTTTTATTTTTGCCACATCGGGGAAAATTTCGGCGCTGATTCCTTGTTTTCGTAAAATGTCAGCCCAAGAAAGCGCAAATTTTTGTTCCTGTTCTCCAAAGCAAGTAAAGAGAATAATTGTTTGATTATCAGATAATTGTGGAAAAAGATTAAGTTGGTTCAAAACATCATAAATTCTGTCGGCTCCAAAAGAAATGCCAACACCGGAGACTCCCTCAAGCCCGAAGATACCTGTCAAGTTATCGTAACGACCGCCGCCTGTCACGCTGCCGATTTCAACATCAAGTGCCTTAACTTCAAAAATCGCTCCCGTATAATAATTTAGCCCGCGGGCAAGTGTCAAATCAAGTTCAATATTTGTTGTAAGTTGCAGATTATCAAGATAATCAAAAATAGTTTGAATCTCTTCAATACCAATTAATCCAATTTGAGAATTTTTCAGGATATTACGTAAACTTGTGAGTTTTTCGGTATTTGAGCCGGAGAGCATCAAAATAGGTTTCAATTTTTCAATCGACTGATTATCAATTCCTTTATCCAATAATTCTATTATTACCTTTTCGATTCCGATTTTCTCCGTTTTATCGATAGCAACGGTAATATCAATGATTTTATCTTTTGCGCCAATAATTTCGGCAATTCCGGTAAGTATTTTCCTATTATTAATTTTAATTAAAACATTAATTTTCAGTTGCTTATAAACGTTGTCAATAATTTGGATTAGTTCCGCTTCATTCATTAGCGAATTGCTACCAATCACATCAACATCACACTGATAAAACTCTCGATATCGTCCGCGCTGCGGGCGGTCAGCCCGCCACACAGGCTGAATTTGAAAGCGTTTGAAAGGAAAAACAATTTTATCTCTGTTCATCACTACGAACCGCGCAAAAGGCACTGTCAAATCGTAACGCAAACCCTTTTCTGCAATTTTATTGCTGATTTTCAATGAATTATCTTGCGAAAAATCATCATCTGTAATATTTTCCAAAAAATTTCCTGAATTGAGAATTTTAAACAAAAGTTTATCACCTTCTTGACCATATTTGCCAAGCAGTGTTGAAAGATTTTCCATTGCAGGCGTTTCGATTTGTTGATAACCAAAGATGTGAAAAATTGATTTTATGGTATCAAAAATAAAATTTCGTTGCGACACCTCTTTAGAAGTAAAATCTCGTGTACCTTTGGGAATTGATGGATTTTTCATATTAAATAATTATAAAATTGCAAAAGTACAAAAAATAATCGTACTTTTGCCTTCGTTTTTTTATCCTAATAAAAATAATGCTAAATAAATTAAGACCTTACATGATGCCAATCACAATGCTTGTGGGTGGTTTTTTTTACACTTTTTTCTCGTCAATTGAGTGGCTAATGTCTTATCTGATTTTTACGATGCTGTTTATTACTTTTTGCGGAGTTTCGGTACGCCATATCAGGTTCTCAAAGATGCACATTTTACTTGTGCTCGTTCAAATTGTAGGTTGCGTACTACTTTATTTGATAGTCTTACCTTTTCATCCAGTTGTGGCTCAGGGACTTATGATATGTCTGCTCACTCCAACAGCAACATCTGCGCCCGTTATTACGGGAATGCTTGGAGGAAGTATTGCCAGCGTTACTGCTTATAGTTTAATAATAAATGTCGCTGTAGCGATTTTTGTGCCTCTTTTTTTCCCAATTATTTATCATCATCCCGGTACAGAAAACAGTTTTTTGCTCGCTTTCCTTAATATTTTAAAACGATTGGCAATGATGATGCTGTTACCGATGATTTTGGCACAATTTTGCCGTCATTTTGTACCAAAAGTTAATATAAAAATTGTACGTCATTCTGGCATTTCGTTTTATTTATGGACGCTTGCCCTTGCAATTGCTGTCGGAAGATGTGTTGATTTTATTTTGGAGCAGGATGCGAAAAACTACAACATAGAAATAATTATTGCCGCCGGTGCGCTTGCAATTTGCCTTATAATGTTTTTTACGGGGAAGTCAATTGGCGCAAAATATAATGATAAAATCGCCGGCGGACAAAGTTTAGGTCAAAAAAACACAATTCTCGGAATGTGGATGTGCCAAATGTATCTCAATCCTGTTGCATCAATCGGACCTGGCGCTTATATTTTATGGCAAAATATTGTAAATTCGTATCAAGTGTGGCACAATCGAAAAAATCTGTAAAATTGAAAAAACACTCGATTTTTAATATATATGAATTTGTGCGCAAGATGAGACTCTAACTCACACGAAAATATTGGCACTGCTAATTAAATATATATTTACTATCTTTGCAGCAAAAAAAGTTTATGAATTGTCCAAAATGTAGTTGTTCGTATAGCGTAAAATCCGGCAAAATAAATGGCAAACAACGCTATAGATGTAAAGGATGCAGTTGTAATTATACAGTAGAAATTAAATCGACAGCCAAACCAAAATCACAAAAGAAACAAGCATTGCACTTGTATCTTGAAGGTTTGGGGTTTCGCTCCATAGGGAGAATTTTAGGGGTCAGCAATGTGTCGGTGTTGAATTGGATAAGAGATTTTGGCAAAAAAGTACAGGAGTTGCACTCTGATAGTCAGCAAATAGAAATGGTTGAAGTTGATGAAATGTACTCTTATATCGGTTCAAAAAAAACTATTATTGGATATGGATTGCTGTTGATAGATATGGCAAAAGATTCATCCATTTCGTTATTGGCAAATGTAAAAAAATATCGGAAGAGTTCATGAAAACAATGCCGGTAATTTTCAATAAATTCCTTCCGAAATGGAATTACAAATTTGAATGTTAAAAACGAAACTGTTATAAGTTATATGTTTCGTATGCCTAAACTCTTTTTGCACTTTAAAATAAAACCTGTACTTTTGCATTGTTGCATTTTTATTATAAAATATTTTTTAAAAATAAATGACTTTATCTCTTCTTTTAGGAATATGCGCTACTTTGTTGCCACCATCAGCCGATTTGCCCGACAGCATTCACACTCTTGATGAAATTGAGATTGTTGCTCCAATAAAACAACAGGGGCTTTTTGAGCAACAGGCATCGAGTTCGGTTTTTGGACTTCGTCAAATTGAAAATCAGCGCATTGAAAGTCCGAAAGATTTATCACTTGTTACGCCTAATTTTTTTCAGCCCGACTATGGTTCCAAAATGACAAGTTCGCTTTATATCAGAGGTCTCGGAGCGCGAATCGATCAGCCCTCAATGGCGCTGTATATCGACAATATTCCTGTATTGAACAAAAATGGTTACGACTTTGATTTTTATGATATTGCAAAAATAGAAGTTTTGCGAGGTCCGCAAGGAACACTCTACGGACGTAATTCTGTGGGTGGAGTAATTAATGTTTTTACACTATCTCCATTTTCGTTTGAAGGAACAAGATTTGCGGCAAGTTACGCCAACGAAAATACTTTTGATGTGTCGCTTTCGGCTTACAAAAAAATTACCAAAAAAGTTGCGATGTCGATTTCTCTCAATCACCGTCAAAGCGATGGCTTTTTTACAAATATATATGACGGAGAAAAAGCCGACAATTTTATTTCTGACGGTGCACGCCTGCGTTATGTTCATTTGATTAACCAAAATCTTACTGCAGACTATACGCTTTCGTTCAATTCTGTAAAACAAAACGGGTTTGCATATTCGCAATACGATTTACAAAACAATAAAATTTTGCCGATTAATCATAACGACCCATGCTTTTACGACCGATTGGTTATTGCTAACGGATTGACTTTTCGTTATCATAACTCAAATATTATTGCAGAAAGTACAACAAGTTTTCAATATCTGAACGACAGAATGACCCTCGACCAGGATTTTTTGCCGCAATCGTATTTTACCATAACTCAAAAACAGAATGAAAAAGCGCTTACTCAGGAAATTGTTATAAAATCGAACAGAGAGGACACACATTGGCAGTGGATTAGTGGAGTCTTTGGGTTTTATAAATCGCTAAAAATGAGTGCACCGGTTACTTTCAAGCAAACAGGAATCGACTCTTTGATTCTTGCAAATGCAAATAAAGGAATTCATATTATTGACCCGCAAGGCGAGATAAGCCTGCAAGAGGATAATTTTGTTATTCACAGTGATTTTTCCTTGCCAAATTTTGGGCTTTCGGCTTATCATCAATCGTCTGTTAATTTTAAAAAATGGGTTTTTACAGCAGGGTTGCGCCTCGATTACGAATACGTTTTTATTAATTATTATAATTTCTCAAAAATATTTGTAAATTATACTGCATGGCAAAATGTTAAAGAAGTAAATACCAAAATGAGCGGCACTGCTTCTATTAATTTTACAGAACTTTTACCAAAATTTTCCACTATGTTCCTTTTTGGTAAAAATAATATATATTTCTCATTGGCAAGAGGTTACAAAGCAGGAGGGTTTAATACGCAGATTTTTTCCGATATTTTGCAATCGAAAATGCAAGCCGATTTGATGAAACAATTCGGCGTTTACCCAGACCAAAGTACAAATTCTACAATTACAGACGTACCATATAAGCCGGAGTTCAGTTGGAATTATGAAATTGGAACTACGCTTAACTTATTGAATAATAAATTAATAACAAATATTGTATTGTTTTATATTGATTGTACCAATCAGCAACTGACGGTTTTCCCTCCGGGAAAATCTACGGGCAGAAAAATGTCGAATGCAGGGCATACGCGCAGTTACGGTGCAGAATTTTCGGCAAAATATTCCATTAAAAAATTTAATATTATTGCAAATTACGGTTATACAAATGCGAAATTTTTGAAATTTAATGACGGGAACAACGATTATGCAGGTAATTTTGTCCCGTATGCTCCGCAAAATACAATTTCACTCATCGGAGAATATAATCTTTTTATAAATTCATCTTTTTTGGAAAAAATTGTATTTCAAGCGAATGGGCAAGGCGTTGGAAAAATTTTTTGGAATGAAGACAATGTGATTTCTCAGCCATTTTACGGACTTTTGGGAGCGCAAATTTCTTTTGTGCAACACCGCGCGCGTATTAGTTTGTGGGGCAAAAACCTGACAAATACCGATTATAACACTTTTTATTTTAAGTCAATAGGAAATTCTTTTGTTCAAAGGGGCAAACCGATACAAATCGGGATTTCGGCAAATTGCGAGTTTTAAAAAAAAAAATTAATTTTGTAGTTTAACTGGGATAATTCATCAAATTATCCCAAAAAGTCCATTAGCCTGTCATAATATTCATTTGATCAATACGGTCGTACATTTTGGCAATCCAACTTCTACGCGTAATGTGTAGGGCAAGATTGACAATTGTTTTATTATCGTTTAGCTCGATGATTGTAGGAATTGCTAAGATTTTGTGTCGCAATTTTGCGTAGAACCGTAAGATACATCGGTACTGCCGTGATATAGTCAATCTTTCTATTTTCATTTTCCAAATAATCAAAAATTTTTGCATCGTAAAAGTCTGAATCTAAACCTAATAAACCGATTTTTTTATCCTCAAAAAATATTAGGTCGATTTATGTTTATAAATGGTATTACAACTGAATGTTAAAAATTAACGCAACAGTAATAATATTAATAAATTACATTTGTAAATTACTGATTTTATGTTAAATTTTATATAAATCGTAATTGAAAGTTACACATAGTGTATTTGTATTTTATTGAATATTAATACTTTATGACATTTATTTGTGTAAATATTTTTTGTAAATTATATAATTTTCTGATTGAAAAAAATGTTTATAACAACACTAGCATCAATATTTCAGCCATTTCCACAGTTCTTTCCACGAGGGTTTTTTGCCGTACATAAGGATTCCTGTTCGGTAGATTTTTGCGGCAAGCCAAGTAGAACCCCAAAACGAAAGCGCCAACAAAGCCACTGACAGCGCAATTTGCCAAGCATCGACTCCAAAAGGCAAACGCGCCATCATCACCACAGGGGAGGTGAAAGGAATAAGCGAAGTCCAAAATGCCAAAGATGTATCAGGATGTTGTGAGGCATAAATTCCGGCAAAAATGGCAAAAATCATCGGCATCATCAACGGCATTGTAAATTGCTGCGTGTCTGTTTCGCTATCAACAGCCGACCCCAATGCTGCAAACAACGAAGCATAGAGCAGATAGCCACCCAAAAAGTAAATTATTAGCAATATTCCAATCTGCAAAAAATTCACTCCCTGCAATGCACCGAATATATCTCCCATCGCCCCTGTACTTATTGCAGACATCTGTCCATTGCCCATTGTGGCAGTTAGTTCGGAGGTTTGTTGCATCAGTTGCGGCGACATAATAGCCATTGCCGCTCCATAAAGCACACTAACGAGTATTCCCCAAATCAGCATTTGCGTCAGCCCAACCAGCGCCACGCCAATTATCTTACCCATCATCAACTCAAATGGTTTGGCTGACGAGACAATAACTTCAACAATTCTATTGGTTTTTTCTTGAATAACGCTTGTCATCACTTGCGAGCCATAAATCACAATAAACATATAAATCAAAAATGCACTTATCATTCCAAGCGCTAAAGCAAGTTCAGAGGAACCGATTTTTTCGGTACCATCGTCGCTCCAACGAATTGTTTTGATGTCGATATTTGCCTTTGAATCATCTATTATTTGCTTAATATTGGGAATATTGTACGAAAGGAGTTTTTCGTGTTCTACATATTTGTCAAGGATATTTGAGATATAATTCTTAGTATCAATATCAATTTGCTGATGCGAATAAATAGTTGCTGCTTTGGGATTTTTTGTCAAAGTATCGGTAATTACAAGCAATGCTGTCATTGCATTTTTTTTTGTACTTGCGGATGATGTGCGGATTTCGTCGGGTGTTTGGTCGGCAAAAACGAAATGATATTTTGTGCTGTCTTGCAACACATTGCGATAAAGTCCGGTTTGGTCGATTACAGTAATATTTCGTTCGTTTGAATCTCCCATCATATTAATTAACATTGGTCCCGCCATTAGCAACACCATCAATACAGGTGTTATCAATGTTACAATGATGAACGATTTTTTTA
Source organism: Paludibacter sp. (assembly GCA_009781075.1). Taxonomy (GTDB): domain Bacteria; phylum Bacteroidota; class Bacteroidia; order Bacteroidales; family Paludibacteraceae; genus WRGS01. The sequence goes on along the minus strand of WQYU01000024.1, from coordinate 7,809 downwards.
CTACACGAGTTTTATATTCGCGTTCTATTATAATGCCTATTTTACTCATAATAAATAAATTATATCGAATTTTAGTAACTTATAATAAAATATCCCCAAATAAATTTGATAAAAAAATGCTGATTTTTCTATCAAATTTGTGTTTTATTTTTCTTTATGATACGATTCTAAAATCTGTTCGACAAATGCCGTTTGAATATTTTCCATTTCTGATTTATCGTAAGCGTACAGCAACACAATATTATCATCTATAATTTCAATAAAGAAAATTATTCGCGCTCAACCGCTTTTACCTCTGCCTTTGCTTTTTATAGACATTCGTGCTTTTCGGCAGTTTGGGAAAATTTCATCACCCAAAAATGGATTCTTTTCCAATTCATTGAGAAAATTTTCATAATCATTTTTCAGTGATTTATATTTTTTCCCTAACTTTTTTAACGCCTTTTCAAATTCATTTGTAACTTCAAAGTTCATACGCTAATTGTCGGGCGGATTTAAGTTTGATGTTGCCTATACGTGCTTCACTTACTTCACGCATACTGCGCCGAATACCATTGACAATTTTATCTGCCTGCTTAAAAGCTAAAAATCGTTTGTATTCCCTCTGCGACATTTTAACTATTATCTGTTCCATAAAGTTATTTTTTTGCAAAGTTAGTATTTTATTTTGAAAATATTGTTTTGTTTGAATTTAAAAATAAATAAAAGCGGCTACTCACTTTTGAAGCAGCCGTTTTGTTTATATGTCTTTTATTTTGTATTAATTTATGTCATTTTTAAAATTATATTTAAAACCGAAGCGCAAAATTACATTAAATTTCAATAATTTCAAATATTTTTTGTGCTTTGCAGATATTTTCATATATAGTTACCTAATGTTTATTTCAATGTACTAATTTTGCTTTTTCGCGCTGCTCAATGGCTGCAAGCCGTTCTAAAATCATTGGCTGAACATCATCTTGAGTTGTATAATTGCGTTGCAAAGAAAGTAAATATTGTTTTGCCTGAAAATCATCTTTGCGTTCAATGCTGATGTCTGCCAGCAAAACCATCGACCGCGCAAGGAAATACGGATATGGAGTTCCTTTGTCGATAAAATCTTCTATGGTTTTTTCCGAAATGTCTAATTGTTTTTTATCAAAATAATACTGCGCCAGCAGGAGATTTGCCTCTGCGCCGTTTTCTGTTTGTGTATTTTGTGCAATAATTTTCAAATCCTCAAATGCTCTATCATTTTGATTATTAGCAATATATGATTTTGCACGGCAGAAAAGCGCCTCACTTTTTATTCCTTCCGAAGATGTATTATCAGCAATAATTTCGTTTGAAATGGAAATAGTTGATTGATAATCATTTGACAAAAAACTGCACCGCAAAATTCCTAAACGTGCTGCATTTTTATTTTCATTTGTTTGAGCAAAAGTAAGCAGTTTTTTGAAATACAAAAGCGATTGGAAATAATTTTTTTCGTCGTAAGTTATTTCAGCACAACGCATAACGGCTGTTTCTGTGTATTGGGTTGGACTTGAGTTAGCAATTTCCATAAAAATACGCAAAGCATTTTCCCTGTCGTTTATTTGATAATAACTGTCGGCAAGGTAATATTGTGCGGTTATGCAATCGCGTCCGCCGGGGCAATATCTCTGCAAATATGTTTCCAATGAAGGAATTACGCCGCTGAAATTTCCGCCGATATATTGCCTTTGGGCGGCTAAATACGAAATGCTGTCTGCATATTGTACAGTTCGTTTGCCCATCTGTCCAAGTGTGGCTGTGTAATTCAGATATGCCTGCGTGTTATTCTGTTCAATGTAAATCGCCTCCAATGCTTCAAGGGCGGCGTATGCCTCTTCGCTGCCCGGATGTTTGGAAATTACTGATTTATAAGCAGTTATTGCGTCATTAGTTTTGCCTTCATTATTATATATCATCCCAATTTCCAATGAGGCACGGCGTGCCATTTGAGTATTCGGATATTTTTGAATCAAGTTATTGTAGGTCGTAATCGCCATATTATCATTATTTTTCATGATATATGCCCGTCCGATTTCAAACATTGCCTGCGGCGAATATTGCGAATCCGGAAATTTTGTATTCAACTCGATTAACCTTGTAATTTTTTCGTCATAATTTTTTTGCAGCCCTTTTACATACCCCGATTGAAACATCGCATAATCGGCTCCGACAAGGTTTGAAGCGGCTGCCTGAGAGTAATAACTGTCGGCTTTAGCAAAATCACGTTCTGCAAAAAAACTGTCTCCCAAACGATTGAGTGCATCGGCATAAGTATTTGATTTTTTGTTTTTTTCTAAATTAATATATTTCAAAAACCATTCTTTTGCCTGTGCATAGTTTTTTTGTGCAAAAAAGTCGTAGGCATAATTATAATTGGCAGATGTCAGGTTTTCACTTATTATTGAATTGGTATTGTCGAAAAATTTTTGAAAATCCTTTCCTGATTCCTCATATTTTCCCTGTTTGTAGTAGGCATTACCGCGCCAATATAGCGCTTCGGCTGTATATTTCCCCGTTGTTGTAGTATTGACGGCATTGGTAAAATATTCAATTGAGGTATTAATTTTATTTTGATTATAATCAATAATTCCTAAACGATAATACAGATATTGCTTTGTATCAAGCATTTGCGCATTTGGTTTTTGAATTTTATTTATAGAATTTAAAGCCGCCGTATAGTCCTGTGTAGATAAATATATTGAAGTCAAATAGTTATACGCATTGTCAATATGTTTGGATTTGGGAAAATTTTGTATAAAATTTTCAAATGCCTTAATCGACTCGCCGAAAATCGCCGTACTTTTTGTTTTCTCAGAAGAATTAAGTCCGGGGGTTGTTTCGTAGGTTGTCAGTGCATAGTTAAACATCGCCTCCTCTCTCACTGCATCATTAAAATTTGTTTCCAAAGCCGCCTGAAATGCCATTCGTGCATTGTTTTTGTCTCCCAAATGGACGTATGCATTGCCAAGATAAACATAAGCATTTTCGGCAATGCTGTCTTTTTCGGTTGTTACTTTCGATAAATAAGTAGTAGAATTTTTATAATCTTTTGTATTATAATAACTTAATCCCAATATATACATGTCGTTCCGAACAACTTGCGGAAACATTTTTTCATAATTTTTCAAATTTGTAATTGCAGAAGGATAATCTTTTTCTTCAAAAGCAATTTCACCCAAAATACGATAAATTTCCGCATTATTCTGATTATCAATATTATTTTTCAATAAATAATCGGCATTTTCTTTCACTTTTGCATAGTTCTTTTTTGTAAAATAAATTTGTGTCAAATAATAAGGCACAATCTTTTCGTATTGTGGAATTTCCGCAATTGCCTGAAAATCAGGGAGTGCGGCATCATAATTGCCGAGCATGTATTCCGAATATGCGTAATAGTAGGTTGCAGCGTTGTTGTAGCGCGTATTCATCTTTTTGAGTTGTAAAAAATTATTGCGAGCCGCCTCATAATCTTGCGTTTCAATATTGCAATAACCCTCATAAAGTTTTAAATCAACCTGTTCATAATCAGTAAGTTGCTCATCGTCAATATATCTAAACAATTTGAGCGCATCCTGATACCGCCTCTGCGAATAAGCAATCACCCCGCGCATAAAATCTGTGTGGTCGGCAAAAGGCGTGTTCGGATATTTGAATATATGTGCATCGAGTAAATTTTCGGCATTGTCCGATTGCAGATAAAAAGCATTGGCGGCAATATAATAGTCTGCCTCAAGCAGTTGCGCCTTGTCGGCAGCAGGATTTTGTACCAAAAATTCTTCAAAATATCGCATTGATGCCGAGTATTTTTGTTCCGTAAAAAATTCTTTTGCCTGAAAAAACAATGCATCCGGCGATGAAAACGACAGATTTAATTGCCCAAAAATATTTGTTAAAATACTAATACTTAAAACAATAGAAAAAAACAAACGTTTCATATTTTTTTAATTTAATTTAAAATTCTTTTTCACTTATTATCCTCAATTGCTGCTTTGATAAAATTAACAAAAAGCGGATGAGGATTTACTACCGTACTGCTGTATTCAGGGTGAAACTGCACGCCGATAAACCATCGGTGATTTTTCAATTCAATAATTTCCACAAGATTGGATTCTTGATTTAAACCGCTGCAAATCACTCCATTACTTTCAAAGTCATCTTTATATTTATTATTAAATTCAAAACGATGACGATGGCGTTCGTTGATATTTTCTTTTTTATAAATGGAAAAAACCTTCGTGCCTTTTTTCAAATGACAATTATATGCGCCCAAACGCATCGACCCTCCCAGATTCAGAATATTTTTTTGCTCGTCCATAATATCAATCACGTTATGAGAGGTGTGTCGGTCAATTTCGGTACTGTTAGCATCTGAAAAACCGAGAACATTTCGCGCAAATTCAATACACATTGCCTGCATTCCAAGACAAATTCCAAAGCAAGGAATATCGTTTTGCCGAGCATATTTTATAGCGGCAAATTTGCCTTCCATTCCACGCTGCCCAAAACCAGGCGCAATGATTATTCCGTGTAAGTCGGCAAGTTCTTTCTTAACATTTTCCTCTGTAATTTTATCGGAAAGAATAAGTTTCAACTTCAATTTTCTATCGTTGTATGCACTCGCATGAATTAACGATTCTATGATTGACTTGTAGGCATCCTGCAATTGCACATATTTCCCTACAAGCCCTATCCTTACCTCCTGCTTTGCATTTTCAAGTTTTTCAACAAACAAAATCCACTTCTCCATATCCGGAGCAGGCGTTTTATTCAGGTCAAATCCAAGTTTTTGTAATGTTACCTCGTCAAGTTTTTCGTTCTGCATATTCAACGGCACGCGGTAAATTGTCGGCACATCAATACTTTGCATCACCGCAGAAGGTTCAACGTTGCAAAACAAAGCAACTTTTTCACGCATTTCCTTTGAAATTTCGTGTTCGGTTCGCAGCACCAGAATATCAGGCTGCACACCCTGTTCCTGCAACGATTTTACGCTGTGTTGCGTTGGCTTGGTTTTAAGTTCCTTTGCCGCAGCAAGAAATGGGACATAAGTCAAATGAATAATTAAGCAGTTTCGCCCCAATTCCCATCTAAGTTGGCGCACACTTTCTATGTATGGCAAACTCTCAATATCTCCGACAGTGCCGCCAATTTCAGTAATTACAAAATCAAAATTACCCTGTGTCCCAAGCAATTTGATATTGCGTTTTATCTCGTCGGTAATATGCGGCACGACCTGCACGGTTTTCCCCAAAAAATCGCCTCGGCGTTCCCTGCTAATCACATTTTCATAAATGCGCCCTGTGGTAACATTGTTCGCCCTGTGTGTTTCAACATCCAAAAAACGCTCATAATGCCCCAAGTCCAAATCCGCCTCATGCCCGTCAACGGTAACATAGCATTCTCCATGTTCATACGGATTGAGCGTTCCGGAATCAACATTAATATAAGGGTCAAGTTTCTGATTGGTAACACAGAAACCTCTGGCTTGCAACAATTTCCCCAACGAGGCGGCAATAATTCCCTTCCCCAAAGAAGAAGTAACCCCACCTGTAACAAAAATATATTTTGTATCTTTCATTTTTCCTTAAAAACATGTTTTAAGTGTGCAAAATTAATGAAAAATCACAAATGTAAAAATTCTTTTAAAAAAAACTTAATACTCTGAAAACGCAAAACGTACATGTTTCTAAAAATGTGCTGTGTTAATAAAAACAAAAAAGCAGCGCCGCATATATTGCGACCCTGCAATTTATCTACACTCTAATATCTACACTCTATTTCTTCACACAGCGTACAGACAAGCCGTAGGTACTATACATGGCAAGCGCTGCAGCCATGTTGATGCGCGCGCCCAAGTACCACGGTGTCCCCATCCCACTGGATGAACTCGAATAGTAATACCCGAAGTCGCCCAGGTAGTACAACACGCCCATGGTGTAGTGGCGATATCCCGCAGCGGGAAAGAACAGAGAAGCGTTAGTAGTTGGGTTATAGAACAAGCGCCCCCTATGTGCTATCTGGTAGTTAGTGGTAGAAACGGAAGAACCTGTTCCCGGATTAGTACCCACACCATTCGTAATCTGCCTGCGGTCGAAGAAACCGTCAGCGTAGTAACCCCAAACAGAATTGTTGAAATCGGAATAACCGGTGCTTGTCTGAGGATACCACCACAAGGACTGACGCATCTCGGAACCGGAAGCAGAGGCAGAAGTAGTCGTAACGACATTGTTAGTTATCCCATCGTTGGGACGGCGGTAACCGTCAGGACAGGTCTCGTGGGTGTCGCCCAAGGTATTCCAATATGCGGCTTGGGGAGTATCATCCCAGGTTATTCCTGCGGGAACATTTGCAGTATAAGGATCATACGCATAACGTAGATTTGCCTGATTTGCCCATTGAAAGTAAGCGCCTGCCTGAGTAGGATAGACAGTCCATGTACCACCATTAACAGTCACCGATGTGTTCAAGTTAGTCGCTGTAAGGTTGTATGGTGAGAACTTCACCGCTGCAGGGCGCGCCCCAAATCCTGCAGGATTGTTCATCCCGCCACTGTTGATGGCATCAGTCGGTGTCATCACATAATCCGCCCCCTCTCCCTGTCGGATAAATATCTCCTGTACTTTGGTGTTGTTTGCGTAACTGAGTATCACCACAGCGTAACGTGCAGGGTTTGGACTGGCGTTGTCGTCAGGTTTATATGCCGTAAATTTTTTCTGTAAGCCGATGCGAAACAATATTATGCCGCCGCTAGTTACAGTGCCGCTGGCAGAGACAGCAGATCCTGTTACAGAATATATCGAGTCGTTGGCAGGGACGTTCATATCAGCCGGAGTTGCAGCAGCATTGAAGTTAACACCAGTATCAGTAGTTGGGTCGGTGCTGAATATGATGCCGTCACCGCCCGCAGCGTTCCATTGTCCATCATACCAGCCCACCGAAGCCGTCCACGCACCTGCATCGGCGGCGGCTATGCCTCTAATACGGATGATACGTTCACCTTTCTGGTTGTATCTCCAAAACGCACCGATATAGGTGTCTGCAGGCAGTGTTCCGCCTTCTGTAATTTTACTTAAATCTATCCCCTGCGTAACATAAATTGTAGCGGTCAGTGTGCCGGCAGTAATGATTATAGTTCCTGTCAGTGGTACAACGCCGCTATTAGCATTTGGAACATTTACAATAAGCGTATTGTTGGATATAGCCCAACTAACCCACGATGGCGCGTCTGCCACAGTCCAACTCGGCTGGTTGGTTGTTACGGTAACCGTTTGGTCGCCTCCTCCGCCTGCTACATGTGTAAACATCAGATTTTCAGGATTAACTTCAAGAATTGGTGGTGGAGCGCACTGTTCAATCCACGCAGAGCCGTTCCATGTCTCCACGCAGTATGTGGTTGTGTTAAAAATCTGCAAGCCTTGTGCCTCTATACTTGCTTTAAAGGCATCATTTGCCATTGCATTTCGTTCTTCTGTTGTCATGTGCGGAAGCCGCAAACCTTTGTTGTCGCCGCTAATCAATTCAAGCAGCGCAAATTTTTCAGGAGTTTTGTCACTCCCAACCGTTACCTGTGCGCTCATAAACGCGCCATTACTCAATAGCAACGCAGCGGTTGCCATTACATAAAAAAGATTCTTCTTTTCCATTTTCTTCTTTTTTAAATTAAATTTTTAGTTATAAAATATTATGTTTAAATTAAATTTCTAATCAAGTCCCATTTGGGACGAAATGTTGGTAGAAACATTTGGGCAACCCCTATTTTGTACCGTGGGTACAAAATGTAATTCTGCTTTCCAT
>WQYU01000023.1 GCA_009781075.1 Paludibacter sp. | reverse complement strand
TATTGGCGTATGTCTTTGGGGGCGTATCCATTCTTTTGTAGAAATTGTATATTTGTTTTGAATATGTTTTGCAAGTTTTTGAATGTCTTTTTCAGGAAGTTGCCCAACCAATTTCAAAACTTGTGGATACCCTATGTTTATCGTTAATTCCATATTATTATTATTTTCTACTGCAAAAATACAAAAAATAGACATACGCACAAAAAAATATTACCTATTTACCAACATTTCATTTTTCACGACTTTTTTATCGACACAACTCGCTCGTTTGCTACTTTCATGTTATTTTAATGGACTTCTCCACCTTTACTCTGTCAACAGTCGGCAAAGAAAATCGGACTAAGAGCAAAGTTGTCAATATTGAGCAAAGTCTCCCGAAAATTTCTGCGACCCGCTTGCAAACAATCTTAGCCGATTTATAAAATGTAATGCTTGAACAAATCAGGTAATTAGGTTAAGATGGCGAGAGGCATTTAGTAAATTTATATTGATTTTTTTTATTTTTTTCTCCGAAATTTAATTGTTAAAATTAAAGAAATAATAAAAATAATAAATGCCACCGACAGAAAAACTAAATACAAAACACTTGTTTGTCTGAAAATCCTTTGGGCAAGCACTACAATTATCAAACCGATAATAGTAAGCAGCGGAGGTAGTAATCGTTTGTCGTTCATTATATTACAAAAATATTATCTTTTACTTTTCATCTTACCAAGTTTTCCGCTTTGAGCCATTCTCATCATTTTACTTGCCTGGTCAAACTGTTTGAGCAATTGATTGACTTCCGTAATCGATTTCCCGCTGCCTGAGGCAATGCGCTGTTTGCGGCTACCGTTGAGTAGATGTGGATTTGCGCGTTCTTTTGGTGTCATCGACAATATTATTGCCTCTGTTCCATTAAAAGCATTGTTATCTATTTCCGTATTTTTCAATGTTTTACCTACTCCGGGAATCATCGACATCAGTTCTTTCATATTACCCATTTTTTTTACCTGCTGAATTTGCGAAAGGAAATCATTAAAATCATATTGATTTTTTGCCAATTTTTTACTAATACGCCGCGCCTCAGCCTCGTCATATTGTTCCTGCGCACGTTCTACAAAAGAAACGATGTCGCCCATTCCCAAAATTCTGTCAGCCATTCGTTCGGGATAAAAAATGTCGAGTGCGTCCATTTTTTCACCTGTTCCGACAAATTTTATAGGTTTTTCAACCACCGACCTAATTGAGAGTGCCGCACCGCCGCGAGTATCGCCGTCGAGTTTAGTCAATACAACTCCGTCAAAATTAAGACGCTCGTTAAACTCTTTTGCCGTATTTACTGCATCCTGTCCGGTCATCGAATCCACAACAAACAAAATTTCCTGTGGAGAAATTGCCTTTTTTATCGCTGCAATTTCGTTCATCATTTGTTCGTCTATTGCCAAACGTCCCGCCGTATCAACAATTATCACATCAAAACCTGATTCTTTCGCATATTTGACAGCATTTTCAGCAATTTTCACAGGATTTTTATTTTCCTCTTGGGCAAAAACGGGAATATTCAATTGCTCGCCAAGTGTTTTCAGTTGTTCAATAGCCGCCGGGCGATACACGTCTGCCGCCACCAAAAGCGGCTTTTTATGACGTTTTGTTTTCAGCATGTGAGCAAGTTTGCCCGAAAAAGTCGTTTTACCCGAACCCTGCAAACCGGACATTAGAATCACAGACGGATTACCTTTGAGGTTAATATCGGTATTTGTGCCGCCCATCAAAAGCGCAAGTTCGTCTCGCACAATTTTTATCATTAACTGATTGGGTTTTAGCGATTTAAGTACATTTTGTCCCATCGCTTTTTCTTTGACAGTTTCGGTAAATGTTTTGGCAGTTTTATAATTTACGTCTGCATCAAGCAATGCCTTGCGTACATCTTTGAGCGTTTCGGCAACGTTAATTTCGGTTATTCTGCCTTCGCCTTTGAGTATTTTAAATGACCTCTCAAGTCGTTCCGATAAGGATTCAAACATAATTTATTGAAAAATTTAATAATTATAATTGTCTGTAATTTAATTGTTTATTAAAATTAATATAAAAAAAATAGAAACACAAAATTAGATAAAAAATTTTACTTTTTAAGAAATATTGCCGTTTTCTATTTCAAAAATAAGAAAATTATCCGTATTTTTTTGCAAAATTTCATCCAAATGCTTGCGATTGGTATCTGTAATAAAGATTTGCCCAAACATTTTTTCGCTCACTAATTCCACAATTCGTTCTACGCGATTAGCATCAAGTTTATCAAAAATATCATCAAGTAAAAGAATTGGCGAAAAACCGTTTATTTGTTTCAGAAAAGCAAATTGAGCAAGTTTTAGCGCAATGACAAAAGTTTTGGACTGCCCCTGCGACCCGAATTTTTTAATTGGAAAATCGCAAAGCAGAAATTCCAAATCGTCTTTATGGATGCCAACAGTTGAGAATCCCAATATTTTATCGCGCTGGCGGGCTGCTTTCATTTTATCCAAAAGATTGTCGCTTCCGGCGTGTTGCGAAAGGTAGTTTATTGTAACATTCTCATTATCAACGGCTATTTTGCTGTAAAATTCTTGAAAAACAGGAATAAATTTTTCCAAAAATTCCTTTCTTTCTAAAAAAATATAGTTACCGTTTTCCGACATTTGCTCCTCTAAAACGTCAAGCAATGTATCGTCGATTTTTTCATTTTTTAATAAAGAATTTCGTTGAGAAAGTGCGTTGTTATATGCAATTAACTTATTAAGATACAATTTATTATATTGAGAAATTACCCCATCTGCAAATTTCCTTCTCTCTTCGCTTCCTTCGGCAATAAGCGCAATATCGTCCGGCGAAATTTGTACCAGCGGCAACAGCCCAATATGGTCGGCAAGTTTTTCATACTCTTTCTTATTACATTTAAAAATTTTGCGCTGCCGCCGTTTTAGAGCGCACGAAATTTCGGTTTCGGTGTCAGCATCGGCAAAAACGTATTTGCCATTTAGCATAAAAAAATCCGAATCGTGCTTAATATTTTGATTATCAATGGAATTAAAATGACTTTTACAAAACGAGAGATAGTAAATAGAGTCAAGCAAATTGGTTTTCCCTACGCCATTATTGCCTATAAAACAGTTTATTTTGGACGAAAAAACTAAATTTGCATCCGCAATATTCCTGTAATTCAATATGGAAATTGTTTTTAAAAACATATTTTTTGCAAAAATACTGTTTTATTGTCAAAAAAAATGATTTTTTTGTGTACAAAATTGCGGGGATATACAAACAATTCAATATGCGTAAAAAAACTTGAAGTTGAAGTTGTTTTTATTCATCTTCTTCCTGCTTGAACCAGAAATCGACATAAAGTGGAAGGTGGTCGCTGTATCCATTGTTGTAGGTATATCCGTTGTATGTACGAAAAGGTTTTGTCCCAAGGTCAGACTCGTCTTTTTCGAGCAAGAAATCTGTTTTAAAAACATGTGCGTCTTGCTGCTGCGTGTAAAAGCGGTTTTTAATATTAAGCAAATTACCCGAAACAATAAACTGGTCGAGCATTCCCCATTGCCCGGCATGTTTGTATGTACCTTCTCCTGCAAGGTGCAATGGTAGTGCAAGGTTATAAAGTTTATCAGGTTGAGGATTTGAGGTAAGCTGTTCAGCATGGAGGGTCTGAGTAATGCTTTTATTATCAGGATAATCGTTAAAATCACCCATGATTATAATATTCGGATTTTTATATACAGATATCAACGTATCTACCTGATTGCGAATTGTTTGTGCCACAAAAATACGGCGATTTTCCGACTCTAACTCACCCTCGAGGCGCGATGGCAAATGACAGACAAAAATATGTAAAGTATCTCCGCTTGGCACTTTTCCCGATACTAACAGCACATCGCGTGTTTTAACATCAGGAGCAGTTGGAAAATGAATGTGAATTGGCTTGCTATAAATGATTTTAAACTGCTGCGGACGATATAGTAACGCCACATCAACTCCACGCACATCGGGCGAATCATAATGAACAAACTGATAATTAAAAGACTTCAAACCGGAATAACGAATCAAATCCACAAGCGATTTTTTGCTTTCCACTTCGCACAAAGCGACTATCGGCGGCGGAGTCCAACCTCCAATTGCAACAAGTACCTTTCCGATACGTACTTGCTTGGTTTTATAGCGTGAGGTAGTCCAATGACGCACACCTTCTGGCAAAAATTCCTCATCAACATTTGTAGAGTCAATTACATTATCAAAATAATTTTCAACGTTATATGTTACAATTCTATACTGTTGATGCTGATAATTTTGCATATTTGCTATTTTTGGAATAAATATTAAGAAAATTATTAGAAAATAATTCTTCATATTTTGACAATTTTTCTGTTTTCAAATTGCAAAGATATAAATTATTTTAAACAAAAATAAAAATTAATTCTGTCTTAATAATTGCAAAAATTCTTTTGGCATCGGCGAAGAAAATCGCACAGGAAGATTAGTTGCAGGATGAATAAATTCCAAAACTGCAGCATGTAAAGCCAGCCGACTGACCGGATTAATTTGCAAGCCGTATTTTTTATCTCCAACAATAGGATGCTCTATGTCATTCAAATGCACGCGAATTTGATTTTTGCGTCCCGTTTCGAGATTAATTTCTAAAAGCGAAAATTTACCGTTTGTTTTTATTAATTTATAATGAGTTACAGCTTTTTGTCCGCCATCATTTGTTTTGCTCGAATGAACTTTCAATGATTTGGGATGTTCTTTAAGATACGAAATCAAAATATCTTCCTGATTGGCCATAACTCCATGTACAACAGCAAAATACTTGCGTTGCAGAACAATGGTGTGCCAATTTTCCTGCAATGTGAGTTGAATTTCACGCGATTTGGCAAAAACGAGCACTCCCGAAGTTTCGCGGTCGAGGCGATGAACAATGAAAATCTGATTACGTACCGACTGCTTTTTTACATAATTTTTTAAGATGGAGAAAGCAGTCATTTCGCCACTTTTACCGGTGCTGACTGTAAGTAAGCCGTTCCTTTTCTCAACAACAATAATATATGAATCTTCAAAAAGTATGCGTAATTTTGGGTGGGTCAATTCAATATTTCCTCGTGCGGACATCACGGAAACCTTATCATTTTCACTAAGTTGAAAATTATATTGAGTCGTAACTTTATCATTTACAAAAATCTGGCGGTGTGAAAGAAGATTTTTAACAGACGTCCTACTCATACCACCCATCTTTTGAAGTAAAAAATCTATTAATTCCGTTTTTTCTTTTACGCGAAAATAAGTCATTCCCGTATTTTTATTTTTTTTTGAATTCATTATTATCAAATTAATTTAAAATTAAAACCAACAGTTATTCCTATCGGCAATATTGGAACAAATAAACCATGACCAGGATCTTCTTTCAGTGCATTATATTTGTCCATAATTTTTTTCGACCTGATAGGCACCAGCAATCCCACGCTTATTTTGTTGCCCGTATGCCCGATTTTGAAATCTATGTTGCTACCAACAGTTAGTCCGTATGAAGTGACAGGAATACGAGATCCATATAATACATATCCTGCTCCATTATATCCGTAGAAAAGCATCAAATTAGGAGAAACGCGATTATCAGGTAGGAATTTGTATGTTCCTCCAGCATTCCAACAGATAGATATTACATTACAACCCAATCCACCAAATATCCCCAAATGCTTTATTGGCAAATACTCGATTTTGGTTCCCACTATTGCTCCATAATCAAAGCCCGAACCAAATCCCAAATAAAGTTTGTTAGTGTTTTGTCCGTTTATTTGACTTACCCAAAACAAAAAGAAAAAAAATACACATATATTTTTAACTAAACTTATCATTTTTTTTAATAATTTATAATTAATAAAACAGATAATCAAGGTGCAAATTTACAAAAAAACGAAAAAATGTACAATTATTAAATTTTTAAATTTTTAAATAATTATTGTAATTTTGCCATATAGACAATTACCGTTGTATTTTCAGTACTCTAATTGAATTCAAAACGCAAAGCAATGCCACTCCAACGTCTGCAAAAACTGCAGCCCACATACCTGCCAACCCAAAAGTTCCTAAGCCCATTATCAAAATTTTTACCAAAATAGCAAAACTGATATTTTGCTTTATTATTTTTGCTGTCTCACGTGCAATTTTGATAGCCGAAACAATTTTTGCAGGCTGGTCGGTTTGTATCACAATATCTGCGACATCAATTGCCAAATCGCTTCCGATAGCGCCCATCGCAATTCCGACATCGGCAAAGGCAAGCGCAGGAGCATCGTTGATGCCATCGCCTACAAAAGCAACTGCATTTTGTGTATTTTTCTTCAATTTTTCTACAAATTCAACTTTATTTTCAGGTAAAAGTTCGGCATAAAATTCAGTGATACCCAGTTCTTTAGCAGTTTTTTCAACTATTGGAGAAGTGTCGCCGCTTAGAATAACAATTTGATTTACCCCGTTTTGTTTCAATTCCGAAACGGCTTGTGCCGAAGTTTCTTTAATTTCGTCTGCTACAATTATATATCCTGCAAACTGATTATTAATTGCAACAAAAGTAAAGGATTCGTTAATTTGATTAATTTTATCAGGTAATAAAACATTATGTTTTTGCATTAATTTAATATTTCCAATGGCAATTGTTTTATTATCTACAACACATTCAATCCCATGTCCTGCAATTTCTTTTACTTTATCTACATTAAAATTTTTGTTAAAATTTAGATTTTTTGCATATTCAACAATGGCAATGGCAATCGGGTGATTTGAGAATTTCTCCACTGCTGCTGTCATTGCCAAAAATTCATTTTTTTCAATTTGAATACAAACGACCTGTTGAACTTTAAAAATTCCTTTTGTTAAAGTTCCCGTTTTGTCGAAAACGACAGTATTTATTTTACTAATAATATCTAAAAAATTTGCACCTTTAAATAAAATTCCGTTATGCGAGGCGGCTCCGATTCCGGCAAAATACCCTAACGGAATGGAAATCACAAGTGCGCATGGACAGGAAATAACCAAAAACACAAGTCCTCGATAAAGATATTTTCCAAACTCATAATTTTGAACAAAAAACATCGGCACAATGGTAATCATCACAGCCAAAAGAAATACAATCGGTGTGTAAATTTTAGCAAAACGGCGAATAAGCAATTCGGTAGGTGCTTTGCGCTCAGTTGCGTTTTGCACCATGTCAATGATTTTTGCTAACGAACTGTCGCAAAAGAGTTTAGTAACCTGAATTTCAACAACATTTTCAGTATTTAACATTCCTGCAAGGACTTGTCCGCCGCAATGAATTGCGTGCGGCACACTTTCACCTGTCAAAGCGGCGGTATTGAAATTGCCTTTTTCCGAAAGCATTATTCCGTCAAGGGGTACTTTTTCGCCGGAAAAAATTTGAACCTTCTCCCCTACTCTAACCTTTTCGGGCGCAACTTCAATGTATTTAGAATTTCTTAATACACGGGCAATAGACGGGCGCACCTCAAGCAGAGATTTGATGTTTTTTTGAGCCGCCGCTACTGCGTTTTCCTGCAAAATTTCTCCTACCGAATAGAACAGCATCACTGCAACCGCCTCAGGATATTCGCCTGTAAAAAATGCACCGAAAGTTGCTATTGACATCAGTGAAAATTCGTTGAAAAACGAGCCGTTAAGCAACTCTTTCCACGCATAACGCAAAACCGGCAGGGCTACCGGTAAATATGAAATAATAAAACATAGTAAGCGAATTGTTTTATTTTCAAATAATTTATTATTAAAATTATCAATTAAAATACAAATTAAAAGTAAAATAAAACTTGCTATAACAGACGAATATTTTTTAAAAAAAAGCCGCACAATTCAAAAAAAATTATGCGACAAAGATAATACTGTATCCCATGCAACAAAGTTGCAAAGTTTGTCAGAAAAATATTTTTATTTAACCTCAACCACCAAAAAATTGCTTAACGACCAAAATTCTTTT
This sequence comes from Paludibacter sp., assembly GCA_009781075.1. Lineage (GTDB taxonomy): Bacteria > Bacteroidota > Bacteroidia > Bacteroidales > Paludibacteraceae > WRGS01. The sequence continues at coordinate 16,284 of WQYU01000023.1, read as the reverse complement.
TGATTATTAATTTTGAGAATTAAGGTTTTATCATTTTTATCGGCTGGATTTGCCTTTTCAATCACATAGGCGGTTGCAGGGTGATTTGTCAAAATCTGCACTTTGCTTGCATTTAGCGGCAGTTGTTTTGTTTTGGAAATATCTATTCGAGTAAAATAATTTTTGTTAAAATTGTCTTTGAGCAATTTTGCTTTGCTGAAAAGTCCACCCCCCGAAAGAATTTTTTCGTTTTTCAATTCGCTTCCGGTGCCAATTGCATAATAGGCAGAGTTAAGTTCGTAAGTCTGTTCGTCAATAATATGCTGCTTTGCAGATTTTTCGTTTTCCAAAGAAGAAATATTTTCGCCCATTGTTCCAATTTGTTGATTCAAAGAATCTACCGAAGTATTAAGCGACAAAATTTGAGAATCTTTCTTCTGTAAAAGGTCTTCAAGGGTTGTCAGACGTTCCTGCGCTGCATTGAGTTCGTTTGTCAAGCGAGTAACTGTTTGGTGCAGTTGGCTTGAGGCAAAATTACTTTTTTGCAGTTTGCTCTGAAGGTCGGCAATTTTTTCGCGGTTTGTGCTAATCAAATCATTGATATATTCCAAGTCGTTAATTACTTTTGTGCGGCGGTCTCCTTTTAGTTCGCCCTGCGAACTTACTGCAATCACATTTTCCGTACCTTTAATTTTATCAAAATTGTCGGAAATTTCTGTCATCGCCGCATAATAGTCGTCTAATTCGCTCACCATAGTTTGCTTAATATTTTGCAACGAATCATTTTGTGATTTCAACTTATCGTAAGACGCTTTACCCACACAAGAAACTGTAATCAATACAGTAATAAGCATTATTGAAAAAAAAGAAATTGCTTTCATAATCATATTTAAAAAAAATTTAACATAAAAACCGATAAAAATTTTCATCGGTTTTAGTTGGATTATTTATTTTTAACAACAAAAACTATGCCTTAACCCGTCCAACGTATGAACTGTCGCGAGTGTCAATTTCGATAGTTTCACCTTCGTTGATAAACAGCGGCACGCGAATAGTTGCCCCCGACTCAACAGTAGCCGCTTTTGAAGCATTTGTAGCAGTGTCGCCTTTGAGACCCGGCTCGGTATAAGTGATTTTTTGCTGCACTTTTATGGGCATGTCCGCATAAAGAACGGTATCTGTTGTAGCATCGGACACCACATCAAGCGTCATCCCTTCGAGTAGAAAATCAACGCCGTTAATCAAATCGTGCGCAATAGGTTGCTGCTCAAAAGTATCATTATTCATAAAAATATAATCTTCACCTTCTTTGTACAAAAACTGATACGGACGGCGTTCAACCCTCACGTCTTCAAGTTTTTCGCCGATATTAAAGCGGCGTTCGAGTACACGTCCATCAATAACGTTTTTGAGCGTTGTACGCATAAAAGTATTGCCTTTGCCTGGTTTGACGTGCAGAAATTCAACAATAAAATACAATTGTCCGTCCATTCGGATACACGTTCCATTCTTTATATCCTGAGCATTTATCATAAATGATATTTAAAAAATAAAAAAATTAAAAACTAAAAAAGTGTTTGCAAAAATAACAATATTTTTTCAATAAAACTGACTATGATGATAAAAAGTTCTAAAATAGTTGAGTATTTTTAAAATAAAAAAATATATTACCTTTGCATTGCAAATTTTTTTTATGAAAAATCTGAAATACACGTTGATTTTACTCTTAACTTTGTCATCTTTGCAAAGTATTAATGCGGATACTATCGCCACAGCACCTGAAAAACCGAAATTTATCTACAAAATAGACAACCTGACATATTTTGACAACCGCACGTTTTATTCGCCCTATAACCCGAATATAATGTTTTTCGGCAACAGATTGACCGCTATGGTGGGTATCGGAGTGCAGAAACAATACAATCTATATGCAGGAGTAACTGCAATGATACCATTCGGTACTGATTTTAAGGATTATAAATTTCAGCCAATGGTCTATTACAGATTTCAACAGGATTTTGCCTGCAAAAAAGTGGACAATTCACAAAATTTAACACTGAATTTCGGTATTTTTCCATACAGAACGATGTTGATGACCTTGCCCGGAATCATTCGTAAAGGGTCGATAGAATATACGATTCCGAATATGCAGGGGGCTTTGGCTCAATATCAAAACAATGGCGAAAAAACTTCCTTTTTTTTTGGAATATGCCGTAGATTGGCGAAAAATAGCAACTAAAACTCAACGAGATTTTTTTGGAATGATTTTGGACGGCAAAATAAAAACCGAAAATATTGCCGAATTTGGATTTATTGCACAGTGGGACAGGTTGGGCAATAACCTTGATACAATAAAAAATAATTGCGATAACGTTGTGCTAAACGTGTTTGCCAAAGTTGATTTTGCAAAATTTACAAAAAATTTAAGTCCATTTTTTTGCAGGCAGGATTTGTAGAAAGTTTTAATAATGATAATATTTATATAAATAATCGCTGGTGCAGTTCAATTATGATTGATTGCGGGATACAGTGGAAAATGATTACGCTGAAAAACAGTTTTTATGTGCCGCTCAAAAAGAACGGAAATCTTATGCCGCTTTTTAAGGATTATGGGGCAATGCTGTTTATCGCAGACCAATATTATCAAGCACCGCTTTATAACAAAACGGAATTGAGTTTTGATTTGTTTGAAAAAACTTTTTTCTTACTCAAAGCGCAATTTTTGATGCACTATGTGCCTGACTACAAACTTGGATGGCAACAGAAAATTACTGCAACAGTTAAATTTTAGGGAAAAGATTGCTTTCTTGTCCTTTACACTGTTATTTTGAGTATTTTTCAAAAAATCAAAAAAATGTAAAAATATTTGCATTTTCTAAAAAAATTAATTATACTAAGCTTGTTAACCATTATTTTTCATTATAGTGTAGGATTATGTGCTGTGCTATTGATTTTACATCTTTTAAATCAGGTTTGTGCAACAAGCTGATCCCCAATTTGTAAGAACTGCATTTACCACTTAAAAACCTAACTTGATTTGGTGTAAAATACTTTATTAATATGCCAGATTCCCAATTTTATCATAAATGAAACTCAAAAACCCGACAACGCAAAAGCCAACCGTACAAACAATAAGTGCAAGTTTTGCAGGAAAATCTGTTTTAATACGTTCTATCGGATTGTCGTTTTCTTCCAAAAACATTGCTTTTATTACTCTTAAATAATAAAAGAGAGAAATTACGGTATTTAACAAGGCAATGAAAACTAATACAACGAATCCCTGTTCAACTGCTGCCATAAAAGCAAAATATTTGCTGAAAAATCCGCCCCAAACAGGTATTCCTGCCAACGAAAACATTCCGAACATCATCACCACACTCAATTTCGGATTCGTTTTGTAAAAACCTTTATAATCGCTGATATTCAGTTTGTTAGAATGATTTTCGATAATCATAACCACTCCGAAAACCGCCAGATTTGAAAGCATATAAACCAAAACGTAATACACCAGCGAAGTCATTCCAACCGCCGAAGCCGAAAGTACCGTCATGGCAATATAACCCGCCTGCGAAATAGATGAAAAAGCGAGAAAACGTTTGAAATTATCCTGACGCAAAGCAAATAAATTGCCGATTGTGATTGTAAGAACAACAACAATCCACATCACAACACGCCATTCGATGATTATATTTGGGAAAATTTTCATAAAAATTGTGAATAAAACAAAAGCAACCGAACCTTTTGAAATGACTGAAAGATAGGCAGTTACACCCGTTGGCGCTCCTTGGTAAACATCTGCTGTCCATAAATGAAACGGTACAAGCGACATTTTAAAAAATAGCCCGACAGCGAAAAACACAAACGCCATCACAGGAAGCCAACCTTGTGAAAACACTGCCGAAACATCAGCAAAATAAAGCGTTCCGCTAACACCATAAATCAACGAGATTCCAAAAATCATTATTGCCGACGAAAAAACAGCCGACAAAATATATTTTGCGCCTGCTTCTGCCGATGTATGACGATATTTGTCGAAAGCAATAAGCGTTGTCATTGGTATTGACGCAGTTTCCATTCCGATAAAAAACAGCAAAAAATTACCTGCCGAAATCATAAAATACATTCCCAGAAGTGTTGTGAGCATCAAAAAATAAAACTCGCCCTGCTTAATCGGATTGTTTTCTCCTTTGAGCCAGTGATGTACCTGTAAAAAAATTATCAATGTACCGAAATTCAGAATGGTTTTGACAATTGTCATCATCGGCGTATAAACATACATCCCGCCAAAGGCATCAAAAGATTCTCGCGGGAAACAATTAATGACCGTATGCACAAGCATAAGAAGAGTACCGACCAACTGAAACCATTGTTTTTTCTTGTCGCCACCTACAATATCAACGAAAAGTAAAATGAGCATCATCGCTATGAGCGACAATTCTTCTCGCATCGATAAAAAACTGCTGTAGTTCATCTAATTATTTATAAATAAAAAATTTATTATTCAAAAAATATATTAATAATGTATTTTGAACTTGCAAAAATAAACAAAAAATTATTATAAAAAAATATTTCATTTTGTCTATTTTACGACAAATCCATTTTAATCCTGCGCAATTGCCCTGCCAAAGAAGCGTCCCAACGATTGGAATCGACATCTACAATAAAACCGCCAAGCAGTTCGGTCGAGATTGTACTGACAGTCTCGACCGTCCCACCGATAATCGATTTTATCATATCAAAAATTCGATTTTCGGTTTGTGGGTCAATCTTTACCGCAGTGGTCAGCCTGCCAAAATGAATATTGTGTTTTTCTCTGTAAATGTCGATGTAACGCAAACAAATACGCTGCAAAAAACTTTCTCGTTCGTTTTCAACAATCACTTCAATAAATCTGTTGAACACCGCCGAAACATTTTTTCCTGCTATTGCACCAATAATCTGCGTCTTTTCCTGCTTTGATAGAACGGGATTCATCAACACGGAATTTACACGTTTTTCTGCTTGACAAACTTCTGCAATTTGCAAGACCTCCTGATAAACAATATCTTGAACATTGTTTTTTTGAGCATACTCCAAGAGAGCTTTTGCATAACGCGTTGGGATAAGTCCTTTATTCATAATAAATTATGATTTATGAATATTCATTTCATCTAAAAGGCGGTCAATCATTGCAGTTTGTTGAGCGTGGTTGTCAAGTTTTTGACGCATCACTTTTTCAGCAATTTGCACCGACAATACAGCAACTTCCGCACGAATTTCGCTCAAAGCGGCATTTTTCGCATTTTGAATATCTTCATTTGCTTTTTTTAACAATTTACCGCCTTCAAGGGATGCCTGCGTTTTTGCCTCTTCTACAATTTTTTCGCGCAACAACTTTGCCTCCGAAAGCAAACGAAGTTGCTCGGCACGCGCCTGTGAAAGAATTTTTTCACCTTCTTCCTTGATATTTTCCAATCGCTCGTTTGCCTCTTTTGCTGCAAGCAAAGACTTATCAATAAACGCTTTACGTTCATCTACCATTTTTAAGATTACAGGAAAACCCCATTTGGCAAGCACAAAAAACACAATACCAAAGGCAATGAGCATCCAAAAAAGTAAACCCGGATCCGGCTGTAATAAATTCATAAAATTTTTTACAATTTAAAAATTACAATTTTTAGAACAAAGTTTCAATTTGAAACAATTTTTACAGCCTGCTATTTAATGATAAACCCGCAAACAACTACTGCAAACAATGCCACCCCCTCGATAAACGCCGCAGAAAGAATCATATTCATTTGAATATCTCCTTTTGCTTCGGGTTGCCGTGCGATTGCGTCCATTGCCTGTCCGCCAATTTTTCCGATACCAAGTCCTGCGCCAATAGTTGCCAAACCTGCTCCAAATGCCGCTCCCATTTTTGCCAAGCCCAATTCGGCTCCTGCCTGTAATAAAATACTTAATAACATAATGAATTACACTTATTTAAAATTATTATTTTATAAAATTTATTTTTAATTTTTATTTATTTTAATATAAAAAAAATAGATACTCAAAACATTGTAACTTTCATTTATTCAATCTTTTGCGTGGTGTCCTTTCACTTGCGACAAGCCGATAAAAACCGCCGAAAGCAAAGTAAAAACATACGCTTGAATAAATGCCACAAGCAACTCGACAACGTCTATGAAAATTGTCATTAAAACCGATAAAACGCTCATTGCCGAGTTCATAGCCGCTCCCATACTTACTGTAATAAAAATCATACAAGTCAATCCCAAAACGATAGCATGCCCTGCCAAAATGTTTGCAAAAAGACGTATCATCAAAGCAAACGGCTTTGTAAACATTCCTACGACCTCGATGGCGGGCATAATCGGAGCAGGAATTTTAAGCCACCATGGCACATTAGGCCAAAATATCTCTTTCCAATACTCTTTTGTTCCAAAAATATTGACAATAACAAAAGTAAAAACCGCCAGCACTCCCGTAAAAGCAATATTTCCTGTCACATTTGCCCCGCCGGGAAAAATCGGAATCAGTCCTATCAAATTATTTATAAAAATAAAGAAAAAAACTGTCAGCAGATAAGGGGCATATCGTGCGTAATTCTTTCCAATACAAGGTTTTATAACATTGTCCAACAAAGTTGTTATCAACAATTCCATCGCTGCTACAAATCCCTTAGGAGACGATTCTTCTACTTTGTACCGCTTGTACCAGCGGGCGCACGAAAGCACCAAAATTATCAACAAAGTACTTGTGAAAAGCAGTGAAACTGCATTTTTTGTCAACGAAAAATCTAATGGACGAATTTCTTCGCCGTCAGTGTTTGTCTCAACAATTTTTCCCTTGTATTTGCCTTCGGCTGCAATACTAAAACCCAGATAATCAGCGTGTCCGTATTCAAAATGCGAAGAAGAAAATAAATGCCACTTCCCATCGCTGCCTCTTACAATTATCGGCAAAGAAATAGCAATATCTTTTTTATTTATTGTAATAATATGCCACCAGTAAGCATCACTGACATGTTCAAGAATTAACTCGGTAACATCCATTTGCTCAGCCTTTTGCGCCATCGATTGATGATTATCCTGAGCAAAAATACTCCCCATTCCTGCTATCAAAAACAGGAATAATGAAAAAAATATTTTCTTAAAAAAAACATTCATTTACTTTCGATTTGTAACTTATTCAATTTTTGCCGTTTCAACAAGAATATTGTTTCCAATATAAGATAGATAAAATATAAAATTATAAAAATTGTCAAAAAACGTTCTATTTCAGTTTTTATTGCTAATATATAAATCGCTATAAAACAAATAGATAAAAGGATTTTACCTACTTTAATTCCCATAAAAGTATTGACTGTTTGCGCAGGTCTGACATTTTGGTCGGGTTTAAAAATTAACAAAATAATTACCAATTCAACTACAAAAAAAAGTAGTAAACTGATATTTGTCCATAAATGTACTGTCGGATTGATGAAAAGTAGCGGAAAAGTTTCTCCTGCTGCAAATAATATTCCGGTCAGCACAATCAGAATTATGATAAAAATCGTTTTTACTCTATTCATTTTTATTTTACAATTTTACTCAATACACACAGACACAATGTTTTGGCTCACTTCTACAAATCCGCCTTTGTCGGTTTCCAACTCATTTTGTTCGCCCGAAGGCAAAACATAACTTATTTTTCCTTTTGTTAGTGAGGAAATTATCGGAGCGTGATTTTCGAGAACTTCAAACGAGCCAAGCATTCCGGGCAGCGTTACACTTTGTATTTCTCCGTTATATATTGTCTTTTCAGGTGTTATTATTTGTAAAATCATCGATTATTTTTTTTACCAATAAAAAATTATCGAGTGCAAAAATACATGAATTTTTTGAATTACAAAAAGGGGATAATTTTTAAATTTCTTTGTACGCAATTGAACTAAGGAATTGTCAAAAAAGAAATATTACAATTATTATGTTATAACCCGTGTTGGCGGAATTAATTTTTTCTACAGAAACACGGCTTTTTGTGGTCTTTTTAATAGCGCTTTTCAAATCTTTTAATTCCGCCAACACGGGTATATAACTAAATTTTGTGAAAGCAAGAATGCACAATTTTGCCCTTACAATTTTTTTTTAAAAATTAAGATTTAATTTGTTTTGACGCTAATATTCTATCTTTTATTGAAATTTTGCATTTAAATAGGCGAAAATGAAAAAAAATTTGTAAATAACTGAAAAATTTTTTATAATTTTGCAGTTTTAAATTATTTTTCAGAAAAAACGCAATAATGAGTGAAATAAAACGAATTTTGTACATTTCGCAAGAGATTTTTCCGTATTTACAAGAATCAACTACATCTAACATAACGCGGCGAATGCCAGAAGAAATTCAGCAATTTGGATGGGAGACGCGTACTTTTATGCCCAAATTTGGATTGGTAAATGAGCGGCGTAATCAGTTGCACGAGGTAATTCGCCTTTCAGGTATGAATTTAATAATAGACGACACCGATCATCCGCTTCTTATCAAAGTTGCATCCATTCAATCGGCGCGTATTCAAATCTATTTTATTGATAATGATGACTATTTTGCTCGTAAAGCCACTGTTGCTGATGAAAACTGCAAGGAATTTTACGATAACGACGAACGTTCAATATTCTTTGCACGGGGAGTGATGGAAACGGTGAAAAAACTACGCTGGGCACCCGATATTATTCACTGCACAGGCTGGTTTACGGCGCCTATTCCAATTTATGTGAAAAAAGCGTATTACGATTCTCCGTTTTTTAAGAATGCTAAAGTAGTTTGGTCGCTAATTAATGATGATTTTCAACAACCTTTTCGTAAAGAATTTGCAAAAAAAATGAAAACAGGAGACCTGCGCGAAAAAGACATCTCTTCGGTCAAAAATAAGGAATTAAATTATTTTGCTTTGTCAAAAATGGCAATAGACCATTGCGACGGCATCATTCAAATCACCGCAAATGTAAATACTCTACTTGCAGATTATGTGAAAGATACTGCAAAACCATTTTTGCCTTTTCAGGGAACTGAAAATTTTATAACAAAATTTGAAGATTTTTATGATAAATTGCTCAAATAAATATTTTATCTTTGCAAAAAAAAAATATAGAAAATGAAATTAAAAAATCAAACTATAACAGTTTTATTATCAATAATTTGTATTGTTTTTTCATCTTGTAATAAAGATATGGTAGACATTGGCTCCTCGGTTTTGCCTCCTGGTGATAAAATTTTATTTTCATCATTAGTTGAAAATCTGTCATCAACAACGCAAATTATTGATTCTATTTATATTAAGCAGGATTCGTTATTGCTCGGCGCTTTTTACGATCACACTTTCGGAACTGCAATAGCAGATATAATTACTCAACTTATGCCTCCGATAAATTTTGTTTTCCCTGAGGTTGGAAGTGGCGACCCTCCTTTTGAAGAGTGTGAAATTGATTCTGCCAAACTGATGATTGCCTATTCTTCCTGGGTTGGCGATGCAAATAGTTTGATGCGTGTTCGCGCTTATGAACTTACAGGCACAAACCTGATTTTCAATGGTAAATATCCTTCAAATATCAATGTAAGCGACTATTGCGACCGTTCCAAACCACTTGCGGATGCTGTTTTTACGCCAGTTAAAGGCAATTTGGGCAAAGACAGTTTAAATTATCTTGCGATACCGCTTTCGCAGGAGTTTGTGCAGCGGTTCGACCCACGTTTTGCCGGAGGAGAGAATCTGATTTACGGAAGTATCGACAATTTTCAGCAATTCTTTAAAGGGCTGTATATTACTACCGATTTCGGAAGTACTGCAATGCTGAATGTATCTCTTATCTCCATAAATTATTATTATCATTATCGGCGCGTTGGTGGAGAGTTGGTAAATCTTGTTCTAACTTTCCCGTCAAATTCCGAAGTTGTTCGTATAAACCATATTATACATCCTGACCGTCAGTTGGTTACTATTCCCGATACGGTAACATATATTTCTTCTCCAGCTAATTTTTATACTCAAATAAAAATTCCACTAAACAATATTTATCAACAAATGAGCGAGCAAATCGGCAAGAATAAACAAATACTTATAAGTACTGTTTATTTGAATATTTTATCAGAAAATGTTTCCGACAGTTATTTAAAAGTACCCCCATATATGCTGGCAATAAAATCGGCTTCAATGCAGAGTTTTTTCGACCAAAAAAGGTTGCCTTCGTCAAATGATACCTGTGCTACTTTTACTCAAGCGTTAAGACAGATTTCAACAGACAATGATACTACTTATTCATTCCGATTTGAACTGTCGCGCATGTTTGCAACGGAATTTGAAAATTATCAAAAAGCAGGAATGCCGCTTGCGGACACTCTACAACTGACAATTTTGCCTGTTGCCCTTTCGCTTACAAGCACAAATTACGGCACTGCAATTTCCTCGGCAACACACTACTTACCCCTTTGTGGTCTTGCACTGCGCAATGAAAAATCGTCCAAACCTGTAAGTTTGAAAATAATATATAATGGATATTAATAAACTCTTGCTACAAAAGTATGATGTAAAACATACTCCAAAGGTATAACAGAAATGAATAATGAATTCGTGAATAGTGCTTTTTAAATAGAAATGGTTTTTTATACAAAATTGTTGGCAAAATGCTTATAGAATCTTTGTAACGGCTGTCGTAATTCTTTGCAGCGTTTCTTCTTTTCCTGTTATTTCCATTATATCAAAAAGATGTGGACCTTTGCTTGCGCCAACAAGGGCAATGCGCAATACATTCATTACCGCACCAACGTTATAATTTCTTTCGGAAATCCAGTCCATCACAACTTTTTCCGTATTAGCAGGTAAGAAATTGTCGAGATTTTTCAAAATTTCAAATAATTCTCTCATTTGTTGAGATGAATCATCTTTCCATCGTTTTGCAATTGCTTTTTCATCATAAGTTTTGGGCGCAATAAAGAAAAATTCGCATTGTTCCCACAATTCAGAAATAAAATTTACACGCTCTTTCATTAGGGCAACGATGCGTACGAGCGTGTCGGTATCGGTAACAATATTTTTTTCAATAAGAATTTTATTAAATTCATCAGCGATATCATCATTTGATTTCATTTGTAAATATTTGTGATTAAACCATTTGGCTTTTTCATAATCAAATTTAGCGCCCGATTTACTTACACGTTCAAGCGAAAACATTTGAATTAGTTCGTCCATAGAAAAGATTTCCTGCTCCGTACCGGGATTCCATCCGAGTAGAGCAAGGAAATTGACAAGCGCCTCAGGAATATAACCTTTTTCGCGATAGCCAAATGAAATTTCGGATGTTTTTGGGTCGTTCCAATTGAGTGGGAACACAGGGAACCCCAGTCGGTCTCCATCTCTCTTACTAAGTTTTCCATTGCCATCAGGCTTTAGCAGCAACGGCAAGTGAGCAAATTGAGGCATGGTGTCCTCCCACCCAAAAGCGCGATAAAGCAAAACATGAAGCGGAGTAGAAGGCAGCCATTCCTCACCGCGAATAACGTGCGAAATTTCCATCAAATGGTCGTCAACAACGTTGGCAAGATGATAAGTAGGTAATTGGTCTGTTGATTTGTAAATTACTTTATCGTCTAATACAGAAGAGTTTACGCTAACATCTCCGCGAATTAAATCCGAAATTTTTATTATTTGATTTGGCTCTATTTTAAATCGCACAACAAAATTACGTTCAGCATTTATCATTTTTTCTACCTCTTCTTTCGAAAGCGAAAGAGTATTTTTCATTGTCATACGCGTTGAAGCATCATATTGAAAATTAGCAATTTGTGTGCGTTTTGCTTCAAGTTCTTCGGGCGTATCAAAAGCAATATAAGCCGCTTTTTTTTCCAAAAGATAATCAATATATTTTTTGTAAATTTCTTTTCGCTCGCTTTGTCGATACGGTGCATACTCGCCGCCAATGTGAACACCCTCATCAAAGTTGATATTTAGCCAATTAAGCGACTCAACGATATATTTTTCCGCCCCTTCTACAAAGCGAGCAGAATCGGTATCTTCTATTCGTAAAATCATTTTTCCACCGAGATTTTTGGCAAAAAGATAATTATATAATGCCGTTCTTACCCCGCCAATATGCAGCGCACCGGTAGGTGAAGGTGCAAAGCGTACTCTTATTTTTTTCATTATAAATAAAAATTAAATTTTTCAGCGGCAAAATTAAGAATTATCATATAATTAACAAAAAAAATGGGAAGTTTTAATTCCCATTTCTCCATTTTAAACTATTATAAACAATTAAAAAAATTAACAATAAAATGATAAACTATTCTTTTATATTAGGCAATTCCAGTCCGTAGCCCTTCTTTTTATCAACTGCTTTTAAGTAAAAACCAAGTATCAAAGCGGCAACCCCCAAGCAAGCAAGCATTATAAGCGGATTTGTGTAATTATAAGATGTGGCTGCTTTTTCAGCGGTCATCGTACCATCTTTCAATGCCTGTACAATATTGGGATTGGAAGCATCCAAAATTTTACCTATCAGCAATGGGAATAACCACAAACCTATATTCTGAATCCAGAAAATCAGCGCATAAGCCGAACCTATCACTTTGCTATCCACCAATTTAGGAACACTGGGCCACAAAGACGCAGGCACTAATGAGAACGAAGAACCAAGCACAAGAATTGTGATATAAGCCACCATTACGCCGCCAATGGCACTGCCTTTGAACATTGGCAAAATGAATGCAAAAGTTAAGTGGCAGGCAATCAGCAAAATGGAACCAATCATCAGCATTGAAGCGGCTTTTCCTTTGGTATCTACATATTTACCCAAGATTGGGGTGATGCCTACGGCTAATAATGGAAATACTGCAAAAATCGTTTCTGCCGACTGGCGTTTGTAGCCCATATAACAGAATATCAATAAAAACAACACTGCTATTGTAAGTAATACATATCTCATCCCCTTACTTTTGCTGAAATTGCTTGCAAAAGCAGCGGCAGCAACAACCAGCATAATAATATATTGCACAACTGTAATTGTATTTCCTGCCCAAAATCCTTCTGCGGCAGTAAATGTCAAATTGCATTGCAGCATATTTACCGCATACTTTTGGAATGGGAAAATAGCCGAATAATAGAGAACGCACAGCAGGGCAACCAACCAGAAACCGCTGCTGGAAAGGATTTTTCCAATATCGCGTATTTTGAACGGGTCGTCTTTTTCTTCTGCCTCGCCTGTTTGCGCATCAAGTTTTTTGTCCATAAAGAAATAAACAATAAACATTATTAAGGCAATCATTAATAAAATTACGCCAAAAGCAACGGAATTTTCAACGTGAACACTTTGTAAATCAAGCAGTCCGTCTGCTTTTGTTGCTCCCCACTTTGCGATAAACGGCGAGAAAATCATACATGTTGCCACGCCCAGACGCGCTAACGCCATCTCCGACCCCATCGCAAGCGCCATTTCACGTCCTCTAAACCATTTTACGATACCGCGAGAAACGGTTATTCCTGCCATTTCAACTCCGCAGCCAAAAATCATAAAGCCAACGGAGGCGACTTTGGCTGAGGCAGGCATCTCGTCGGTAAACGGCGAAATTCCCAATTCGTGAAAACCCGGAATATAGTTCAGGTGAGTGGTAAACCACGCTTCCAAGCCGCTACCTATAAAATTGCCCGAAACGGCATACCATTTTATGCACGCACCGATAAGCATCACCACTCCCGATAAAATAGCGGTAAAACGCACGCCCATTTTATCAAGAATGATTCCCGCAAAAATCAGGAAGAAAATGAAAACATTTAAAAATGTTTCCGAACCCTGCATCGTTCCGAAGGCAGTAGAACTCCACCCGCGCGTCGATTGCATCAAGTCCTTAATCGGCGAGAGAATGTCCATAAAAATATATGAACAAAACATTGCAAACGCCAAAAATACAAGCGCTGTCCAACGGACCGCCGCCTTGTCCCTCAATGTGGTAATAATTTTTTCTGACATAAATAAATAAAAATTTAATGTTATTTTTAGAAAACTTTTTTCAAGAAATATGTCGCAAAATTAATTTATTTTTAATAAAAACAAATTTTTTTTTAAAGTTTTTTTTCACAAAAAACACAGGCGCCGCTTTTACGATGCCTGTGAGATAAAACTTTTGGCAAAAATGCTGTTTTGAATTTTATTGTTTGATTAACTCGTTTTGAACTTCGTTTACATTATCATAATAACATTCTGAATATTCAGGATTCTTATAAAATAATTCGTTGCTTTGAAAATAACATAACAATTCTCTCTTAACACCAGGGACAAGCATGCCACATGGATAAAATAATCCATCTAAACTTCCTATTTTTTCAATCCATGTAGCACGTACAACATCGTCATAAGGAGGTTGTTTGGTGAATTGAATTTGTTTTAATTGAACGCCATTAATTTCTACAAAATTAATGTTTTTAACATACAGTGATACAGGAAATGCAGATATCTCCATATAAGTAAAAATCATCCCTTCTTCCAACGAAAAATCATACAACAAATATTCTGTTTCTGAATTAGCAGGAATAAAATAAGTTTTCTTATCTTCTTCTCTAATTAATCCTTGATATTTGATGTTATCGTGTAACTTATCATTACATAAAAATACTTTTTTATATGTAGTACCTTCAAGAGTTGAATCTCCGTCAAAGTAAATATATTCTGTAAAGACAGGACAATCAGGGCAAACAACATGCCCTAATACTGCCCATGAACTATTATCATTAACAATTGTGTTATTCTGTTGTGCAGGTATTTCCTCTTTTTCCTTACACCCGCTAAAAATTGCCATCACAATAAGCAAGACGGGTATCAAAATTTTTAAGAAATTTTTCTTTTTCATATTGATTAATATTAAATATTATTATTCTGCAAAAATATAAAATTTATTTATTTTTTTTATAAAAAACACAGGCACCGCTTTTTACGATGCCTGTGAAATAAAACTTTTGGCAAAAATACTGTTTTGAATTTTATTGTTTAATTAACTGCTTGGAATCGGCAGGAGTGCCGTTAATAAGCAATTTTACAAGATAAGTCCCCGTCATTAAGCCAGAATTTGATTTCCTCCTGTTTCCATTCGTTTGCAAACGAGTGGAATTTGGTTGTATGTTTTAATATAAAATATTCTTCGTTAAAAACGTTCTACCATTAGCCTCCTCGTTGCAAACGAGGAGCAGCAAGGGAAAAACAGTACTCTCCAAATGTATTATATTCAACAACATCAAACAGTTCTGACATATTCAGTTCTTTAACAAATTCTTCAACTGACAATCCATTGGGAACTTGCAAATCAACAAACCCCAATTTATTGCTTCTTATTACTGAAACATTGATAAAATTAGTAAAATTTGGGGATTTAGGTTTGACCGTCACAACTTTGGTATCAACGTCAAAATAGGTATTATTATATTGTATCTTATAAACATTATCTATTTTAACAAGTTTTTGATAATTGTTCTGTGATATTAAATTTGCAGTCAAAAACGCAAAAAGAAATAAAAAATTTAACCTTTTCATAATTATTGATGACTTTGTTTGTTAATATTAAAAATAACTTCAGCATTTACAGGCAGTTTAGTAACTACGATTCCATATAAAAAACCATAGTCGTAAATTGTCCAACCTCCAAAAATATCTACTGTAAAAGTATATTGATTTTGTCCTGTAAGTGAAAAATCATAATTAAATACAGCAAGACACTCATACACATCACGCCCAATTAACAGAGTTTGAGTATTAAAATCAATTTCCATTAAATCGGGAGATTGTTCAATTTCTTCCTGTGGAAAAATTGCCAATAATTCTGCTTGAGTTCGAACTATAGCATGTTCTCCCACAACTAAATTGCCGTTCAAATACATTTTAGGTAATTCTTTTATTACTTTCACTATTGGAATAGTGTCATTAGGGTCAATGACGGAATCCGCATCTCCCTTGCACCCGCTAAAACTTGCCATCGCTATGAACAAGGCGGGTATCATTACTTTTAAAAATTTTATTTTTTTCATTGCTTTTCTAATTTTTCATATAATAAATAACCGTGATAATCAAAATAACCATACAACATCAAAGAATCGGCAGTAACCTTAAAAGACCGAACCTTGTTGTCTAATCCGTCTATATAAAAATATCCATCTTCGCATTCCTCGAACACAGTTGAAACATATCCTTTCATTAGTATCGTTGACGTGTTAACATTAATTGAAAACACACCTTGTAGATAATTGGAACTAGTACACCCATGATATGCATACACACCTGGATAACTAGGAGGATCAGGTGACGTATA
>WQYU01000022.1 GCA_009781075.1 Paludibacter sp. | reverse complement strand
GGAAGAATTGGGAAAACTCATAGGAGTTCAAAAAGCCCAAATTTCACGACTTGAAAATCGTACTAGTAATGTGACAATGGACACTTTGTTGAAGGTTTTTACCGCATTAAAAGCAAAAGTTAAGATGCAAGTTGAATTGCCAAGTTGTAATGTAAGCCTTGGATAATTACAGCAGAAACGTCAGATAACGGGTGGTTTTGCGAGAGCGGGGCAGTGGCTCGCCTGAAAGTTTGTGCAAATTTGCAAGTTTTGCGCCTGTCCGAGCCTTTGCGATACCCCCGCCACTGGCCAAGCTGCCACCACGTTCATTGCGCCAAGTTGGGGGTTTAAAGCCTGTTTGGACATTTCTACAATTTGTTTAACTCGTTGCTTGCCTGCTCGCCTTTGGTGGTTCTAACAGTAAAACAGAAGGTATAAGTTCAGGATTTTCCAAACGCAGCATTTCGAATGCAATTCCGGTAACGCCAACCCATTTCGAACGTCTGGCTAATTCTGCTTACGATGCTGGAAAAAATGAAATGTTATACTAAAAAAATTCAATTTAAAAAAAACTCAAAATACCATTGCGAGAAATTTTTTCTCGCAATGGTAAGTTACCGTGCAGTAAATTCTGGCAACGATGCTATCGATTATCGAATAAGGAAAATTGTATAATTTACAATTTCTTTTTATCAATCAAATACCAAATCAACAATATCAATCCGACCGCCGAAATCAACATTCCTATACACAATAATATCGTAACGAGAGTTGAGCCTCTCCATACAATTTTTACAAACGCCCCAATAAGAACAATCAGTGCTCCAATCAGAAAAACCGAAAGTGGCCTTTTAATAATTGCCTTCATATAAAAAAATTATTTATAATTAAAAATAAAATTTGCGATTATTAAACTATATTAGCACGTACACATTGCAGCAATCATTATCGGTATTGAAGGATTTGTATAATAAGCAACTGTTGATACAAAATCATCACAGAAGTCATCTGACACTCTTTTAAAACATTGCTTAAAAGTTTCTCCTGGTTGTTTTTGACATAAAGAAAATAGTATTGTACCAGGATCATCACTTATTAAATCTTCCGAACTTGCTACATTAATAGTACCATTTTTCAATTCTATTACAAACCTCTCACTTGTTGCTAAATTAGTTACTTCTAAACTCCCTGTCCCTAACTTATCCAAGTTATTTGTTAATTTAATAACTTTAGTGGTAACAAACTTTCCATTGCCATCAAAATACCCAGTTTCACCCAAAAGAGTATTTGGTTGCTTGATGTTTTTTCTGATAATTACATATTGACGCTCTCTGCCAATTTGAAAAACCTTGTCAATACTAAACTCTCCATCAATTGTCAATCCAAATGATTTGTAGTCAACAGATACAGCATTGAGTTTTTTTAACAACAACTCTGCCACCTGCTTTTCATCGGGCACACCGTCTATTTTCCCCGAAACACCCGTTGCTCCATCAATTCCATTAGCAGCGTTCGCAGTTCCAACAAAGAAACTAACCGCTGCAAAAATACAAAAAAATATTTTTTTCATACAAATAAAAAATTTAAAAAAATTATAAAATATTGTTTATTAATTATTTAATATTCTCATTATCAATGCGCTGCGCACTCGTATTAACTTTGAAAATTTTAAATCAAATTTTTAAAAAAATATAAAACACATCTATATTTATTTACGGGGCAAAAATAATACAAGGAATATATGCCATCCAATTAATTTGGCGATATTTTTACCAAATATTTAATATTCTCTATTTCGTTGTATAACAGTGAATTATATGGTTTTTATGTAATTTTTTATCAATAATTATTACTGTTTAATAATACATTTTGAAAAATATGGAAACTTTTGGTAAAAAACTTACGGAATTGCGCAAGCAAAAAGGAATGTCGCAGGAGCAGTTGGCTTTTGATTTGAATATTTCTCAATCCTCAGTATCTAATTATGAATCAGGCAGGACAACGCCTGATATGGGCATTATGCAATTGATTGCAGATTATTTTCAAGTGCCGATAACTTACTTTTTTCAGACGAAAAAATTATATTTCAGTCCAATGAAAATCATGGCGGAAATATCGGCTATATGATAAATAGTACTTTCAATGCAGTATCGGAGAAGTTAATCGAACTTTACGAAGACAAAATCAAACGTTTGGAAACCGAGATAGAAAGGTTGAAAAAAAACAATTAATTTGATTTCCAAATATTTATCGAATTTACAATTTTCATAAAATATTGATATTCATCTATTTTACGGAGAAAATATCCGCAATCTGAAACTTCTTTCTTTGCCGCGAAACAATAATTTTGTAATTTTGCTCGCGAAATAATATTTTATTCTTTAACAATGAATAACCCGCACAAAATACAAGCCGTTTTTTTTGATATGGATGGCGTTTTGTATGATTCTATGCCTACTCACAGCGAAGCCTGGGTTCGTGCAATGACACAATTCGGATATGATTTTACCACAAACGACTGTTATTTGAACGAGGGGCGAACCGGTGACGATACTATCAATCAGCAGGCGCAACTGCAATTCGGGCGCGATGCAACCCGTGAAGAAATGGATAAAATTTACGCATTCAAAAGTGAAATTTTTGAACATTCGAGCGGCGCACTTCCGATGCCGTTTGCTAATAATCTGTTGCAAAAAATTAAGCAGCAAGGAAGACAAATTGTGCTTGTAACAGGTTCAGGGCAGGCATCTTTGCTCGAAAACTTAAACAGAGATTTCCCTGATATTTTCAATAAAAATAACACCGTTACCGCCTTTGATGTTACTTACGGCAAGCCGAACCCCGAACCATACCTTTTGGCGTTGAAAAAAGCCGGCTGTAAGGCAAACGAGGCGATAGTGGTAGAAAATGCACCGCTTGGCATTGAGGCGGCAAAGGCGGCGAATTTATTTGTTATTGCTGTAAATACAGGAACGTTATCTGATAAAATTTTGTACGATTACGGAGCAAATATCGTGTTTTCCGGTATAAAAGAACTGCATGAAAGGTGGGATAAATTGGATTTTCTATAAAAAAAGTTAATTATTTTGTCTATTATAATCATAAATATTACTTTTGCATTTTGAAAATATTTGTGGACAGATTTGGACTGATTGCAACCACAGGAAAAAATGCTAAAAAGGTATTTCTTACCGATAAAACAATATTTTCCATTCTAACAGTTCCATTTTTCACATTTATTTTTTAAACTTTTAATAAAATTAATTTTAAATTTTTAAATTGTAAATAAAAATGGCTTATTTTTTTTCATCAGAATCGGTGTCGGAAGGGCACCCCGACAAAGTTGCCGACCAAATATCGGATGCGGTTTTGGATAATTTTTTGGCACATGATATAAATGCAAAAGTTGCCTGTGAGACGCTTGTTACCACAGGTCAGGTTATTTTAGCGGGCGAGGTTAAATCTTCGGCGTATGTTGATGTACAATCCATTGCACGCAAAGTAATTAATCGTATCGGCTATACCAAAGCCGAATATAAGTTTGACGGCAATTCGTGTGGAATTCTTTCTGCTATTCACGAGCAGTCGCCCGATATTAACCGTGGCGTTGTTCGTACAGACGAAATGGAGCAAGGCGCAGGCGACCAGGGGATGATGTTTGGTTATGCTTGCAACGAAACGGAAAATTTTATGCCCGTTGCCCTTGACCTTGCGCATACATTGGTGCAGGAACTTGCAGAAATTCGCCGTGAGAAAAAGCAGATGCTTTATTTACGCCCCGATGCAAAATCGCAGGTTACTATTGAATATGACGATAACAATCGCCCAAAACGAGTTGCAGCGATAGTTGTTTCTACGCAGCACGACGAATTTATAGTCCCTTCGGGTGCGAAAACACAGGAGCAAGCAGATGCCGAAATGCTTGCAATGATTCGTAATGACGTGCAAACAATACTTTTACCGCGCGTTAAAACATTAGACAAACAATTTGGAGAACTTCTCAAAGACGATTTTGAACTTTATGTTAATCCGACAGGAAAGTTCGTTATCGGCGGACCACACGGCGACACCGGACTTACCGGACGTAAAATTATTGTTGATACTTACGGCGGCAAAGGTGCGCACGGCGGAGGCGCTTTCAGTGGAAAAGACCCTTCAAAAGTTGATAGGAGCGCAACTTATGCGGCACGTCATATTGCCAAAAACCTCGTTGCAGCCAAAATAGCAGATGAGGTGTTGGTACAAATTGCTTACGCAATAGGCGTGGCAAAGCCAATGAATGTTTATGTTAATACATTCGGAACGGCAAAAGTGGCGGCAACAGACGCAGAGATTGCCCAAAAGGTAGAGAAAATTTTTGACTTGCGCCCAAAAGCAATTGAAAAACGCTTAAACCTTTTATCTCCGATTTACGAAGAGACAGCCGCATACGGACATTTCGGAAGGACACCTAAAAAGGTCATTAAGCAATTTGCAGATGGAAATGGCAATTGTTTTGAAAAGGAAGTAGAACTTTTCACTTGGGAAAAATTAGATTATATTGATAATATAAAAGCAGTTTTCAAATAAAAATTTATAAAAATAGATAATAGAAAAATTTGAAAAATATTTTTTTGAGAAGAAAAATCGGACTGTATGATATTTAGTAAAATTGTTTAAAATGTTGAAAATTTAATTTTTTTGAAGTAATTTTATGCGCCGTTTTAAGAAAAATACGTTTGTTGAATGATTTTAATAAGGGGAAAAATAATGTTTTTTATTAATAAAAATATTTTGTTGATAATTGGATTAATGTGTTGTGTTGCAGCCATTGATGGGCAAAATGTCAAACAACTTGAGGCGCAACGCAAAAAAGCATTGGAACAAATAGAAACAACATCAAAAATGCTCAATGAAACCAAGAAAACACAACAAAGCAGTGTTAATAAAATTGTGCTAATAAATCGTAATATTCAAGAACGTCAGACACTTATATCTTCTATAAATCAAGAAGTTGAAGTTCTTGATGAACAGATGAATCAATTGAATACAGAAAAAGAAGAACTGCAAAACCAACTCAAACTCATCAAAAATGATTACGCCAAAATGTTGCAACAGAGTCAAAGCCAGCAAAGTTTTCAAAATAAACTAATGTTTGTTTTTTCGGCAAAAACTTTCAGCCAAACAATCAGGCGATTGCGTTATCTGAAAGAATATTCCGATTATC
This sequence comes from Paludibacter sp., assembly GCA_009781075.1. Lineage (GTDB taxonomy): Bacteria > Bacteroidota > Bacteroidia > Bacteroidales > Paludibacteraceae > WRGS01. Next base: position 19,774 of record WQYU01000022.1, on the reverse strand, counting down.
GAAAACAGCAAGCAATTAAAATTCAAAATATTGCGCAAGGAATTGAAATTAAAAACGACAGTTTGAATATTTATAAAAATCGACAATTAAATGTTGTACGGCAAAAAACTGCCGAAACTGACAAACTTACCGTTGATAAGAAAAAAGAGAATCAGATTGTGAGCGAATTGAGCAAAAAACAGAAAGAATTGGAGAGCGAAATCGACAAACAGAAGAAAAAAGCAAATGAACTGAATGCAAAAATCGAGAATTTGATAGCGCAGGAAATAGCGCGAGCTGATGCCAAACGTAAAGCCGAAGAAGAACGAAAAGCACGTCAGGAAAAAACCAAATCACAAACAGATAATTCCAAGCCGGTAAATAAACCTGCAAAGTCCAATTCTGATTCTGGAATCGACAAAAACACTGCAACTACTTCAATATCCAAGCTTACAGCTGAAGAGAGTTTGCTTGCCGGCGGATTTGAAATAAATCAGGGACGCTTACCGTTTCCTACCAACAAAGGTTTTATCAGCGGACATTTTGGCGTACAAAAACACCCTGTGCTTTCGCACGTAACAACTGACAACAAAGGAATTTACATTCAAACTCCTAATGGAACAAACGCACGGGCAGTTTTCGACGGTGTGGTTACTCAACTTTTTTCAATACCCGGAAGCAACAACGCAATAATTATTCAGCATGGAAATTATCGTACTGTATATGCCAATCTTACAGATATTTATGTTAAAGTTGGAGAAAAAGTGAAGGCAAAACAAAATATAGGTAAAATTTTTACCGACGACGAAAACGACAACAAAACAGAACTCTATTTCCAGATTTGGCGTGATAAAGCTATTTTAAATCCCGAAAACTGGCTGACAAAATAAAACGTAAGTGATATTTTCGTTTGATACAGAAAGAATTATGGTTTTTTTTGAAAAAATATTATTTGTTTTATGTTCAATATGTTAGTTTTTCAAATGTAAAATCGTTTTTCCCTTTTAGTAACTGCGTTAAAGCCAATGCCTTATGAGAGTCGTTGTATATTATATCATAAAAAATTCGGTTTGAATCTTTCGAGTTGATTAACAGAGTTTTACGTCTGCTGATTGTTGTTCCTTCAATGCTACAAAGGAAGGTTGCTCCTTTGGTTCTCATTTCCCATTGATTAAAATACTCGCGGTGCACAATATTTTGATGTACAGGATTTTGAATATTATCATTAAAAATAAGATATAGTTTGTTATTACTCTGAATAACCCTGAGCGAAATTGGCTGATGACCGAATTCGTTTAGCAATTGGTAAAATTTTATTTGAGTTAAATAACGTACATCAACTTTTTCGCCGTTTTGATTTTTATAAATAGGCGAAATTCGTTTTAAACTACCGTCGGTCGAATAAAATCCTATAAAAATATTTCCTGCATTAAAAATATACGATGGCGAGACGGTGTTGTTGGCAATGGAGTTTTGAGTTATTTTAACCTGCCTGTCCTCGCCTATAACAACGATATTCGTATCCGAAAGTTGATAAATTCCGACAATATTTTTTTCAAAATTCGATTCAAAAATATTGCTCGGTTTAGCCCCGCGTGCAATCGATTCTTTGAAAGTTTTGGCGGTTAGTTTAAAAGTGTTTGATTGCAAGTTCAAAAGTGCAGAAAAAGAACCTCCATCCGTTTCATTTCCACCATCCTTATAAAATCCTGCAATAAATAAGTTATTGTTTGTCAATATTTTACATTTCATACTACGAATTTCGGCAAACGGACACTCTTCCGAAATATTATCAATAATTCCACTTTTGTCGATTCGTAAAAGTTCCATAATAGTGTTGGAAGAATTTCCATTATGAAAATTATACGATTTCCCAAGTACAAAAACCTGATTAGAACTGTCGGTCTGCATAATATCATCAAAAGTAAAATTCGGTCTGGTGAAATGTGGTTCGATTTGGGTCTGCCACAATAAATAACCGTCTTTACCGAAAGTTAGAACATAACTGTTTTTATATTCCTTATTTTTTGAAATCATGGTTACAAGCACCGATTTGGCACTTTGACCTGTATTTTCGCACACGTTGAATTTAAAAGTATCGCCACGACGACAATCGAGTTCAGCAACCTTGTCGTGCTTGAAATCAGTCCCGTCGGTAGAAAATTCAATCCTGTAGAAGATCAACGAAGTATTTCCTTCCACATAACCGATTATTCCCATAGTATAATCACTGTTAAAGTTAAAAAGCGCCTCATCGGTCATTTGTTTCTGCAAGGTAAAAGTTTCGGCTTGTGTAACATCTGCATTAAGTTTGCAAAGTGTCTGATTGCCAAGCAACAAATAAAAATCATTATTATTATAGCCAATAAAGTTATAATCCATTGGAGAATTTAATGATTTCTTTACACTCTCAAATATTTGAGAATTACTTTCTGCAAGTTGAACCTGTGCTGTTATTGAAGCCATACAAATTAAAGTCAAAGAAAGCGAAAGAGTTTTTTTCATAATAGCAAGGATAAAAAATTTTTGTTTAAAATGAACAAGTGCAAAAGTAGAAAAATTTTGTTTTTTTACCAAAATATTAACTTTTCTTCGTATTTTTCCTTTTCAAAAAAATAAAACTACAAAAATTTCGTTTTATATTTCATTAAAATAATTCATTTTTTAATAATGCTAAAATTTTTCTTCAAAATATTTCTGACATCAATATTAGCAAGTACTTTTGTTATAGTAAGTTACGCACAACAACCGTTTTACAGGATGGAAATCGGAGCGTGGGCTGGTGTCAGTGCTGAAACATCGTCTACGCTTTACAAAACTCTGCGTCCGGCGTTTGGCGCTCTAACGCGTTATAAGTTTGATAAACGATGGTCACTACGCTTTGACGCAGGAGTTTATAATATGTATTCCACTTTTTCAGACATTGGTACAAACAAAGGTACTGAATATACTAATTCTTTGATTACCAGTGATTTAATGTTTGAATTTAATTTTTTTGATTATGAAATAAATCAATTTAACAGGAAAGCACAGCGTTTTACGCCTTATGTTTTTGCAGGGATAGGAGGTACATCATACGAATTTGAAAAACAGCGTGAGTTTCAGCCGCTTGTACCTTTTGGAGTGGGTTTTAAATATAAAATAGCTCCGCGATGGAATTTTAATATTCAGTACATTCATCATTTGAGTTTTACCGACCGACTTAACGGAGTATATCCTTTGAGTGATATTGACGATGTTAAAGGTTCTAATTTCTTGAATAAAGATATGATTTCAGCAATAACGGTCAGTATTACATTCGATTTTTGGCGTTTTACAAGGCATTGTTTTTGTGAATAAAAATATTTTTTAATGAAAAAAATCATAGTAGCCATTGACGGATTATCATCGTGCGGCAAAAGCACAATGGCAAAGGATTTGGCACAACAAACGGGCTATATCTATGTTGATACCGGTGCTATGTATCGTGCGGTAGCATTGTTTTCAATTCAAAACGGATGGCTCAAGCAAAATTTTATTGACGAAGAAAACCTTAAAAAAAATATTTCTCACATAAAAATTTCATTCAGAACGAATGCTGACGGTATTCAAGAAACATACCTCAATGAGTGCAATGTTGAGCGTAAAATTCGTACATTGGAAGTGGCAAACGCTGCAAGCCGTGTAAGTACTTTAGGCTTTGTCAGACAGGAAATGGTCCGGCAACAGCAACTTATGGGTTCAGAAAAAGGAATTGTAATGGACGGACGCGATATTGGAACAGTAGTTTTTCCGCAGGCAGAACTCAAAATTTTTGTTACTGCCCGAGCAGAAGCCCGCGCAATGCGCAGAATGAAAGAATTGCAGGCAAGAGGTGAGAAGCCTGATTTTGAGAAAGTACTTGCCAACATCAAAGAACGTGATTTACGTGATACCACACGACAGGAAAGCCCTTTAATTAAAGCAAAAGATGCAATTTTATTCGACAACTCGGATATTACCCGTCAAGAGCAGAAAAAAAATTTTCTAAAAATTTTTAAGGAACGAATAACATAAATTTACAATATTGAGATTGCAGCAGGTTTCAACCGAAGTATTGAGCGTCCGAGTTATTTTGAACTTAGACAGAAATCCCGGTTATTCACCCAAAATAAATAATATTTCTTCAACGAGGTATTCTGATATGTGGTGTAATCCTAATTTTTATCTTTCATTAAGTTATAATTTTAACTCCACGCGCAGCAAGTACAAAGGCGAGCAGGCAAGCGACGAATTAAACAGATTGTAGAAATGCCCAAACTTATTTTTACTCCTCAGCGCGATGCAATGGATTGCGGGGCGGTATCAACTCTTTATTTCTTTTCCAGCATATTTTTCAGCCATTCAATTTGCCCGTCTTTAGCAGCAAGAAGTTTTTCGTAAACTTCTTTGTTTTCTTGATAAAAATTTTCTATTTTCTGCTGATAACCTGTAGCCGACTCGTTATTTGTCTGGTTAAAGATTTCATTACCCATATCAAGCAGTTCTGTTAGGGGACTTTCTAAAATTTCAGATATACGGAATAATCTTTCAACCGATAGTTTTGATGAGCCTATTTCTATCTTACGATATGCAGCAGCGGTTATTGCTAACTCTGCAGCCATATTTTCGTAAGAATATCCTTTTCTAATTCTTGCTTGAGATATTTTTTTTACTACATTCAAAACTTTTTCTTTTTCCATGTTTTTATAATTTTGTTGCAAAAGTATAAAAATTTTTATTAATAGTATATATTTTTTATTAAAAGTATTTTTTTATTCTATTTTGTTACTATATTTTTGCCTCGTGATTTTGTATTGAAAATTCTATGTTTTTGTAGTACGTAATACAGACACAAAGAGTTTTCCAGCAAAACGCAGAGTAAAAGCCCTTTGCTCTTAAAATGTAGAGGTAAAAATTTAATTTTTATAAATAATTTTTAGTATGTCAAATTTAGCATTAATCGGAAGTTCAAAAATCAGATTGACACCAGCCGAATCAAATCAAATAAGAGGTGGTGTTGATAAAAAAACAAAGAATGACAACAATGACACTGTCCTTGGTGGAAGTGGTTGTGCCTGTTGTCTTTGTGCAATGGGACAAGGCGGAGCAGGAGATGCTACTGCCAGATTACAAAGTTAATCACAACTACAGTCAGGTTATGTAATATCCGAAAAAGAAGTATTTAGAAAAATAGACGGCAATGTTCTACAATTAGTATTTTGTACTACTGAAAATTGTAATTTAAGGTGTAAATATTGCGTGTGTCCACCACGTTGCGTGCAACTTTGGTGACAGCGCAGCAGTGAATTTGAAGTGGTTTTAATTTAATAATCAAATAGTTATGGGCATAAAAGGTAAATATTTTTTGATTTTGGCGGTGTTTTTGACAACAACAAATAATCTGTTGGGGCAAATTCCTGTGGTTGAAGCTCCTAAACCACCCACTATGTTTACTGTGCCGATTTATAATAATCCGACTCCACAAGCCAGACAGAGCAATCCATTCCCGAATGTTCCTAATTCGAATAATCACAACCCGTTGGAAATGTACGAGCGCGACAAGCACGAATTACAACGGAGAAATGCCGAATTGTATAAAATCTCGCACGAAAATGACAACTCAAATTCCAATAACATAATTCAATATGACTTGCCTTCTCAATTGGGAAGGCGTGGAACGGAATATTACCAAGAAGCCCTTGATAAACTTTCCAAAATGTTAAGAGGCGAAACGCCTCTTAACCTGAAAAATGCGGTTTTTACAGTAGAAAACGCCTATTTTGAAAACCATCTGAATTATTCCAATTATAATAAAGCGATAAAATATTTAGCAGAAACTGCAAAGTTGCAAACAATGCAAGACGGACGTAATTGGAACAATCCGATAACAAAAAATGTAATGTTGTTTCGGGCAATGGCGGATACGCTGGAAATCAAAGTCCGACAAAAAGAAAGGACTTCTGTTGTGTCTTATCCGATGCAATACGATTTTGAAGATTTTCGCGGGGAAGAGGACTGGTCAAAAATGTTCGTTTCAAAATTATTATTTGCCAACAAAGGACAATGTCATTCGCTGCCTTTGCTTTATCTGATTCTTTGCGAAGAAACAGGTGCAAAGGCAAATTTGGCTTATTCGCCATCTCATTCTTATATAAAATTCAAAGACAATTCAGGAAATTGGTACAATCTTGAATTGACAAATGGACGAATTGTTACCGATGCTTTTGTTGTTGGCTCGGGTTATATTACTGCCGAAGCCATAAAAAACAAACTTTATATGGAACCGCAGACAAAACGGCAAGTCATTGCACAATGTATTTCCGATTTGGCAATGGGATACAGGCATAAGTACGGTTACGACAGTTTTATAAAGCAATGTGTTGACTCTGTCCTCAAATACGACCCGAACAATTTGGGTAGTTGGATGATAAAGTCCAATTACGAAACTCAACGTTTGGAATATGTTGTCAATCAGGTAGGGCGACCTCACCCCGACATATTGAAAGAACGCTATCCGAAAATTTTTGAATTGTTTGAAAATAGAAACGCAATTTACAGAAAAATAGATGCGAGCGGATATCGAGAGATGCCCAAAGAGGCATACGAAGCTTGGTTAAACTCGGTTAACGAAGAAAAAGAACGTCGTGAACACGATGAAAAATATAACAAAGTTTTGCGATTAGTTAGATAATTTATAATTTTGTAAACATAAAAAATAAACGAAATGAAAAAAGTATTTTTATTTGTAAGTGTATCATTTCTTGTCTGTTCAGCCCAAGCGCAGGACATATTCAAGAAAAACGGCTTTAACAAGGAACCTTTGACCTTGAGCAAAGGCAGGTACGAAGAAGTATTTACGAACAAGGAAGTTGTGCAGATAGGTTCAGTCCTGCTGAACACAAAGACCAACAAAGTCGTAAAGTTTTTAGATGAAGAAACAGACACGGCAACCTTCTCATTCAAAGCGGAATATTCGAGCCATTGGCTCTCACCTGACCCACTGGCGGAGAAGTATCCGCAATTATCACCCTATGTGTTCTGTGCGAATAATCCTATAAGGTTTTATGATCCTACAGGAAAAGAGCCAAGAGAAGGCAATAAAGTATTAAATGTCAATTTTGGGAATAGTTTTATAACTTTTATTGGCGATAAATCTGGAAAAATTGGAAGTTATGACAAACATTTGGCACGTAAAGCACTAGATGAACAAGCGTGGAATACTTCGGTAGGTGGTGTTGGAATGGTGGTTTCTACTGTTGCGGACTTGATAATTTCTATATTTGGCGATGAAGCAGGCAATAATCCATATAAACAATCAGGTTACGCTCATACTTGGCTGGAAGCGGCAAAATCAAGTAATGGCTATGAATATGTTGAACTTGCAGAGAATAATACTGTTATACGAAGAGTTACAAATATGAACGAAAAATTAGGTGTAGAAGGTTTTGAAAACGTTGTTACTGAAAAACAAACACGTGAAATAAATTCAGAAAACGTTTTAACGCAGGAACATTGGGCATATAGAACAGTAGAATCTTCAGATGGAACAAAACACGTTGAATCTCAGCATATTACCATTGATTTAAGACCGGGTGCAAAAAATGTACTGACAAAAGACGAATGGCAAGTCGCACAACCTTCAAGATACAATCCAGATGAATATTAAAAGATTTTTTATTATTACAGCGTTAATACCGCTTTTTGTCAATTGTCAATTTTCGTGGAAAGCAAAATACTTGGATTCTGTAATTTTGGAAGCGCCGAATAGTATTTATTCTTATATTGCTTCACAAAGTAATTTAGACAGTTTAAAAAGTGTTTATGATGGAATAACTACAGTGCTGGTGGATTTTGATATTAACAACAATTGTATAGATTCTGCAGAGGAAGCAACCTATATTTTTAATACATTTGGTTATTTGATTTCATATCAACGAAGCGAAACTTCTATGATAGCGAAATTGCTTAATGGACTAGAACTCAATGCCTTTGATTTTGGGGAAGAAAATATTACTGCTCCGTTTGGTGATTTTCGCATAGAATTGAAAAAGTTATGGGCAATGCAGGCACGGGAGTATGGAAAATAAATAAAATTATCGGATTTATAAAGATATGCGTGAATTCGTTGTTTTGACATACATCATATTAACAAAAATTAAATTATATGTGTGTGATAAATCTTAAAAAAATATCATTAATTGTATTTCTTTTTGGAGCTTTTCAACTTTCTGCTCAAAACACAGAAGTATATTATGATTCTTATGATTTTATAGAGAAAATGCTTGTCGGCAAAACTGAACTCAAATTCAAAAATGCGGTATTTGCAGTAGAGAAAGCTTATAATGATATGCTGAATATTGAAGAACTAAATAAAGAAATTAATTTTCTTGTTGCATTAACAAATTTAACATCAATGTCAGATATAATAACATACGAAAAAAAGGACAAGGATATTGTAATAAAACACGCAGGTATCTTTAGAGTAATGTGTGACAGTATTATTATTCCTCTTGATTCAACTCATATCTTTATTCATAGTCCCTATACTTACGATTTCGATGACCCATTCGGACAAAAAGACTGGTCAAGTATGTTTGTATCCAAACTGCTTGAGACAGGAAAAGGCAATTGTCATTCGTTGCCCTATCTTTATAAAATATTAGCCGATGAGTTGGAAATACCTTGCTATTTGGCTTTTGCACCAAATCATATTTATATAAAGTCGTATGCCGAAAGTACAGGTTGGTATAATACCGAACTTACAAGCGGAACATTTCCCGTTGATGCATGGATTATGGCTTCGGGTTATATCAGCATAGATGCCATACGCAACGGATTGTTTATGGATACTTTAAGTACAAAACAAGCCATTGCTAATTGTTTAGTTGATTTAGCACAAGGTTATCAACAAAAATTTGTCAGAGAAAATCCCGACTTTGTGATAAAATGCTGTAATACAGCATTGAAATATCATCCTACTAATGTTAATGCTATGCTTACCAAAGCCGAAGCACAAAAGCATTACATTGATTTGCAGATGAAAAAGCAAAATGTAAAAAATGCGAAAGACCTTTTTACTGACAAAATAATAGCGGAAATGTACTCCGATATGGAACAGACATACGTCCGATTACACCAGTTAGGTTACAGACGAATGCCTGAAAGAATGTATTTGGAATGGATAAGTTTATTGAAAAACGAGCCAAATAAGTACATAAACAAGAGTATTCAAACTATTCAAAAAAAATGACAACAAATTCAATGTAAAAAGAAAGTCCCGTTTTTGTACGGCAGTCAAACGTAATTGGTTAAATCTGTTTCGTTCTTACATTGACATAATAAGAGAAAACCCCAACGCATTTGATTATTTGGACAAAATTCACTTAGAAAAAACATAATGTCATCAAAAAATGATTATTTTTGTCCCAATTTATTCCGTTTATTCTGTGGTTTGATGAAAAAATTAATAATCATATCATTAGTATTTTTAACAACATTTAACCTTTTCGCACAAACGGTCGAAAAGCTTGATTCGCTGCCTGATGATAGCACAAAAATCATTGATTTACAGGAAGTTGTAATTGAAAAGGCTTTGCCGCAGGTTATTAATAAATTCGACAGAAGGGTTTTTCCTGTTTCCGACATCAAAAAGTCAGGCGCTAATACCGTACTCGATTTGCTGCGCACATTGCCCGGCGTAGTGGTTGATGAGGACGGGAATATCAGGTTTAAAGGTGCAACTGCAACTGTTTTGGTAGATGAGCAGCCCTTGGATCAGGTTTTTGGAAGTGTTGAAGTAATACCTGTAGAGCAGATTGAAAAAATTGAACTTATAGACCCTGCCATGCGTTCCGGCGGCGCCGGGCGTGGCGGAATAATAAATATTGTGCTTAAAAAAGCAAAAATTGATGGGCTTAGCGGACTGTTTTCTGCAAATGCAAGTACATTGAAATTCAATAAATTAGATAATTACCGCGCATTTGCAAATTTGAATTACAAGGTAAAGGATTGGCTGTTTTTTGTAAATTCCGGATATGAATATTTAAGCATGTGGCAACAGGAGAACAGCAATATTTCGGTTGATATAGATGATTATAAAAGTTATCAGACTAAATTTTTTGACGGGCGTGCAAATAGAAGACCAATTTATAACTATCTTGGCGCTGTATATAGCCCTTCCGAAAAGACAAAATTTTACATAACAGGACATTATCTTAGATGGATTTTTCAAAGAAATATTACATCCAATTTATCGGAAACAGACCCTGTAAATCAATCTGTTATAAATAAATATCTTTGCACTAATTCTCTCTCCGACAAGCAAATAAATGCGGGATTATATATTTCTTATTGGCATAAGATTGATACTTTGGATTCGTATATTAGCATTGAAGGAGGTTATGGGGTACATTCTTTTGATGATATTTCGAGCAATGATTATGATTTTCAATATCTTAATTATCAAAATATCGACAGTTTATATTTCAATAAAAGTATATCCACACTCCCTTATAAGAATCTGTATATTGATGCTTTTTATAATAAATCAATAAGTAAGACTTCGCGTTTTAACATTTCTTATAATTTAGACGGCTCTTTTTATGATTCTGCAAGTACAAGATATTTTATTTTCAATAATTTATCTTTACCCGAAAGTCAATTAAATAAAAACGTTTTAGCGCTACACCACACATTATCAATTCGTTATGGTTTTGAAAAAGGTAAATGGAAAATAGATGCGGGAGTGAATTTCAAACTTGACCAAAACAGAGCCGATTTTGTGCGTTACAAACAAAATTCGCAAGACACTACTCTACACGTTTGTAAAAACTATTTCCGACTTTTGCCTTCGGCAACCATTGTTTTTGCTCTAAACTCCGATTCGGAAATAAAACTTTCGCTGGCACAAACCTCAGAATCTCCCTATTATAGTGACCTTTGCGATTTTGTAAACAAACAAAATATTTACCGATGGAAAACGGGAAATTCCGCTTTGAAAATTGTCGATTTTTATTCTACTTATATTGGTTATTTACTTGAAAAGGAGAAATTTAATGCTTCTTTTGAATATTTTTTTAATTTTACAAACAACGAAAGTGAAAATTTGGATATCCCCGTTACATCACTCATTTATTTGAATCGCCCCGAAAATATTGCTACCAAAGCAGAAACAGGTATTGATTTGTCGTTCCTTCTTCTGCCGAACAATAATCTGAATTTTCAACTTTCATCAAGTATTTTCCACACTTATTTCGATTTGAAAAAACTTATGCAATTTGCACAAGGAAACGATTTGCAACTTCCCCAGTCCTATAAGCGAGATTTTGGTTACTATGTGAAATTTAGCACCGAATACAAACTAAAAACTTTTTATTCAACATTTTACACCACTTATTACGCAAAAGAACTGACTTTTGAAGGTTGTTACAACAATGCTTATTTAAATTCTTCATTGTCAATCGGCAACCGCTTCTTAAATAATCGTTTGGCTGTTTCGTTGGGCTTGCGCAATTTTTTTGCCGACCTGTTTAAACACGGCTCATACTCCAACAGTTTGGGAATTGTTAACGATACGCAAGCCGACGGCTCGAACTACAAAATGCTTTTTAACCTTTCAATGCAATACAAATTCAATCAGGGCGACAGAGGCACAAAGGACTTGCAAAAATAGATATTCATCTAAAAATGGCTTTTTTTGAGTTTTCTGCAAAAGATTCAAAGGAAAAATACTTTTGAATCTTGTTTATAATATGTGTCGTTATGAGCAGATTATACGACTTAATCTTTTGCCGGTAAAATGTTAAAATCGACACAATAATGGATAATACATTGATAAATAAATGTATATACATATAGGTATATAAATATACAAACACAGATTTTCAATAAAAGTGTTGTTTATCTTAAAAAAATTGGTTTACTTTGGAATGATTTTTCGCAGAATTTTAGCGGACTTCATCTCTTTGGGAAAAACAAAATGTAAAAAACTAATTTTTAGAAGTGCCCTAAATTATAATCTTCTGTTCAGTTTTTCAATCATATTTTTTTTCCATAATAAAAAATTTCCGTCAATAATATGTTTGCGGGCTTCACCGACAAGCCACAAATAAAATGCAAGGTTGTGAACGGAGGCAATTTGCATTGCTAAAAGTTCTTTTGCGTGAAATAAATGACGAATGTATGCCTTTGAATATGAGCAATCTACAAAAGAAGTGCCGTTGGGGTCAAGCGGTGAGAAGTCGTTTTTCCATTTTTCGTTGCGTAAGTTTATTATTCCTTCAGAAGTAAAAATCATTCCGTTGCGTCCATTGCGCGTTGGCATAACGCAATCGAACATATCAACACCGCGTTCTATTGCCTCAAGAATATTTTGAGGTGTTCCTACACCCATCAGGTAACGTGGTTTGTCAGACGGCAAAATTTCATTTACAATTTCAATCATTTCATACATTTTTTCGGTAGGTTCGCCAACTGCCAGCCCGCCAATGGCATTTCCATCGGTGTTTTGTGCTGCGATAAATTCTGCCGACTGCCTCCGCAAATCCGGATAAATGCAACCTTGTACGATAGGAAAAAGCGACTGGAGGAAACCATATTTCGGGTCGGTGTTGTTAAAATGCTTTATGCAACGAACTAACCACTTATGAGTCAATCCCAATGATTGTTTTGCATAATGATAATCGGCAGTACCCGGTGGACATTCATCAAAAGCCATTATAATATCGGCGCCTATACTTCGCTGAATATCAATTACTTTTTCGGGTGTAAAAAGGTGCTTTGAGCCATCGATATGCGAGCGAAAAGTTGCTCCTTCTTCATTGAGTTTCCTGTTTTGCGCCAAAGAAAAAACCTGAAATCCGCCGCTGTCGGTCAATATTGGCTTGTCCCACCCGTTAAAATTGTGCAATCCGCCTGCACTTTCCAAAATATCGGTTCCCGGACGAAGATAAAGATGATAGGTATTTGATAAAATAATCTGAGATTTGATGTCGTTTTTAAGTTCTTGAAAATGAACGGCTTTAACTGTTCCAGCCGTACCGACAGGCATAAAAATCGGAGTTTGAATTTCACCGTGTGCAGTTGTTATCAGTCCGGCACGCGCATTCGAATTATTATCTGTTTTTTGAAGTAAAAAAATCATTAAAATAGAAAAAGACAACAAAAAACTATTTCTTTTTTTCTAAACTTTTATTCAAATCTTTTAGAAAGAAAAAAATTATCAGAAAAATTGCTATTGTGATTACCGAATCGGCAATATTGAAAACAGGACTGAAAAATAATGCCCCGCCAAAAATTGGAACCCAAGCGGGGAAATGAAAAATTGGAAAATACAGCATATCAACTACATACCCTTGCAAGAAAGGTGCATATCCACCACTTGGTGGCAAAAATTGAGCAATTTGGCTTTCTGTACTTTGGTTGAATAAAACTCCGTAAAACATTGAATCAATGATATTTCCCGCGGCACCAACCAATACCAATGCTATTGTAAGAATAAAACCGCTACGCGCCCCCGATTTTATCAAATTACGAATGAATATAGCCAAAATAGCAACTGCAACTATGCGAAAAAGCGTCAAAATTATTTTTCCGATTTCTCCACCTCCAAGTTTCAACCCGAAAGCCATCCCCGGATTTTCAACGAAACTAATCTTAAACCAACTAAAAATCGGCACACTTTGACCAATATAAAAGTGCGTTTTAATGTAAATTTTCACAATTTGATCAATCAATAAAATGATGAAAATAAACAATATAACTTTTATCGTAATGAATTTTTGTGAAGTCATTTTTCGAGTGAGATTATTTTGTCTTTGCCTCAATGCTTAATGTTGCATGCGGTACGGCACGCAGTCGTTCTTTGGGTATCAACTTGCCCGTTTCTCGGCAAACGCCGTATGTCTTGTTTTCGATGCGGACAAGTGCCGCCTGAAGATTTTGAATAAATTTTTTCTGACGCTGAGCAAGTAATCCCATTTCTTCTTTGGACAGTGTAGATGCGCCCTCTTCTAAAACTTTAAATGTTGGAGAAGTATCTATTACATCATTACCGTCCATATTATTTAACGCATTGCGCAGTCCGTCATACTCACGTTGCGCTTTTATGAGTTTTTCTTCAATGATTTGACGAAATTCTTCCAATTCTGCATCCGTATATCTCGTTTTTTCTTCTGACATATTATTTTAATCCTGTGTTTTAGATGGTTAAACAAAAAATTTGTGTATTATAACCTTAAACAATTTAAGAGTGCAAAAGTAGTAAAAAACTTTTGATTACGCAAAAACCGTTAAGGGTTTAAAAGTAAGATCACCTCTTTGGTAATGCGCTCTTCGGCTTCAGTAAAACTCACTGCATCAATAAGATATGTTTCATTCACACGTGCAACACCTTGCTCTCCGCCCATATTTTTATCGTATTTTATCTTACATTAAAACCAACTCATAAATTATTTTATTTATTCAAAAAAAATGATTTAATTTTCAATAACAATTCTTCCTTCTATTTTTGCATCAATGATTTTTCCTTGCGCAGTTGCATTCCTAAAAGCATTAATAAAGATATCACGAAGTAAAATATCCTTAATGTCTATTTTTACAAAATTTTTCAAATCTACCAAACTATCCTGCCCTTCAGACATATAATCACTTGTTGCAACTGTATATAATTGATTGATGTTTATTGACTTCCCTCCCACAGATACGTTTTCTGCCTTATGATTTTTTATTATCATCCGAATGCCGCTAATTCCCTCACCTCCTTTTGCTGCAATTTCATCAATAACTTTTTGCAGCACATCGCCGCGTAACCAAAGTATCGCAAGTTTATTGTCGAACGGCATCATTTCATAGAGATTGCGCAGAGTGACATTTCCTTTTGGAATACTCCCACGAAAGCCTCCCATATTCATTATTCCGATATCAACAGGTAGCCTCAAATGCTGAGTGGCGTATTCGCGTAATGAATCCGAAGTAAAATTTGATAACAAACTTTCGGGTTTGCCTGAGTCCATCACTTGCGCCGATTGGCCTATTACAACATTCATTTTTTTATCTAATGCTTCAGAAACAGGTTGTAAATAATTGATATATTGTTTGTCGGCCAATCTATCTTTTGTACTGTCGATAATTATACCGGATGAAGAACTGCACTCAATTGTCCATTTCGGTGCGCACGAAACGAGTGTGAAAAGTATACATAAAAATAGCGTTTTTTGTAAAAGATTATTATTCATTTTCATGACTACAATGTATATAAAAATAATGTTTGAGATTTTTTGCAAAATTAGATTAAAATTTGGTTATATCCAAGCGCATAAAATAAAAATCAGTGTCTTGTCCCAAAATACGTTGACCATTTTTCGTGTTAATAAACACTAATTCTTCTATGCGCTCGCGCAATTTTTGTTCTCTTGCTCTAAACTCATTGATTTGTTTTTTGAACTGTAATTACTTAAAATAATGATAAATAAATAAACATAGATTTTCAATAAAAGTGTTGTTTATCTTAAAAATATTGGTTTACTTTGGAGTGATTTTTCGCAGAGTCTTAACAGACTTCTGCTCTTTGAAAAATCAAAATGTAAAAAACTAATTTTTAGAAGTCCCCTATATTAATAAATTACATTTTTAGTACTTTCAATTAAGAAATGCAACTTTTTAAATTTATAATCAAAAATGAAAAAGAAGCACTTGGCACAAAAAATAGTATCAAGTACCAAACATAAATCTTAATCTTGATGACACTTCTTATACAATACAATCAATCGTTTTGATTTCACTTATGCAAAAAGACATAAAATTTTATTATCAGCGAAAAAAATCTTACCTTTGCAGTTATTCTGAAAATTTTTTATGCTTAAATCATTGTATATCAGCAATTACGTTTTAATCGAAGAATTGAATATAAAGTTTGATTCCGGTTTTACGGTTATCACAGGAGAGACAGGAGCAGGAAAGTCAATTATAATTGGCGCATTGTCTCTTGTTATGGGGCAACGCGCTGATATGAAGGCTATTAAACAAAATTGTGATAAATGTATTGTCGAAGTAGAATTTGATATTTCACTTTATAATTTAAAACCGTTTTTCGATGAAAATGAATTGGATTTTGGTGATAATCAATGTATTATTAGACGTGAAATTAATTCTGCCGGAAAATCACGTGCATTTGTTAATGATACTCCTGCTTCGCTTAATGTTTTGCGCGATTTGACTGTGCATTTGATTGATATTCACTCACAAAACGAAAATTTACAACTTGGTAACGATATTTATCAGCGTGATTTGATTGATAATTTTGCACAAAATCAGGAAGTTATTGCAAAATATAAAATTGCCTTTGAAAATTGGAAAAACAAAGCCGCAGAATTGCAAAAGATTAAAAATCTTGCTTTAAAACAGACTTCCGAATTGGAATATTTAAAATTTCAATTCCAGCAATTAACTGATTTTCAACTTGTTGACGGAGAACAAGAGGAATTGGAACAGGAACTTGAAACTCTTAATCACACCGAAGAAATTCAAACGGAACTTTTGTATGCAAACAATTTATTGATAAACAACGACTTAACAATAATTTCGCAATTAAAAGAATCATTAAATTCAATAAATAAAATCAAAAATTATATATCCAATGGAGATGATTTACACAAAAGATTGGATTCCGTTTATATTGAATTAAAAGATATTGCATTGGAAATAAATTTATTATCTGAAAAAATCGAATTTAATCCTGCACGATTGGAATATGTGGGAAACAGGTTGAGCGAACTTTATTCTTTACAGAAAAGATTTAATGTGAGAACCGTTTCAGAATTGATTGCAAAACGAGATGAAATTGATAATCAATTAATTGCAATAGAAAATTTTGATGAGGCAATATTAACATTAGAAAAGTCGGTAGCAGAAAATTTTAACATTTTAAAAGAGAATGGACAAATACTTACCAAAAGCCGCGTAAATGTTTGTAAACCAATAGAAAATACTCTTGTTGCCGAGTTAGTTGAATTAGGAATACCTCACGCTGAAATAAAGATTGAAATTATTGATTATCAGGAGTTTACCGAAAACGGAGCAGACAATATAAGCATCCTTTTTTCGGCAAACAAAAATCATTTACCACAACCGATAGCGCAGGTTGCGAGCGGTGGTGAAATTTCACGCCTTATGTTAGCCATTAAATCATTGTTAATCAATAAAATAAATTTACCAACAATTATTTTTGATGAGATTGATACGGGCGTTTCCGGCGACATTGCTCACCGAGTTGGGAACATAATGGAGCGCATGAGCCACACAATGCAGGTTATTGCAATTACTCACTTGCCTCAAATTGCCTCACAAGGGCAACATCATTTTCGCGTATATAAAACGGATGAAAAAAAGTCTGTTGCAACAAAAATAGAAAAACTTTCTTTTGAAAATCGTGTTGCAGAAATTGCTCAAATGCTAAGCGGCAGCACCGTCACGGATGCTGCAATGGAGAATGCTAAAGTATTGTTGAGTTTGAAAAAATTTTAAAGATGGGAAAAATACCTGACACTTATACCCTTTTTCACATACCAGATTTTCCATTCCCTTATATAAAATGTTTTTACAATACAAAAATACTAATAATTATCTATATATCAAACTATTATAATGTTTGTTTTTAAAACATTTGAGTTATTAGAAGTAGCCTATAAGTAAAGCATAATCAATAATTTATTCTGATAAAAGTCATTCTATCAGTGTTGTACAGATTTTACTCTAATCCGTAATCCTTAATTTTGCGATAAAGTGTGCGTTCGGAAATATTGAGTTCATCGGCGGCGGGTTTGCGCCTGCTATGATATTTTTCAAGAGTTCGCATAATCATTTGTTTTTCCATATCTTCCAGAGTCATTGGCTCGTTTGGCATTGTATCTTCTTGATATTCAACATCTTGAAAAGTATTTTTTGTGTCAAATTTTTTCAGATTAGTATTATTTACAGGAAAAATATCCGGCTGAACCACGTCATCGGCATGTGGCTGGAGAAATTCTGAAAAATTAATATCTTTCTGATTATTAACAGATTGGACTGCCCCACTTTGATGAATTATCTGTTTCAAATCGGTAATATCTTTTCGCATATCAAAAAGTATTTGGTATAAAATTTCGCGTTCGCTGCCAAAATCAGTTCCTCGCTGTTTTAACAATGCCGGAAAATATTCTACTTCCTCATTTGGCAAATATTTACCCAAAACATTCTCCGAAATTTCTCTACTATGCTCAATTACAGATATTTGTTCGGTAATATTTTTCAACTGACGTACATTCCCATTCCAGCGATAATTTACCAAAATTTGTTTTGACTCGTCGGTCAAACGAATTGGCGGCATATTATATTTTTCGGAAAAATCGATAGCAAAACGTCTGAAAAGCAATTCAATATCTTCTTTTCTATCGCGCAAAGGCGGAACAAAAATCGGAACAGTATTAAGACGATAATAAAGGTCTTCGCGGAAACGTCCGTTTTGCATTGCCTGCTGCATATTCAAATTCGTTGCAGCAACTACGCGTACATTCGTTTTTTTTATTTCCGATGAGCCAACGCGAATATATTCACCGCTTTCGAGGACGCGCAACAAGCGAACCTGAGTTGAGAGTGGTAATTCGCCGACTTCATCAAGGAAAATTGTACCGCCGTTTGCCTCTTCAAAATAACCTTTACGGTCGGCTGTTGCACCGGTAAACGAACCTTTAATATGTCCAAAAAGTTCACTGTCTATTGTTCCTTCGGGTATTGCACCACAATTAACTGCAATATATTTTCCATGTTTGCGAGTGCTGAATTGATGAATTATTTGCGGAAAAAATTCTTTTCCTGTGCCGCTTTCACCCTGCACAAGCACCGAAAGATCGGTTGGCGCAACCTGAATGGCAACGTCAATGGCACGATTCATCTGTTCGCTATTCCCAATAATACCAAAACGCTGCTTAACTGCTTGAATTTCTGGTGTTTGCATCTATATTATATGATTTTTTATTTTATAAAACTTATTGAGTGCAAATGTACATAAAAGTTTGCACTTATACACAGACCAATAATTTTTTCTGCAAAAAAAATAGAAGAAAGGTACAATTTATTTATATAAAAATATGACAAAATGTCATAAAAATTCCAATTGGATAATATTAAAGCAATGATAAACGAGTATATTTTTATATTTCATTATCAATCTCTTGAAAACTCAAAAATACCTATTTCCCATTAAGTTATACAAAATAAATGTTTATTAATATTTTAATATTTTCGTTATTTCTGTCATTGTATTTTTCCGGATTGCTTCGGCACTTCGTGCCTCGCAATGACGGTAAAAGATATGACACACAAAAAGCGGGGAATGTATTTTTATAAATTCCCTGTTGTATATTTGTATTTATTGATAATAACCATGTAACTACTTGATTATCATCATTTTGCTGGGTGGGAGGGGTAATATATTGATAACCAAGTAGTTGTGACTAAAAATGGCATAACTACCTCCTGAAACCTCTTGTTGTTGGGGTTTTATCAGGTTATCAATATCCATATTTTTATAAAACATTTTATTATTTGGCATTGCTAATTAAATATATACAGTGTTCCATTTCTATGATGCATCAATAGTAGAAATGATAGTGCCAGCATTTCCATTTTCTTGGTGTAACATTTTGATTTTCTTCTCATTCTCGCTAAAAAATGTCTGAATATGCTATTGTACCCTTCTACAGTGAAAGTTTCCTTTTTTGATTGTATGTGCTTCTCAGCGGGAATGATGCTTTCGTAAGCT
>WQYU01000021.1 GCA_009781075.1 Paludibacter sp. | reverse complement strand
GGTACAAAATGTAATCCCGTTTTTCCATATATTCTGTGCCTACGGCACATTTTTTCTGATTAAAACGTTCTTCTACCAATATTTTTTGCCTGACGGCATATTTTTCATTTTTCTCCACTATTTTAATTTGTCTTTTAATATTCCCAAGGCATTGCCGTTGTGGGTTTGTGTTTCTCTGGATTGCTTCGCTACGCTCGCAATGACGTATGTTCACTTTGTTTATCGTCATTGCGAGCCGCTGCAAGTGCCGAAGCAATCCAGAATATAATTCTTTGTTTATATCCAAACTAACAATGTTTCTTTTTCCGGATTGCTTTGGGCTAACACCATCGCAATGACGTAAAAGATATGACACACAAAAAGCGGAGAATGTATTTTTATAAATTCCCTGTTGTATATTTGTATTTATTGACGATAACCCTGTAATTACTTGATTATCAGTGTTTTGCTGGGGGGGGGGTAACATATTGATAATCAAAGAGTTACAGCCAAAAAAGCCATAACTACCTTTTGAAACCTCTTGTTGTTGGGGTTTTAACATATTATCAATATTCATATTTTTATAAACCATTTTTCCGTTTTATTATACAAAAACGGCTGCAAAGATAATACATTTTTTTTTTCTGCAAATAAATTTTTTTTGCTATTCAAAATTGTGTTTATTGACTGAATCTACTCTGTCCTATAGTCTTTGCATAAAAAAAATTGCTTTTTGCACAATTTCTTATCATTTTTCCTTACCTTTGCACTTTGGTAATAGAGAATTATTTTTATTGTTATAATCCAAAAATATTACTTTATTCATTGATTATCAAATTATTATAATACATATTTTTTAATACAATACTAAAAATTCAATAAATTGTAAAAAAACGAACAGATGAAAAAAATATTTTGTATAATAATGCTTTTTGTGCCGCTTATTTTAAGTGGGCAAAAAGTGGCAACCGACGAGCAGAAAGCCGATGCGATTGAGAAAATTACAGCAGCATCTCAAAATATGAGAGCGCTGGTCTGTAATTTTACTCAAACGCGTCAAATGACAATTTTGAACGAAAAAATTGTGTCATACGGAAAAATGTATTATTCTAATGATAATCGACTTAGATGGGAATATACCGAACCATTCAATGCAATTGTCATTAATGGCAAAAAAATTGGAATGATTAACGGGAATGGCAAAACTGCCGTTTCGGGGGGTATGGCATACCTTTTTAAAGGAATTGCCGAGGTGATGATGAACGGAATAAGCGGAAAAAATCTCACAGATAAAAAGCGTTTTGACATCGAACTTTCAATTAACAAAAATACCTGCAATGTCGTTTTAACTCCCAAGCAAGCCCAAATGAAAAAGGCGTTTGCTCAAATCACAATCATTTTTTCAACCAAAGATTATCTCGCTCAAAAAGTGATAATGAAAGAATCAAACGGCAATAATACGATTATTGAATTGACTGAAAAGCAGGTAAATGCGGCAATTGAGGATAATTTGTTTGAAATATGATTTTAAAAGATGATTTTTATCAAATAATTGAACGGAACAAAGATGATTTTTTTATAAAATTAAATAAAAATCATTTTATTTATTCTGCACATTTTCCGCAAAATCCGATGACACCCGGTGTAATTATTCTACAAATTATAACCGAATTGTTTCAAATAATTTTAAATTCTAAATTATTATTAAATAAAATAAAAAACTTAAAATTTATTGCTGTAATTAATCCGCAGGTTGATGAATTGGTATGGTTTAAATTTTCAAAGATTGAACAAAACCAAAACATGTACGGCATTTCTGTTGAAGTAACAAACTCTCAGCAGCAATTTGTAAAAATGACAGCAGAATTTATTGAACCGTAAAAATTTAAACAAATAATATATATGTATAACTTTTCATATTCAAATCCGACAAAACTGATTTTCGGCAAAGACCAAATCAGTAAATTGAGCGAAGAATTGCCATCCGGCGCAAACATTCTTATGATTTACGGAGGCGGAAGTATTAAGCAAAACGGCGTTTATAATAAAGTTATTGATGCTTTGCGGGGGTTTAATTGCATTGAGTTTTCCGGTATTGAACCCAATCCGCATTACGAGACCTGTATGAAAGCAGTTGAGGTTGTAAAAGGCAAAAATATAGATTTCATTCTTGCTGTAGGTGGCGGTTCGGTTGTTGATGCAGTGAAATTTATCGCTGCTGCCGCTCTCTACGAAGGTACAGACGCTTGGGATATTGTTGCAAAAGGCGCCAAAGTTAAATCTGCAATGCCATTCGGCGTTGTACTGACTCTACCTGCCACCGGTTCTGAAATGAACTCAGGCTCGGTTATCACGCGCGCCGCCGACAAAAACAAACTCGGTTGGGGTTCTTACAAAGTGTATCCCACATTCTCCATTCTCGACCCGACTGTTACTTTTTCATTGCCTAAAAAGCAAATAGGAAACGGCGTTGTTGATACTTTTGTACATACGACAGAACAATATCTTACTTTTGATGTTGATGCTAAATTGCAGGACGGTTTTGCTGAGACAATTTTACGCGCACTTGTTTCTGATGGTCCGAAAGCGCTTGCTGACCCACAAAATTATGATGTGCGCGCAAACCTGATGTTCGCAGCGACCTTGGCTCTCAATGGACTAATAGGGCTTGGAGTTCCGCAAGACTGGGCTACACACGAAATAGGACACGAACTGACCGCCAATTACGGACTTGACCACGGACAGACACTCGCTATTGTTTTGCCCGGAGTGCTAACAGTGTTACGAGAGCAGAAACAGGATAAAATCGCACAATGCGGACGTAATGTTTTTCAAATTAACGAACAAAATATTGATAATCAAATAAATAAAACTATTGCAGCGATAGAAAACTTTTTTGAAACAATGGGAATTTCTACTCATCTTTCGTCTTATGGTATTGGCGCAGAGGCAGCCGATTTGGTAAGCAACCGACTTGCCGAGCGCGGCTGGGTTATCGGCGAGAAACAAAATATTACCCCCAAAATAGTGAAGGAAATTTTATTGCTAAGAAAGTGAAAGTCAAAAAATTATAATTGTTGAGTGCAATTTATCTTAACCTCAAACTGCATAAATTGAAAGTGCAGTATAAAAGTGGGGAGACTTGGGTATTTTATCAGGATAAAGACTATACCAAAACAAAAACTTATGTTTTTCCTGATAGTTTGAGTGACGAGAGAACTCATATTCAGACATATTGGACTGAAAGTGGTCGAAAATTTATTCACAATCTAATGCAGCAAGGAGGTACTCTATGAATATAGCAGAAAAAGAGAGAAATATGCACTTTCGTTATCCGACTTTGAGAACGATAATATTTTGGCACATCTTGCGCGGACAAATAACTTTTTAATGTCAAATGCCATTTTTCACTACATAACCCAATACTTCAAAAATTCTGTTTATAAGTTCAAATGGAATATTGAATGGTTGGTGAATCAGTTCACCATCGTTGTATTTTCCTTCGTTGGAACTATAAGCGCGTATGTATTCAGGGTCGTCACTAAAGCGTATCTTTTTTGTTACGCAATATTTGCTTGTTTCTATTACATAAACCTTACATGGAATAATTACCCAGCATTATTTCATGTGACGTACCGTTTTCCATTATTTTCTTTGCCAGTTCTGTCCGTTCGAACATTTAAAGAGTTTTTTATTAATTTATCTTTTTATTTTAAATTTTTTTGGAAAAATAATATAATAAAAAATTATCACACAGAAAGTTACGCCAATAAAAGTCCATGCCAAAGCAAGGGGCATTTGCGAATGTCGGGTAATGAAACTTTCTAAAAAAGCAGCAACAATGAAAAACGGAACAGTGCTGAAACAGATTTTTGTACCGTCCCAAAAACCGCGTCTAACCGATTGCAAACGCGTAAATGTCTTTGGAAAAAGCAAACTTTTACCCAAAATAATTCCCGCTGCACCGCAAACAATGATAACAAAAATTTCAAAAACACCATGTATCCAAATTATTGAATTTGCACGCAATCCTACATCATATTGAACTAAAAAACCATCCAAACTGCCAAGCATAATGCCGTTGTAAAAAAGCATGTATATTGTAAAAATGGGTGTTAATATCCCCAAAATAAAGCAACGAAAGCCAACACTGATATTATTCCAAGCAATTGAAATAAACATAATTACAGCGTTTTGTTGATGATAAACAGCCATCGGGTCGCCCTTTTTGATATTTTCAATTGTCATATCAACATAACCATTGCCAAGAATAAGTCGCGGAAAGTTAATGTCCTGATACGATGAAAAATAGCCAATCGCCCCAGACAAAAAGAAAATAATAAACGATGCGAGCAGTTCTTTTTGATAATTTGCAAAAAGCGCAGGCAATTCCTTTGTCCAAAAAGTAATTATTCTGTTCGATTTTTCTTTTTTGTTTTTATAAATAGAAAAATGCGCCTTTTGAGCGAGATTATTCAGATATTGCGTTATTTGGCTTTTGTTGTAGTATGTTTGTGCAAAACTCAAATCATTGATAACCTGCAAATAACATTCCGCCATCTCATCGGGCTGCAAGGAGTCGGAGTGTTTTAGCATATTCTCAAATTCAATCCAACGTTCCTTATTTTTTTTAACAAAAGCCGCTTCGCGCATTACAGTTTATTTCTTACAAATTAAAAATTACAAAAAAATAATATATTCTAAGGAAAAATTATCGTATGCAAAATTAGTATTTTTATTTGATTTTAATGGCTTAGTAAAAATCGCTGTTAGTATTATATTAACATTAATAATCAATAAAATAATTATGAAAAAGTTAGTTCATTTACAATCAAAAGAAGTGGAAAATATAACTTGAAAATTGACCAAATTTATGTTCTTATCAATCCGTATCAATTCCGCCGAAATCGAAAAAATCATTTTCTGCTTCATCATCTTTTCCAATTTTCATCTGACTGCGACTGATTCCATCATTGCAAAAATTTGTTTCTTTATTTAATTCTGTCCAAAGCAGGTCTTTTAGTTCGGGAATTCCCCATCCGGTAACAGCAGAAATAAATATTGTTGGTATATTTTCCGGCATCAATTTTTGCATTTGCTTAATCATTTTTTCATCAAGCAAATCACATTTTGAAACTGCGAAAATTCGCTGTTTATCAATTAGTTCCGGATTATATTTTCGTAATTCGTTTAACAAAATTTCGTATTCTGCTGTGATGTCATTGCTGTCGGCAGGAACAAGGAACAGTAGCAGTGAATTTCGTTCAATATGTCGTAAAAACCTTAATCCAAGTCCTTTACCTTCGGCTGCCCCTTCAATAATTCCTGGAATATCAGCCATGACAAACGATTTGTGATCGAGGTATGGCACTATTCCCAAATTTGGGACAAGAGTAGTAAAAGGATAATCGGCGATTTCAGGTTTTGCAGCAGAGACTACTGAAAGTAAAGTAGATTTACCCGTGTTCGGGAAGCCTACCAGACCGACATCGGCAAGCACTTTGAGTTGTAATATCACTGTTATTTCTTTTCGCGGCTCACCCTGCTGTGCATAACGCGGCGTTTGATTTGTTGAACTTCGAAAATGCCAGTTTCCCAATCCGCCACGCCCCCCTTTGAGCAATATATATTCTTCTTTGTCTTGGAGAATTTCACAAATAAAATCACCCGTTTCAGCATCATAAACTGCTGTTCCACAAGGTACTTCAATAATCTGATCAATTCCGCCTTTGCCAAAACTGCGGCTTGCACTTCCACACCCACCATCACCTGCAAATACGTGGCGTGCATATTTCAAATGTATTAATGTCCAGTAATTACGATTGCCGCGCACAATAACGTGTCCTCCTCTGCCGCCGTCGCCGCCATCGGGTCCGCCTTTTGGCACAAATTTTTCACGATGAAAATGAGACGAACCTGCACCTCCTTTACCTGACCTGCAATATATTTTCACATAATCAACAAAATTTGAGTTGGACATAATAATTTTTAAAAATAAAAATTTACAAGTAGAATATACTTAAAAATTTTTGAGTAGATAAAATCAAATGCAAAGGTAATATTTTTTTGTTAATAATTAAATTATTTGGTAGTGTATTCAAAAGTATGCTGTATTAACCTATTAACAATCAGTGTATTGTGTGTGATTTTTGTAATTTCACAAACAATTAAAACACAAATTCAAATCTGTATAATTCTGATTATCAATATATTAGTTTTACTGAGTATAGAAAAGACCTTGAAATATTATCTCAAAAAATATTTATACACAAATATTTTTCAATAGGTCATAATCATTATAAGTTTTTGGTTATAAATTAAATAAAAAGTTGCATTTCTTTGTTGAAATTACAAAGTCCCAAAAAACTTGTTCCGTCCTGATAACCAAGTAATGAACCCTTGAAGCCAAGTTGAATATGTTGCTTAAATACGAATAAATGCAGCTCAATAATTCAAAACAACGACCTCGCTTTGGCAAATCAGTATCGTCGGCTATCAGACACTTGACAAGATTATTTTCATTCATGTAACTTGATTTTTCAATCTGCTTAGATTCTTTTTTAATATAAAAAAATGATGTTTAGCGCAGAGGAGTATATTTTTATGCGTTTGTGTGTAATCTCAAAAATTTTATGTAAATTTGCACACATTTTTTTATAATCATATTGTTTAATCTTAAATTATAATTTGATATAATGAATACACTAAAAATTTCCGAATTAGAACCACACGCATTGTGGAGTAACTTTTATTCGCTTACAAGAATACCGCGTCCGTCAGGGAAAAAGGATGAAATCAGTAAATTTTTGCTTGATTTCGGCAAGAGTCTGAACCTTGAAACTTTGCAGGACAAAGTAGGCAACGTGCTAATACGCAAGCCTGCAACAGCAGGAATGGAAGACCGTCAAACTGTTGTGTTACAGGCACATATGGATATGGTTCCACAAAAAAATAATGATGTTGACCACGATTTCTTACGCGACCCTATAGATGCCTACATTGACGGCGAATGGGTTACTGCTCGCGGGACAACGCTTGGAGCAGATAATGGAATTGGTATTGCTGCAGCGATGGCTGTTTTGCAGGCAAAAGATATCGTTCATCCTGCAATTGAAATGTTTATCACTGTTGATGAAGAAACAGGAATGGACGGCGCATTCGGGTTGCAGAAGAACTGGCTAAAAGGCGACATTTTGCTTAACCTCGACTCCGAAGATGAAGGCGAAATTTTTATCGGTTGTGCCGGCGGAATAGATGCAAACATAAGTTGGGAGTTCAAATCCGTACCTGTTGATACTAATACTGTTGCCTTAAAAATTGAAGTATCAGGATTAGAAAATGGGCAAAAAGTAGGAATACAAGGCGGACACTCAGGGCTTGACATTAATCTTGGAAGGGCTAATGCCAATAAATTACTTTTCAGAATTTTAAAAGAGGCAGTTAAGAATCACAAAGCACGTTTGGCATCTGTTGAAGGAGGAAATATGCGTAATGCCATTCCTCGTGAGGCATTCGCTGTAATTACAATTCCAAAAGGCAAGAGACAAGATATTGAAAATCTAGTTAAAAAGTTTGAAGATATGTTTAATGAAGAATATAATTTGACTGACAATCAGATAGTTATCCTGATGTCGGAAGTTGAACTGCCGAAAAATATTATTCCCGAACAGATTCAGGATGATTTCATAAATGCGATAACTGTCTGTCCAAACGGCGTTTTTAGGATGATTCCATCAATTCCTAACAAGGTTGAAACATCTATGAATTTGGCTATTATCGAAGCCAATGCAGATAAAATTGAGGTTAAATGTCTTTTACGTTCTTCGGTTGAAAGCAAAAAAAAGGAACTCGCCTCCAAAGTAGAAAGTCTTTTTAACCTTGCAGGCGCCAAAGTAGAATTTGATGGCAGTTATTCGGGCTGGAATCCAAATCCGGATTCTGCTATTTTAAAAACTATGAAGCAGACATATTTGAACAAGTTTGGAAAAGAGGCAAAGGTGGAAGTTGTTCACGCCGGCTTGGAGTGTGGCATTATTGGCGCTGTTGAACCGCATCTGGATATGATTTCGTTTGGACCAACAATTCGTTATCCGCACTCGCCATCAGAAAAGGTGAATATCAAAAGTGTGGGATTATTTTGGGAATTTTTGGTTGCAGTGCTTGAAAATACTCCGAAAAAATAATGAAATCAGATAAATAATTTTAAAAAAAATCATTTTATTTTTTCCATCGAATAAGCTGTTCATTATGAGCGGCTTATTCTGTTTTTATTCCGCTTTTGCCTATTAGATTTGTAGATGAAATTTGAGATTTGCTGCCTGTGTTTTTGCTTTTGCAAAAAAAATCTTTACGCTTTTGCAATACTTACCCTATGGCAAGATTTATTTGGATTTTATTCTTCATTATTTTCAATACTATTTTTTTATTACTTTTGCAAAAAAATTAAAGATTTTACAAGTGCTTTCAGTTGAACAACTTACGGTAGAATTTGGTGGCAGTCCGCTTTTTGATAAAATTGGATTTTTGGTAAATCGGAAGGAAAAAGTAGCGCTCGTAGGGAGAAACGGTGCCGGAAAAACTACTCTCCTTCGCATCATAGCGGAATTACAGCAGCCAACACAAGGACGAATCTCGTTGCCAAAAGATACCGTAATAGGATATTTACCACAGCAAATGCCGATAAATGATACTACAACAGTTGTTTTGGAGACTCAAAAAGCATTTGAACATATTACCGAACTTCAAAATCGCATCACAGATTTAAATGCCGAACTTGCTGCACGAACAGATTATCAAAGTATTGATTATCATAATCTTATTGAAAAAGTGACAGAACTTTCGGATTTTTATCATTCTTTTGAAAACAATAATTTTATTGCCGATATAGAAAAAATATTACTCGGTCTTGGCTTTGTACGTCAAGATTTTAATCGTCCTTGTGCTGAATTTTCGGGCGGTTGGCGGATGAGAATTGAATTAGCAAAAATATTATTACAAAAACCCGATTTACTGCTGTTGGACGAACCTACAAATCATCTTGATATTGAAAGTATTCAATGGTTGGAAAATTTTCTTATCACGTCTAATTCGGCGCTTTTGCTTGTGTCGCACGACCGCACATTCCTCGATGCCGTAACTACTCGCACAATAGAAATTTCGCTTGGGAAAATTTATGATTACAATGTTAATTACTCAAAATATGTTCAACTGCGGCAAGAACACCGCCAGCAGCAAATTCGTGCTTACCAAAATCAGCAAAAAATGATTTCAGATACGGAAAATTTTATTGAACGTTTTCGATATAAACCAACAAAGGCGGTTCAGGTGCAGTCGAGAATTAAGCAATTAGAAAAAATTGAACGCATAGAGGTTGATTTGGAAGATATTTCACGTTTGAATCTAAAATTTCCACCTGCACCACGTTCAGGAAGTATTCCCGTTGAGATTGAAAATCTTACAAAAAAATATGGCAATAATATTATTTTAGAAAATACTAATTTAATAATAAATCGCGGCGAAAAAATTGCTTTTGTCGGAAAAAATGGCGCCGGAAAAACCACGCTTGTAAAATGTTTGATTGGACAGACTGATTTTTCGGGCAAATTAAAAATAGGACATAATGTAAAAATAGGATACTTCGCCCAGAATCAGGCAGATTTATTAGACAATAATTTAACTGTTTTTCAAACCGTTGATAATGTGGCGACAGGTGAAGTTCGTACAAAGATCCGTGATATTCTCGGCGCTTTCCTTTTTGGTGGACAAACCTCCGATAAAAAGGTAAAAGTGCTTTCGGGAGGTGAAAAAAGCCGCTTGGCGATGATAAAATTATTACTTGAACCTGTTAATTTACTTGTTTTAGACGAGCCGACAAATCATCTTGATATGCAATCGAAAGACGTTTTAAAAGAGGCGATTGCTGCCTTCGACGGAACAGCAATTATTGTTTCACACGACCGTGATTTCCTTAATCAATTAGTAACAAAGGTTTATGAGTTTGAAAACAGGAATGTGCGCGAAAATATCGGCGGAATTTTTGATTTTTTAAAAAAGAAAAAAATTGAAAATCTAAATGAATTGGGCTATGATTTGTCTAAAAAAACTTCGATAAAGCAGGAAAATATTGATATTTCGGAAAATAAAATATCTTACGAACAACGAAAAGAAATTGCACGCCGCCAGCGCAAAGCCCAAAAAGATGTTCAAGAAGTAGAAACTCAAATTGCCGCACTCGAAAGTGAAATTACCCAAATGACAATGCAATTAGATATTGCAGAAAACGCTGCAAATCACAATTTTATTATTTTGTATCAAAAAAAACAGCACGAATTGGAACAGAAATTATACGAATGGGAAATTTTAAGTGAAAAGGTAGAAGAGTGGCAGAAGGAATGTTTCTAAATAAAAAATTTCTTATAGAAGTATGTTAAATAAACAATTATAACATTACAAATCAGCATATTACGAACGTACCGGACATAAAAAAAGCCGCCAAAAAAGAATTTCGGCAGCCGGTTTTGCAGCAAATGAAATTATTTCTTTGCTAATTCCAACGATGCTTTACGGAATTCTTTGAGTTTCTTTTCCAAACCCAAAGATGCTTTGCGAGCACGAGTTCCGGCAGCTTTGTTGCCTTTTTCCCATTGCGCTGTTGCGTCTGTCAAAAATGCGTCATATTCCGCAACGATTGATTTTACCAATTTGTCCATGTCTTTTTAAATTTAATAATTACTAAATTATGATTATTTTAAATTTGTTTTAAATAAATCGTGCAAATGTAAAACCTTTTTTTCTATTTGCAATATTTTTTTTTATTTTTTTTTTATTTTTTTTTTATATAAAAAATAAGTTATTGATTTTCAAATATTTAAAATTACACAAAAAAATAATAAATATTTCATTTTAAAGGAAACCGAGTTCCAATTTTGCCTCTTCGCTCATAAAATCTTTGTCCCACGAAGGTTCAAAAACCAAATTTACAGTAACATTTTTCACCCCTTCAACCGATTCAAGTTTCATCTGTACATCTTCAACGATGTAGTTGGCAAGAGGACAATTCGGCGCTGTAAGTGTCATATCAACGGTTAAATCGCCATTTTCCTGTAAATCAATTCTATAAATCAATCCCAAATCATATACATTCACAGGAATTTCGGGGTCATAAACCGTTTTTAGAACCTTAACTATTTTTTCTTCTGTTTGTGAAATATCCATTTTGAAATTATTTTAATATTATTTATTATTATCTAACAGTTTATCAAAAATATCTAATCCTTTTTGCAATTTTCCATTAATTAGAACTACAATTTCAATTTTTGCTTTGATACACAATGCGTTATCTCCTTTGCGAAAAATTACCTGATTGAAAACGTATTTTGCTCCCTGCTTTACAACATTGAGTTTTGAAACAAAACTATCCTGCGGAAGCAGAGAATTTTTGTAGATAATTTCCACCCGCGAAACCACTGCGTCAATGCCTTTATTGTGCAATTCGGAAAAGGAAACATTATTTTCGGTTAAAAATTCGTGCCGTGTATGTTCAAGATAATGCTGATAGTTGGCATTATTCACAATTCCCTGAATATCACACTCATAGTCGCGCACTTTGAGTTCTATTTCGTAAATAAATTCGTTCATATATTTTTTTGCAAAAGTATAAAATTATTTATTCTTTTACGAATTGTTGGGTTGAAATAATTTTTGAGAAATAAAATATTAAGAATCTGTTTAAACTTAAATAACTCTTCAAGTTATAGAAAAAATATTTCATTATTGTTTAGGTTGTTTTGTAAAAAAACAGATATTAATCAGTTTTTTGGATAAAATTAAAACAGATATTGAGTTTATTTCAAATCACTTTTGTATCTTTGCATCTTGATTTTAGATATAATCTTTTATAAATGATATAAAGAAAAACAGGTGCTAACATGCACATTATAAGACATATAAAAAAGCGTTAGCTTATTTCTTGCTTATTGAAATCTCGACAATTTCAATTCCAATCAAGAGTGAGGCGTGAACGCTCACGTCGATTGACGTGGGCTTTTACTCAATATTTGGTTGGAAGGTAGTCGAGAACCTCAATAGGCAGATAAAGTTAGAGTTCCACGTTTTTTTAATTTAAACAATTATTATTAATCTGCTGACTTGGGACGGAAGGCAAAAATTATTTTGTATTTTATGAAAAAGATAACTTTATTTTTGATGGCTTTATGCTTTTGTGCCTTTATAAACAAAGCAAATGCGTGGGACATTAGCGCTCCAGACGGTGTCTCTAACGTAACAGCAACGCTTTCGGGCAGTAGCCCGAATTATACGCTTACTATTAGTGGTACAGGGGCGATGGTAAGTTATGCGAGACCTCAGGATTTTCCATGGTTTTCTTTCAATGCAAATATCAAAACATTGATACTGTCAAATGGAATTACATACATTAGTGCTAGATCTTTTTATGGTTGCAGTGGCTTGACATCAATAACAATTCCAAACTCGATTGGAAGTATTGGAGATTATGCCTTTTTCGGATGCAACGGATTAACAACCGTTAATTTTAATGCGATAAATTGTTTAGTTATGGGTAGTGTTCTCTATCCTGCTTTTCAAAATTGTACAAATATAATAACAATAAACATTGGAAACAATGTAACAAGAATACCCGCTCAGGCCTTCTGCAATTGTACTAGTTTTACATCAGTAATTATTCCGAATTCAGTTACATCTATTGGTCTTTATGCTTTTTGTAATTGCATCGGATTAACATCAGTAACTATTCCAAATTCGGTTACTTCAATAGCTGATGATGCTTTTTATAATTGCAGTGGTTTAACTTCTATAACCGTTAAAGCTATAACTCCACCTGTATTGGGTAATAATGTTTTCTATAACGTACACCAATATATTGGTGTTCATATTCCGTGCTCGTCATATTATCTTTATTCGAATAATGCACAATGGAGTTATTTTTATAATTTTATACAAGATATGTTTACCGTTACAGTTCAGAGCAATGACAACACAATGGGTAATGCAAGTGTTACAAATCAACCTACCTGTAGTTATGCGGAAATTCAAGCGTATCCGAACAGCGGTTACTATTTCCAAAAATGGAGTGATAATGTAGTTTCAAATCCGCGCACACTCTATATTACGCGAGACACTACCATTACGGCAATTTTTGGCACCGAACCTCCCATACCTACAATCAGTTTAATAGGAAGTGCATTTTATTATCCCGGAACAACAACTCCAACCAATTGGGATACAGATATTAATTTGCAATATATTTCAACAGATGCAAACGGTGTATCTCTTTACTCTATATCAGATATTACCTTTTTGGCAAATGGCGAATTTGTATTGCGCTTAAACCAAAATTGGGAAACAGTGTGGAGATATGATAATAATAATTGTATTGGTGCAAGTGGCAATATTTATGGTGTTGATGGTTACAATTTTCAGGTAATTGCAAACAACACCTATTCTGCTGTTGAATTCAGAATTAACTGGGCAACAAACGAATGGACTTTAACTTTTGTAGGTGGTACAAAAGTCAATGAAACGTTTTTTGAAAACATAAAAATTTACCCAAATCCTGCAAAAGACGAATTAAAAATTGAGAGCGGAGATTTGAAGATTAACAGCGTGGAAATCACCGATTTGACGGGACGTTCCGTAATGGTCGTAGGGGGCGGTACAGCAATCAATGTTTCCGCATTGCCCACAGGCATTTATTTGGTAAAAATCAATACCGACAGAGGCGTGGTAACAAAGAAGGTGGTTAAAGAATAGTAAAGAGGATTAGAAAGGAGTTAAATTGAACGAGGCTGTCGCAGAAATGCGGCAGCCTTATATATTGAAATATAAACCTTGATGGTTTTCAAGCCGTAAATTTCATAAATTATTTTTGCCTGTTTATTTCATCAAAACA
Source organism: Paludibacter sp. (assembly GCA_009781075.1). Lineage (GTDB taxonomy): Bacteria > Bacteroidota > Bacteroidia > Bacteroidales > Paludibacteraceae > WRGS01. Next base: position 11,693 of record WQYU01000021.1, on the reverse strand, counting down.
ATATCGACAGATTGGCTCATATTCGGCAGTTTCTCCCAAAAGCACCTGCGCCTGAACATCTACCAGACGATGAGAAACGTATGCCAGCGAGCCGCAGCGCACACAAATTGCGTGAACTTTATAAACATCTTCGGCAATAGCACAAAGAGCAGGCATCGGACCAAACGGTATTCCTTTAAAATCCATATCCAGTCCTGCAACAATCACTCTAATTCCCTGATTAGCAAGTATATTACAAATTTCAACAAGTGAGGCAGAAAAAAATTGTGCCTCGTCAATTCCTACAACATCAACGTTTCCGGTGAGCAATAAAATTTCTTCGGGTGAATGTACCGGTGTGCTGCGAATTGCATTGCGGTCGTGCGAAACGACTTCAACATCAGAATATCGCGTGTCAATAGCCGGTTTGAAAATTTCTACCTCCTGCCGTGCAAATTTTGCACGTTTGAGACGGCGAATTAATTCCTCCGTTTTGCCGGAAAACATTGAACCGCAAATCACTTCTATACTGCCTTTGCGTGGCATTTGATTGTTATTTTGTTCGGAAAAAAGCATGTTTTTTTACTGTTTCCTTTTTAGGATTTTAAAATCTTTCTGCAAAAATACAAAAAATATTGCATATTTTTTATTTTAAAATGACTATCATATCATAGGTGCCACCTATAGACTTTCTGCTATTTAACTATTCACCAACTTTTGAAAGTTTTTTAACTTTCTTATTTGCAGACACTTTTTCTTGTTCTTGTCTTATTTTACATAATAAATTTTGGATTAAAATTTTACACCACATACCATACTAATTTTACAGATAAAATAATGTTGAGTATCGGAACTAAAAGGAACAATCCTAACCAATTATATAAATCATAATTGAAAGTTACACACAACAAACTTGTAAATTTCTGAATATAAGTATATTACAAAATATATTTGGGTAATTATTTTTTAGAAATTATATAACTACAAGGACTTGCAATTAAAAACAATAAAGTAAGAACACATAATGACACTATTGAGTACAAAAGCAAGACTATACTTAAAAACAAAATAATCTTCTTGTTTTTAATGAATAATAAAAATGAAATAACTATTAGGAAATGCTTATAACAAATATTGCTGGTACTATTATTTCATTATATGCCGAAAACATTGAAGATGAGTCTTCTCATTCTTTCAAGCCATTCTTTGACAGATATATTGATAAGGACACTGAAAGTAATAGTTGACGAATGGACAGGGTATATACCTTTAAGGAACGAATACAAGAATATGAGACAAGTACCATCAAACGGCGGCAAGAGTTTTCCTGAGTTGCAGATTCATATCATGAATCTGAAATCGTGGTTGCGTGGAATACATCATCATTGTAGTGAAGAAAGGCTGCAAGGCTACTTAGATGAATTTCATTTCCGACACAACAGGCGTAATAGTATGGACTCTATCTTCGATGTGCTTATGAGAAGAATGGTGAACTATGAACCTAAAAGGCTATGTTACAATACAAATAATAGGGCGGCTTAAACGCCTATACCTATTGATTTATTATAGAAAATTGTAAAATATCAACTAACTTATTGACTATAATTCATTTGTAGAATATTTTAGGTATCATATCCGCTAATCATTTAACTTTTTACTCAAACCCATCACTCGCAAGTCGGAACCCAATTTTCTGACTTTTAGTATTTGGCGTAGCTGCAAAGCGAAAAGTAACGCGTAGAAAATCAATACTGTCGTCAAAACCTCCTCCCCTTACAACGCGTTCCTTGCCTTCATTTGCACCGACTGGATATAAATGAAATTCTTTTGTATAATCTGCGTACCAATCGCTGCACCATTCGGCTGCATTGCCCGACATATCGTATATATCTAATTCATTGGGAATGAGTTGCCCTACAGGGTGCATCTCGTTTTCGGAATCTTCAGCAAACCAAGCAACATAAGGGGCGGCATTGCTGCCTGCATATATTGTATGATTGCTCTTTTCGCCGCCGCGAGCGGCATATTCCCATTCCGATTCTGTGGGCAATCTAAATTCCAAACCGCTTGCAGCATTGAGTTTAACAATAAAATCCTGAATGTCTGAATAACTAATATTGGTAACAGGAAAATTTTCATTTTTTAGGTAAGAAGGATTGTCATCCATTATTGCTTCCCATTGATCTTGTGTTATTTCATGTTTACTCAAATAAAAATTTTTCAAAACAACTTGATGCACCGGTGTCTCACCTTCGCGGCAATTGTCCTGACAGCCCATCATAAAAATTCCACCTTTTACTAGCACCATATCGTTTGTAAGCGGTGCGATAACGTTATTATTAAAAATTTCGTTCGACTGAGAAATTTCCGCATTGCATTTGTCGATTAACGCTTGAACACTCTTTACATCAATACAGCCGAGCGCTTTTACAAGCATAAGTTTTGTACGGGCATCGTCAAATTTGCCTGAATCAATCAATTTATTTGCCTGAGAAAGTTGCTGACAACAATCAATTTTCTTTAATGCTGTTTGCACATCATTCTGGTTTCCTGCTTGTTGTGCAGTCTTCGCTGCAATTTGATAATTTACTTCTGCTGTTGCATAGTCGGAGGCATTGAAACATGAGTCGGCTTTTTGCATCATCTCAGCAAATTGGTTCCTTTGTTGCTCTACAATCGTATTTGTTTGTTCAATCACCTCTCCGCGCGCTATTGCTTCGCGTTGCGCTCGCTCCGCTGCCTCACGCTTTGCTCGCTCTGCCGCCTTATTGATAACCGGCTTCTGTGGCTGCTCAATAACTGCAGGCACTTTCTCGGCATCGGTAAATGTCTCCAAATTTTCAGGGATCTGCACTTCTTTTCCAGCAATAGCATCATCACAAAGTTGAAGCCATTGCTTAATTTCTGTCTTTGCCTCGTTGGATATGAAAGCGCAACTGTTAGCAAAATTAAAATAGCGTTTTGCCAAATCATAATTGCCTTTCTTAAACATTTCTACTCCCTGCGTTTTGCGCGAAGAGTAACATTCGTTTTGTTGCGCTGACACAAGCACAGCGCAAAATAACAAAATTACCACAAAAAAATTTTTCATCTTTTATTTTTATTTTTAAATTTTTATTATAATAAATTACAAATAATACAAAATAATATTAATTTTATTAACATAAATAATTGCAAACTAAATATTTATATAAAAATGCAATTGTAAAATATTAATTTTCTCGATAAAAATCGAAATAGTACTCAAATTGTTCTCTTTATGCATCAATATTAGCGTACGTAGCGTTTTGCTCGATAAACTGTCGGCGCGGGGCAACATCATCGCCCATCAACATAGAAAAAGTATGGTCGGCAATGGCTGCATTTTCTATTGTAACCTGCCTTAAAGTACGATTATCGGGATTCATTGTAGTTTCCCAAAGTTGCTTGTCGTTCATTTCGCCTAACCCTTTATAGCGCTGTGTATGAATACCACTTTCACTGCCGGCGCCAAATTCCTGAATAAATGAAATACGCTGCTGTTCGTTCCAGCAATATTGTTCATTTTTCCCTTTTTTACAAAGGTAAAGCGGCGGAGTAGCAATATAAAGATAACCCTGCTCAATAAGTTCTTTCATATGTCGGAAAAAGAAAGTCATAATCAGAGTTGCGATGTGGCTCCCGTCAACGTCTGCATCAGTCATAATAATTATTTTATGATAACGCAATTTAGTAATATTCAACGCTTTGCTATCGTCTTCGGTACCAATTGTAACTCCCAATGCTGTGTAAATATTGCGAATTTCTTCACTTTCAAAAACCTTATGCTGCATTGCTTTTTCAACATTAAGAATTTTCCCGCGCAAAGGCAAAATTGCCTGAAACTGACGGCTGCGTCCCTGTTTGGCTGTTCCGCCTGCAGAATCACCTTCGACAAGGAAAAGTTCACAATTAGCAGGGTCTTTGTCGGCGCAGTCGGCAAGTTTGCCAGGAAGCCCCCCTCCCGAAAGAGGCGATTTACGTTGAACTTTCAGTCGTGCATTACGTGCTGCCTCGCGTGCCTGAGCCGCAAGTATTACTTTTTCTACAATAATTTTTGCCTGCTTGGGATGTTCTTCCAAATAATTTCCCAATGCCTCGCCAACCGCCTGGTCAACGGTTCCCATTGTTTCATTATTGCCGAGTTTGGTTTTTGTTTGCCCTTCAAATTGCGGTTCGGCTACTTTTACAGAAATAATTGCAGTCAATCCTTCGCGGAAATCATCACCCGAAACTTCAACTTTTGCCTTTTCAAGCATTTTATTATCATCGGCATATTTTTTCAAAGTCCGCGTCAGCCCGCGCCGAAAACCTGCAACATGCGTACCTCCTTCGATAGTATTAATATTATTAACGTAAGAATGAGTATTCTCGTTAAATGTTGTGTTATATGTCATTGCTATCTCCACAGGCGTTCCGAATTTATCGGTACCGATGTGAATAATATCTTCTATCAGTTGCTCGCGTGGTCCTTCAAGGTAACGAATAAAATCTCGTAAACCCTCTTGTGAATAATAATTTTCATTTTTCGCATCAGGCATAATGTCCGAAATTCGTTCATCTGTAAGAGTAAGTTTTACTCCTGCATTAAGAAATGAAAGTTCGCGTAAACGATTGGAAAGTACCTCAAAACTAAAATTTATTGTTTCCTTAAAAATTTCTTCGTCAGGATGAAAAGTAATCTTTGTACCTTGAATATCCGTTGTCCCTATAATTTCAACCTGTGTTGTGGCATGTCCGCGCGAATATTTTTGTTCATAAATTTTATCATCACGAAAAACCTGAGCGACCAATAAATCCGATAGAGCATTTACTACCGAAACGCCGACTCCGTGCAGCCCTCCCGAAACTTTATAACTATCTTTGTCGAACTTTCCGCCGGCGCCAATTTTTGTCATTACAACTTCAAGAGCCGATTTTTGTTCTTTTTCGTGGAAATCTACCGGAATGCCGCGCCCGTTGTCGTACACCGAAACGCTGTTGTCAGGGTGAATAACAACGTCAATCGTGTCGCAAAATCCAGCCATCGCCTCATCAATAGCATTGTCAACTACCTCATACACAAGATGATGCAAACCTTTTGTTCCAATATCTCCGATATACATCGACGGACGCATTCGAACATGCTCCATTCCTTCGAGCGACTGAATTTTACTTGCATCATAGTTTGAATTACCGTTTTTTATCTTTTCTTCACTCATTTATATACTAAAAAAATCTTTTTTTTTATAAATAATTAATCATAAAAAATTTATAATCAATTATTTACTTTATTCACAAAAAACATGCAAAAGTACTAAAATTTTCTCAAACAGGCAAACGTTTTTCTAAAAAACACTTTGTTTTTAGAAAGCCGAAAACCCCTACCGTCATTTGGAAGTATTTGTTTATTTTCCCAAAATACAATTTATATAATGTGGGTAAAATTTTTGTTATCTTTTTAGTTGAAAATCAAATATTTAAACTAAGTTTTAAATTACACTTGCCAAAAACAAAATTACAAAAATAATTTGTATTGCCTGCTGTTTCAGAAATTTAAAACATTTTTATTTGCACTATATTTACGTACATTTGGGAAATGAATTCCATAAAGTTTTGTTTTACAGCCATTTCGTACAAATTTAACCTTGTGGTTCTTTGCCGATGATGTTCTTTTTTTAACATGATTTGTTTTGGAAAAAGCATGGTAAATACTTTTTCGAAAGTACTGGTTACTATTGTCTAATATCCCTACTACATTATTAACATTTACAAACCAAATTTCTGTCGCCATAGCCATTATCTACACGGGCAACGTTGCACCAAAACTTGTTTTCAGCAACCCATTGAGTTGGATAAGCAGCTTGGCGACGACTGTAATGATGTGTCCATTCGTCTGCGACAATTGCATATTCTGGGTGTGGTGCGTTGAGCAGAAGATTATCGGTTTTGTCGGCTGTGCCGTTTTCAATATCTTTTATTTCATTAAAAATATGCAGCATCGCATCAACAAATCGGTCAAGTTCTGCCAACGACTCACTTTCGGTTGGTTCAATCATCAACGTTCCGTGAACTGGAAATGATAAGGTAGGTGCGTGAAACCCATAATCCATCAAACGTTTGGCAATATCATTTTCGCTAATGCCAGCCGATTTTAAATTTCTACATTCCAAAATCAATTCGTGTCCGACTTTGCCGTTTTTGCCTGTATAAACAATTCCATAAGTATCTTTTAATTTTGTTGCCAAATAATTTGCGTTCAAAATCGCAATTTCCGTTGATTTGCGCAATCCTTCCTCTCCAAGCAGCAAAATATAGGCATAAGTAATCGGCAGCATCATTGCACTACCATAGGGTGCAGCCGCAACGGTATTTTCACCAAAATTTTTACTCGGCAAAAAATCTTTCAAATGTTCAGCAACGCAAATCGGACCTACACCGGGTCCTCCTCCTCCGTGAGGCATTGCAAAAGTTTTATGCAAATTCAAATGACAAAGGTCGGCACCGATTTTTGCCGGATTTGTCAAACCAACCTGCGCATTCATATTTGCGCCATCTAAATATACCTGACCTCCGTTTTGATGTACAATTTCACACATTTTAACAATTTCTTCTTCAAAAATTCCATGCGTAGAGGGATAAGTAATCATACAGCCGGCAAGTGTCTGCGAGTTATCCTGTGCTTTTGTTTGCCAATCGTTCAAATCGGTATTTCCTTTTTCGTCTGTTTTAACAACTAACGGAATAAAGCCCGCCTGAACAGCGCTCGCGGGATTTGTACCGTGGGCAGAAGCAGGAATAAGAAGGATATTTCGCTGTGTTTGTCCTATGGATTGCAAATATTTCCGAATAACCATCAGTCCTGCAAATTCGCCTGCTGCACCCGAATTTGGCTGTACGCTGCAAGCCGAAAAGCCCGTGATAATTGATAAAAACTCTTCCAAATTTTCAATCATTGTGTTGTAACCTTCGGTTTGGTCAACAGGTGCAAGTGGATGAATATTAGTAAATTGCGGATTGCTCAAAGGAAGCATTTCTACTGCCGCATTCAGTTTCATTGTACAAGAACCGAGTGAAATCATAGAGTGTGTCAGTGAAATGTCGCGCCGCTCTAACTTCTTAATATACCGCATCATATCAGTTTCACTATGATAATTTTTGAAAACATCGGCAGTCAGGAAATCCGATTTGCGCTCAAAAGTTTCGTCAAATGATTTAAGATTTTCAAAATTCGATTCTTCTGCAAAAACTGCCTGATTTTCTACACTTTCTGCAAAAATATTTATTAGAATATTAACTTTTTCCAAATTTGTGGTTTCGTCAATGCTCAAACCAATTTGTTTATTTTCAAAATAATAAAAATTCATCCCATAGTCCAATGCAATTTCGCGGAATTTTTCAATATTAATATTTTTTGGCAAAGAAATTTTTAATGTATCAAAAAAATTATCGTTTTGCTGCGAAAACCCATAAACCGGCAATATTTCATTTACATAAGTAGCGATAGCGTGAATACGATTTGCAATTTGTTGAAGTCCGTTTTTGCCATTATAAACAGCATAGAATCCTGCCATATTGGCAGTGAGAGCCTGTGCTGTGCAAATATTTGAAGTGGCTTTTTCGCGTTTTATGTGTTGTTCGCGCGTTTGTAGAGCCATCCTGTACGCTTTTTTGCCGTTGGCATCAACCGAAATTCCTATAATTCTCCCCGGAATATCCCGCTTAAATTCTTCGCGGGTAGCAAAATATCCCGCCGCAGGACCACCATATCCCATCGGAATTCCCCAACGTTGCGTTGAGCCGAAAACTATGTCAGCGCCCCATTCTCCGGGAGGCGTCAGTAAAGTCAAAGCCATTAAATCAGCACAAACAGCCACTTTAACGTTATGATTATGTGCAGAAAGAATAAAATCGCTGTAATTTTCAATATTTCCATCGGCATTTGGAAATTGTACGATAGCGCCGAAATATTTTTCAGAAAAATTTGCTGAAAAATAATTTCCTGTTTCCAATTCAATTCCCTGCGCTTCAGTGCGTGTTTTTATGACTGCCAAAATATGTGGAAAAGTATTTTCATCAACAAAAAGGATGTTGGCATTGTTTTTTATCTGTTCGCGCGAGCGCAAATTATACATCATAGTTGCTGCTTCAGCGGCAGCAGTGGCATCGTCGAGCATTGAGGCATTGGCGAGCGGCATTGCCGTTATTTCTGAAATTGCGGTTTGAAAATTAAGTAACGCTTCAAGCCGTCCCTGTGAGACCTCAGCCTGATAAGGGGTGTAAGAAGTGTACCACGAAGGATTTTCGAAAACATTACGCAAAATCACCGCGGGGGTAGAGGCGCCATACCAGCCTCGTCCGATAAATGAATCGTAAATATCATTTTGCGCAGCCAAAGCAGCAATATGTTCGGAAAATTCCTGTTCGGTCATTGCATCGGGCAATTCAAGGGGCTTGTCGAGGCGAATTGATGCAGGAATAGTTTGCCCTACGAGTTCTTCTATATTTTTTACTCCGATTGCAGCGCACATTTTTGCCTCATCTGCGGGAGAAATACCGATATGACGGTTTTGAAAAAGATTTTTCATCAGATAAATAAAATTAGATTAATTAGATTAAAATTTCTTATGAAAATGAATAACGGTTAATTTTTTGCGCAAAATTACATAAAAAATTATGATATTAGACCTGTAAGTCATAAAATATATAAAAAATGGCTTAATAAGCTAAATTTTCATTTGCTGGTTCCCCTCCGCTTTTGTAGTGCAGCAGGCGCGATTTATTACACAAAACGAAATGTGCATATTTATAATAATAAATTATTTAAAATATTAAACATTTATAGATATAAATTTAATTTTTAATATCATTGATTTTATTTTTAATTTTACGCAATTTTAATTTAATAATGTTTAATAATGAAAAATAATTATCGTTGTGTTTTAAATTATATTAATTTTGTAAAAAATTTTATTTTTATGAAGAAAATCTTTCTTTTGTTTGTACTATTTATTTTTGCACAAAATTCTAATTGTCAGGATATTACAGGAACTTGGAACGGGGTGTTGAATATTCAGGTATTGGAATTGCACATCGTTTTTCACATTGAAAAAACCGATGATGGATATTCTGCAACAATGGACAGCCCCGACCAGGGTGCCAAAGGGATTCCCGTAAAAAAAGTAGATTTCAATAACTCGCAACTGACTATTTTGATGCCTGAACTTATGGCACAATATACAGGCGAACTACTTGATAATGATACAATTAAAGGTATTTTCACTCAACGCTCAATCCCTATTGTGCTAAATCTCTCAAGAGGCGAAATTGTACAAAATCGTCCGCAGACGCCGAAACCGCCTTATCCGTACAAAAGTATAGAAGTAAGTTTCAAAAACGAAACAGACAGCAGTATTGTACTTTCGGGAACGCTAACAATCCCTAAAGGAGACGGGAAATTCCCTGCTGTAGTGCTTGTGAGCGGAAGTGGAGCCCAAAATCGCGATGAAGAGATTTTTGAGCATAAGCCATTTTTGGTGCTTGCCGATTATTTGACACGAAACGGAATTGCTGTTTTGAGATATGACGACAGAGGTACTGCAAAATCTACCGGAAGTTTTTCTACTGCAACAACTTACGATTTTTCTACAGATGCTCAAAGTGCTTTTAATTTTTTAAAAAAACAGACAAATATTAATCCGCAACGAGTTGGTTTTATCGGACACAGCGAAGGAGGAATTATTGCCCCAATGATAGCCGCCCGCGACAAAAATGTTGATTTCATTGTTTCGCTGGCAGGTACCGGTATTTCGGGCGATGAACTGCTTTTGCTACAACAAGAGGCGATTGCAACTGCTTCAGGCATCAACAGGGATGAGATTATGCTGATGCACAATTTGAACAAAACGCTTTTTGAAATGATAAAAAATACAACAGATTCCGCTCAGTTACACATTCAAATAGTTAATTATTTAAAAAAAGCAAAAGAAGATAATCCCAAAATTGTTGATGATAATACGGTACAAACTGCATTGGCACAAATAGATAACCCTTGGATGCAATATTTTATCAGATATAATCCTCAAACGGCTTGGGAAAATGTGCATTGCGCGGTTTTGGCTTTGAACGGAGAGAGGGATTTACAAGTGCCTTATAATGAGAATCTTACGGCTATAAAAAGTGCTTTGGAAAAAGGCGGCAACAAAAATGTTACGATTAAGTCATTTCCTGCGCTTAATCATTTGTTTCAGCCATGCACAAGCGGTTTGCCTACCGAATATGGAAAAATTGAGATTACAATGTCGGAAGATGTGTTAAAAACAATCACAGATTGGATTTTGAATCAAAAATGATTATTAAAATGTAAATTGATGAACAGAACGGCAGTTGTGATATTGAATTGGAACGGCAAAAATTTTTTAGAAAAATTTATACCAACTTTGCTTTGGCAAAATCCTGATAATCAAGCAGATATTTATATTGCCGACAACGCTTCCACTGATGGCTCCGTTGAATTTTTACAGGCAAACTTTGTTGATGTTAAATTAATATTATTTGATGTAAATTACGGATTTGCAGGCGGTTACAATCGCGCATTGAAGCAACTTGCTAATTACGATTATTACGTTTTGCTTAATTCCGATGTTGAGGTTAGGGAAAATTGGCTGCATCCGTTGATTGAATATCTTAATAATCACGAAGATACGGCAGTTGTTCAGCCGAAAATTCTTTCTTATGCCGAAAAACAAATGTTTGAATATGCAGGCGCAGCCGGTGGCTTTATTGATAAATATGGTTATCCTTTTTGCAGAGGGAGAATTTTTCAAACTATTGAGACAGACAATGCACAATATGACACTGTTACGGATATTTTTTGGGCAACAGGCGCCTGTTTTGTCATTAGAGCGGAAGATTATTGGAATGTTGGCGGCTTTGATGATGATTTTTTTGCACATCAGGAAGAGATTGACCTCTGCTGGCGGCTACGGGCGCGAGGAAGAAAAATTGCATGTGTACCTCAAAGTGTTGTATATCACGTTGGTGGGGGAACCCTAAATGTTGAGAATCCGAAAAAAACTTATCTGAATTTCCGCAACAACCTTTTATTGCTCTATAAAAATTTGCCGAAAAAACAATTTCACAAAATAATGTTAGTGCGCTTTTTCCTTGATTATATTGCTGTATTTCAATTTTTTATAAATGGAAACAGGCAAAATGCAAAACATATTTTTTATGCGCAGCGTGATTTTTGTAAGATGAAAAATAGTTTTTCGAAAAAAAAGGAAGAAAATTTGAGAAAAACCCTTATCAATAAAATTCCCGAAATTTTTCCTAAAAGTATTATTTTTCAATATTTTATAAAAAAAATAAAATGTTTTAATCAACTTAATTTTTTGGATAAATAAATTATAAAAACAAAAAATGGATATGCCCGTGCGAAATTTATCAAAAACGATTTTGAGGGAGAATTGTTAAAAAATATTGGTATTACCACGAGATTAGACCTTTTCAGCAATTATCTGATAAAGTGAATAAATACATTTCTATCAAGTTGATATTCAAGTTGATGTACGACGACAACACAAAAATGTATATTATATAATTTCTAATAATTAATTACACAAATATTTTTCAGTAAATTATTTGGTTTTAAAGAGAGTGAAAATAGTTTCCAAAATTTGGCAATTCTATCTTTTATAGATGATAAATAACGATTG
>WQYU01000020.1 GCA_009781075.1 Paludibacter sp. | reverse complement strand
TCCATTATTCCTTTCAACATTACTCCACGAAAAAATCGCTTGTCGCAAAAATAAATGCAAGCCTTCGGATTGTCTCGGTATTGTTTTACTCTCATTGACGGGCTGTTGGTATGCCAATAAATAGTTTTGATACCTTCACGTTTTACAGGCGTTAACATTGCCTTTGTGTTTGGATAACCATTTTCGTCAACAGAACTTATAAAACTAACGCTCTGTTTATCAATCAAATTCCCGATTGTTTCTTCTGGATTTCTCATATTTTTTTCTCCTTTTTTTTTTTAATTCTTTCATTTTTTTATTTTCAACCAATGAACGAATTTGTGTAATTGCAACATTGTTCAATTGTACAAGCCGTTCGTGTTGCGGCAGTTCCTGTCGAATGAGCAAAGCGTTTATACTTTCCATATTCGACAAAACTACAAGTTGTTCCAATGTAGCATAATCGCGTATATTGCCTTTGTCATTGGGATTTTCTTCCCGCCATTCTTTTGCAGTTTTACCAAACAATGCCACATTCAGCAAGTCCGCTTCGTTGGCATAGACATAGTTTATCTGCTCTTTTGTTACCAACGCGGGTATGATATGTTCTTTAATGGCGTCCGTATGAATGTGATAATTGATTTTTGAAAGTGTGCGTTGCAAGTTCCATTCGAGAGATTTTTGTTGCTGTTCGTCTTCTTTCAAACGCTGAAATTCTTTGATTAAAAACAATCGGAAAACAGCGCTTATAGCCGAACCAAATTCAAATGCAATATCTTTGTGCGCATAAGTTCCACCATATTTCCCTTGCATAACGTAAATCCCTATTGCATTGGTCTTTGTAATCCATTCACTTGTACTGAGAACAAAAGACGGTAAACCTGCTTGCATTTTAAAGTGGTCAAATTCGACCACTTTAAAATTTGGGTTGTAAAGTTGTTCCCAAGTACCCAAAAATTCGAGTGTTGTACGTGTTCGTATCCAGTTTTTGATAATATCTGCGGCACGTGTCTGTCCCGCTTTGGCATTTGCCATATCGGTCAAAGAGATATAGTCGCTTTCTTTTGAAGTGATTACCGTTATCGCGGTTCCCTGCACATTTATTTTGTCTTTTTTTGCCATTTAACTTTCAGTTAAAAATTATAACGGCAAAGTTAGCATTTTTTTAGAATTATTTAAACAAAAATTGCAGGAGCATTTTTTATTGTTCCTGCAATTTGTTTTAATGATTTTAAGGATAAATCAATATTCAAAAGTATAACATGAAATTTTTCTGCAATACCCCCAAATGGGGTTTTTTAATGCTAAAAAAACATATAAAATATTAAAATTATGTTTATATTTCACAAGGCGTTGCCGTTGGGCTGGATTATCTCGGGTTTTTCTGCTTGAGGATATTCTTTGGATATTTCTTCCAAAAAATCAGCCCAATCCGGCATCGTTTTTCTTTCGGTTACTTTTACAAAACGCTTTGATGTCCATAATTTGGTGTTTTTGACAACATTAACTATCACGAAATTAACAAATTACTCCTAATGTTCCAAATAATTTGATGAATTATGCAGGTTAGAAGATAAACATAAAAATAACGCGACAAAGGTAAAGGTAAAATTATATAAACAAGTTGTGCAATATACATAAAAATAGTATTTTTGCGCATAAAAATATTTAAAAGATAGCGAAATATAATAAAGAAGGATGGTGAAAATTGTAAAAAACTACAAAAAGTCTATAATCTTTTCCAATTTAACTGCGCGTGAACCTTTTATCAAAATATTAAAATCTCGTAATTCATTTAATTTTAGATAGTTAATAAAATCGTCGGTATTTGCAAAAGTTTGAAACCAAGTGTAAGTTTGAGAAAAATTTTCACCAATCAAAAAGTAATCATCAAACTTACAATCTTCAAGCAAATGTACAATTTTTTGATGTTCCGACTGACTTTCCGACCCAAGTTCGTGCATATCGCCAAGAATGACAACTTTGTTGGCAACTTTAAGTTTCTCAAAATTCAAAATTGCTTCGTACATACTTGTCGGGTTGGCGTTGTAAGCATCAATAATTAGTTTATTTTGTTGAGTTGCAAAATATTGTGAGCGATTATTTGTCGGTTTGTAATTTTCCAAAGCAAGTTGTATTTTTTCTGTTTCAATGCCAAAAAAATGTCCCACAGAGGCAGCGGCAAGGACATTCTCAGCGTTGTAGGCGCCTATCAAATTTGTTTGAATATCAATATTTTGCCCACCGATTTTTATATTCATTTTCAAAAAAGGCGAACAATCGGTTACTTTACCAAAAATGTCTAATTTTTTATTTTTTAATGAATAATGAATACGCTGTTTTTTATTAATCTTCTTATTATCAGCCATTTGTGCAAGAAACATATTGTCTTCATTAATAAAAATATCTGTTCCATTGTCGGCAATCCATTCATAAAGTTCTGATTTTGTTTGCATTACACCTTCAAACGAACCAAACCCTTCGAAGTGCGCCCGCCCTACATTTGTAATCAAACCAAAATCAGGTTCGGCAATTGCACAAAGTTCCGATATTTCATGCAAATGGTTTGCACCCATTTCTATAACGGCAATATCGTGATTATCAGTTAGTTGAAGCAATGTCAAAGGCACGCCGATATGATTATTGTGATTACCTTGTGTAAAAAGAACTTTATATTTTTCAGATAAAACGTTTGAAATCAGTTCTTTAGTAGTTGTTTTGCCATTTGTCCCCGTAATTGCGAGAACCGTTTTTCCCCACTTTTTGCGATGATGGTTTGCCAAATCCTGTAAAGTTTTTAAAACATTTTCAACCAAAATAAACTGCTCATTTACAGCATATTGTGCGTCATCAATAATAGCATAAGCACAACCTTTTTCCAATGCTTGAGCCGCAAATGCGTTTGCATCAAAATTTTCACCCCGCAAGGCAAAAAACAGTGAATTTTCGACAACGTCACGTGTATCGGTGCAAATTTGAGGATATTTTTCAAAAAGAGAATATAAATCCATAATAAAATATGATTTAAAAATTATAATTCTTGTGCAAAGATAGTTTTTTTCGCAGATAAAACGCATGGCTGGAACATTTCTTAATTGAAATTACACTCTAATTAAATTTTCACTACCTTTGTAAAAATTTTTTATAGATAATGAAAAAATCTATTTGTAAATTAATATTCTTATTTTCAATAGTTTACATTTCGGCAAACGGACAAGGTTTACACAATTACAGTTTCAAAGTTGAAGGGCTGTTCGGGTCAATTCTCAAACACGATAATCATTTAACAAATCTCGTAAAAGGCGGCACGACAGGATTAAGTTTAAACGTTGAATGGCAAACAGATGGCAGTAGTATGTGGCATCAATATTTTAATTTTCCTGCTATCGGATTTTCAGCAACATATATTAATTTGGGTAATTCTCAAATGCTTGGGCAACTTATTAGCGCCTATCCGTATTTGCAAATTCCCCTTGTTCGCAGTGAAGGAATTCAGGTAAATATTAAACCCGGCGCCGGACTTGCATTTATTACAAAATATTATGGAAATACACCACATATTGCAGGAACGTTGGACAGGGAAATTATTGATAGTGAAGGCAATTCTCAAATCATAGAATATGGAGCAAACAGCGCCATCGGCTCGATGATGAACGTTTTTTTGAATCTGGGTGTTAACGCAGAATATACATTTACCGAAGATTTCAGTTTGAGTTTGGGCGTTGCCTGGCAGCACGCCTCAAACGGCAGTATTGTTAAGCCAAATTCAGGTATAAATATGATTAATGCATATTTAGGTTTTGCGTATATTCCTAATTCTGAAATGATTAAAGTTGTGCATCGCGGACTGATGGACGACATTCCGCGCAGAATTTACGTAGAAACTGCTGTTTCAGGTGGCGTACGTCAACTTGACTGGCGGGACGGCAAATCATATCCAATTGCCTCACTGAATGTTGGCGCATACTATCCTCTTAGCAATATTTATAAAATGGGATTGGGAGCAGATTTGTTCTTCGATGGCGTTTACGGGTATGAAAATGCTCCGGTAAAAGACGAACGCAAATATAATTTTACTTATATTGAAAAAAATAATTTTGCAAATAAACTGCGTGCAGGCATTTCGTGGCGGCATGAACTTATTTTCGGAAATCTTGTTGCAGGGATTCATTTGGGTCTATATCTTTTTAATCCGGTTAAAAACCTTGAACCATACGACAAAGTACAAGCGAATGGCGGCAATCCTCTCAAAAAGGGAGTTTTTTATAAATATAATATTGAAGAAGAAGATGGATGGTTTTATACGCGTATTGTTGGGAAATATTATTTTTCAAACAATATCTTTGCCTCAATCGGACTGAAAACGCACTTGCAAAAAGCCGAATTTATAGAATGGGGATTAGGATACAGGTTTTAATGGGAGAAGTTTGAAGGAAAGAACTGATTATTTGTGCGGTTCGTTTATTTTTATTTTTATTTATTTTTGCACTATAAATTACTTGGGGTATTAGTTCAGTTGGTAGAACGTTTGGTTCGCAATCAAAAGGTCGAGGGTTCGAGTCCCTTATGCTCCACCACTAAATATGCTGTTATAAAGATTTGGCAATCAGGGCATAAAGTTGTATTGTTGTAATATGACAATAAAAATCACCATTTACTGTCCCGATTGCCAACGTGCAGGGCAATTGCAACAATGAAGTAAAATTTATTGTAAATGGTCTGCACAAAATAAATAATTTTTATAATTTTGTATTTTTATGAGTAAAATCAATTTTGAATCTATCGCCAAAAAAATGAGCGATAAAGAGATGAAAACCGTAAGAGGTGGGAGCATAGTACTGCCAACAATTAATACTTTCCGTTTGGCTGATAATGGAGGAGGAGGTAGTAGTAGTTGTGGTGGTACAAAAGTTACAGCATGTGAAGGAAGTAGAAATCTTGCTTCGTGTTGTTTTACTTATAATGGAAAAATTTATTATGGAAGATGTCAGGCTTTTGCTCCAAACTACGTGCTACATTGCTCTGATTTGAATTAAAAAATTTTCAAGAGAATATCCTGAAATAGTGATATTCTCTTGTTTTTAGTAATTTTCTGTTAATTGTCAAAAATATGAAACTTTTATACATATCATTGGCAGCAACTTTATTTCTTTTTATAAGTTGCACGAAAAACAATAGTTCGTTGCCCGTTCCCAAAATTGAATATGGAATGGCAGTCTTGCAAGGGAAAATATCGGGGAATGTTCCAGATAGTTTGAAAACGGATTATTTGGAAATGACCGTGTCAAACGCCATAACGACAAATATTACAAAGGAAAAAATACGTATCTATGCTGACGGAACTTTCCTTTATTCTATTGATTTACCAAGCGCTGTTTTGGCATATATTTTTTCGCCTGTTTACGAAAATCTTATTTGTCTTGTACCAAACACTACCTCTACAATTGATATTTTTTTTGATGAAAACGGCAATAAGACAGTAAGAACTAAAAATGCAATGAATTTGAGTGAGGAAAATTTATACAACGTTAACGCTTCGCTTATTCCTTTCAGCGTTGGTGAGTATCGAGGAAAAATAGTATCAAATATTACTGGTACTCCACACGATTTTGGGCTTTTGTATGTGCATAATTTAGACAGTATTATCAATAATTATCCGCCTACTGCCGGATTTAACAATATAGAAAAGACACTTTTTTCTGTAATAGTTAAGCCGTTTGTTATGAGCAGTTATCTCTTGGATTGGAATTATGTTAAAACCAAGTGCAATTTT
This sequence comes from Paludibacter sp., assembly GCA_009781075.1. GTDB lineage: Bacteria > Bacteroidota > Bacteroidia > Bacteroidales > Paludibacteraceae > WRGS01. Next base: position 20,484 of record WQYU01000020.1, on the reverse strand, counting down.
ACGGACAGTATTCCACCGAAGTCATATTATTCTTTTTTCAAAAATTTTGATTTGAACAATCCTGTTTATTTGTATTGTGGAGCCGAATATTCCGAAATTTTGCAGAAAATACTTGAAAGTGAAACGTTTAATATACCATCAATCGGTGATATGCCTTGCAATCAATGGTTAAATATTCTAAATGGCATATTAGACGAATACATTGGCAGTAATCATGAATTTCTTAATGATATGCTTGTTTCTACTGCGTATATTATGCAATTAAAGAAAATGCATCCATTTTCCGATATTCAAAAACAAAATATTAAAAATTATTTTAAAAATAAGAGTTTTGTTACAATTCTTTTGGATGAAAATTTCAAAACAGAAAAATTAATACCATCTAACAGTCAAATAAATATCAATGCTACACCTAAAGTCGATAATTTGCATTTGATGGATTCAATCATTTCAAAATACAAAGGAAATGTAGTTGTTGTTGATTTTTGGGCAACATGGTGTGTGCCTTGTCTAAAAGCAATGCAACAAATTAAGCAAGTAAAGTCAGATTTTACAGGGAATCATCTTATTTTTGTGTATATTACCAATCCAAGTTCGCCAAAATCGGAATGGGAAAAACGAATAAAGGAAATCAGCGGCGAACAATATTATCTAAATGATGACCAATGGGAATATTTATCGAATATTTTTGATTTTTCTGCCATTCCCACTTACCTTATTTTTGATAAACAAGGGAAATTTAGTCAAAAGTTTGTAGGCTATCCAGGCAACGAAACAATGCAAGAAGCAATAGAAAATGTGATAAGAAAGTAAACAAATAACAGGTTATTATTATTTATTAAAATAAGTTGCATTTGATACTTGAATCTACCGTGCTGTTATTTCTTTAATTTTTTTTGATAAATAAGCCATAAAATTGTATTTTTGCAAAAATTTAGTTTTATAGGGTCAATTGTTAATCAATAATTATTTAAAACAATGGCAGCCAAAAATATAAGTAAGAAAAACAGGTTTTGGAATATGCACCTGACGGCAATTTTGAGTTTGTCGTTAGTGTTGTTTTTGGTTGGTTTTGTGACTTTGCTTGGGTTTTTGGCAAAAGACATGTCGAATTTCATCAGACAAAATATGACTTTTAATATTGTGCTCAATGATGATACTGAATCTGCTTATATTCAGCAAATTGAATATGTTTTGCATCAAGAAGGTTTTGCCAGTCAAACCGTTTATATCTCAAAAGACGATGCTCTCAAAGAACATATTGCAACAATGGGCGAAGACCCTTCTAATTTTTTGGGATTCAATCCTTTACTCGCCTCAATAGAGGTTAAACTCAATCCAAAATATGCAAATACCGATAGCATAAAAAAAATTGAAAATGTACTGCTGCAATTTGATTCAAAAATAGACCGTTTTGATTATCCCAAAGATGTGATGGATACTGTTAATTCCAATATCACTCGCATCGGAATTGTGCTTGGAATTGTGGCGCTTGTTTTGTTGTTAATCTCTATTGTGCTGATTAGCAGTACGATACGGCTAATGATTTATGCCGACCGTTTTTTAATTCGTTCAATGTGGCTCGTTGGTGCAACATCGTGGTTTATTCGCAAGCCATATATCAAACGTGCCATGCTTGATGGATTTATCTCAGCAGTGCTTGCATGCGTCTATTTGGCGGGGTTTGTGTGGTTTTTGCAAAGTAGTTTTTCGCTGAATTTATTTGTGGAAAAGCCGTTAATTATGGCTATTGTTGTAGCGGTTGTATTAGTTACCGGAGTAATTCTAACGGCGATTTTGGCATTTTTTGCAGTGGGAAGATATGTCAAAATGAAATCTGAAAAAATGTATGCTATTTAATAATTTTTATACAAAATAAATATGAAAGATTTTAGAATAGGAAAAATTAATTTGTGGCTTATTTTAGCCGGATTTATTGTGATAATCATTGGTTTTTTGTTGATGATGGGCGCTCCTTCGGGTGAAAAATTCAACCCTGATATTTTCAGTACCAGACGAATCATTATCGCTCCGTTAGTGTTGTTAGCGGGATTTATTTTCGTCATTTTCGCAATTCTTTTTAACCCGAAAACAAAAGATAAATGAATGTTTTTCAGACAATTATAATTGCCATTGTAGAGGGTTTAACAGAATTTTTACCTGTTTCATCAACCGGTCATATGATTATAGCGCAGGCGTTGCTTGGCGTCCCAAGCGACGATTTTGTCAAAATGTTTACCGTATGTATTCAGTTTGGAGCAATTCTGTCGGTAATTGTTTTATATTGGAAGCGGTTTATTAAATTAAATCCTGTTAAAATTTTTGAAAAACAGGAAAATAATAATTTATCGTTCTTTAGAAAAATTATTTTTTATTGGAATCGTTTTTTAAATAAATTTAATTTTTACAAAATCCTTTTCATTGCCTTTTTACCGGCGGCGATTTTGGGGTTTATTTTTGGCAATTATATTGATGAACTGCTTGAGAGCGTTACTGTTGTTGCGATTATGCTCGTACTTGGCGGAATTTTTATGCTTTTCGTTGATAAATGGTTTAACAAACCATCCGAAAATCAGGAAATTAATTGGCTGCGTGCGCTCAAAATCGGTTTTTGTCAGTGCATTGCAATGATACCGGGCGTTTCACGTTCAATGGCAACAATCGTTGGCGGAATGAGTACTAAACTTACGCGAAAAAATGCAGCAGAATTTTCATTTTTTCTGGCTGTCCCAACAATGGCGGCGGCTTCGGGATATTCGCTTTTCAAACTTTTTAGAACAGAGGCAGGGATAAAACTTTTTACCGAACATTGGTCGGAATTGCTTATAGGCAATGTTGTAGCGTTTGTAGTGGCAATGGCAGCAATTAAATTTTTTATTGATTTTCTTACAAAATTCGGTTTCAAAATTTTCGGTTGGTATAGAATTGTTGTCGGTTTATCTATTTTGATTTTAATTTTATTAAATATTAATTTAAACATTATTTAAGATAATAAAAATAAAAACAATAACTCTTCGCAATTAATAATTAGTGTTCTAATGCAAATGTTAAAATTATCTTGGAGAAATATTTGGAGAAATCATCGTCGAGCGCTTATTACAATAGCATCGGTGTTTTTTGCAGTGTTTTTTTGTGCGGTAATGCGTTGTTATATGGACGGAATGTGGGGTAAAATGATTGAAAACTCACTGCTAACGCAAGCCGGTCACGTTGAAATTCATGAGGCAGGTTATTGGAACGATAAAGTTATTGACAATTTTCTCACGATGGACAGCGCTACTATTAAGCAGTTGCGAAAAGTTGATAATGTTGAAAATATTTCTCCGCGAATAGAAACTTTTGCGCTCATTTCGTTTGGCAATGTGAGTAAAGGAGTAGGAATTATTGCCGTTTCGCCTGAACAGGAAAATGCCAAATCTCATTTGGCAAATCGCATTGTACAAGGCACTTACCTAAGTGAATATGACAATGCAATAATCATAGGAGAAGGTCTTGCTAAATATCTTAAAGCAACGGTTGGCGATACCGTTGCTTTTATAGGGCAGGGACACTTTGGAGCATCGGCTGCCGGGCTTTTTTGTGTTAGAGGAATTGTACATTTGGCAATTCCCGATATAGATAATTCATTGGTTTATATGACTTTATCTGCTGCTCAAAATTATATTGATATGCCTGATGGTTACAGCGGAATTTTAATTTCATTAAAAGATAATAATAAATTAACAGAGGCAATGAATGCGGTTGCAAAAGTTGTGCAAACAGCCGATGCGATGCCCGTCCAAAAAAATGAAAATGAAATTAATGCAGGAGGTTATGAAATTTTGTCTTGGCATCTGACAATGGAATCGTTGCTCCAAACTGCCGCATCTGATAAAGCATTTGCTAAAATTGTATTATTCATTCTCTATTTTATTGTCGGTTTTGGAATACTTGGAACAGTAATTATGCTTACCAACGAGCGAAAAAAGGAATTTCGCATAATGTTGTCGCTGGGCATGGCACGCTCCAAACTTGCTGCTGTGGTTGGTCTTGAACTCTTTTTGATGTCGCTAATCGGGATTATTGCAGGAGTCACATTGGCTTTTTGCCTGTCTTATTATTTCTATCTAAATCCGATAAAAATTAGTGGAGATATGGCTAAAATGTTTTTGGAAATCGGAATTGACCCTTTAATTCCTTTTTCTATTGATTCTAATATTTTTATTACGCAAATGATTATAATTCTGTTTATTACAGCAATAGCAACTATTTATCCAATCCGTTTTATTAAAAAATTAAAACTCGGAAACTAAAAAAGTATTATTTTAATTGTTTAATGAAAAAATTAATATTATAAATTAATAATTTATGTTGATAAAATTGGCTTGGAAAAATATTTGGCGCAATAAAATTCGTAGTGGAGTTATACTCGGCGCTATTGCTTTGGGATTGTTTGCAGGGACATATTTAGCGTTGTTTTCAAGCGGATGGATGGTTGGTACGGTGAATGATGTTATTAATACTGACCTTGCGCACATTCAACTTAGAGATACGACATTTGCTGCCGATAACGATATTAACGCCTATTTTTTACGCAAAAATATAGAAAATATTTTCGATAATTTTCGGCAAAAATATACTTTGTGCAAAACAGCAAATATCTCTTACCGACTGCTAATCAATGGAATGCTTGCCTCTGCAAATAATTCGGTTGGCGTGCAGGCAAATGGCGTAAATGTTGAGGAGGAAAAATTGGTTTCTTCTGTTTGGAAAACAATCCCTGACTCGCTGGGTAAGTTTTTACCCGCCGATGCAACTAACCCGATAGTTATAAGTACAAAAACCGCAGAAAAATTGAAAATAAAACTTAATTCTAAAATTGTTTTTTCCTTTCAGGATGCAGTCGGACAAATGCAGTCGATGGCTTTTCGTGTTAGAGGCATTTTTCATACTTCAAATGCTGCCTTTGACGAAAGTACCGTTTTTGTGCGCTATTCCGACCTGCAACCGAATACCGCCTTGCCCGACAGCGCTTTTCATGTCGCTGCAATATTGTTTGCAAGCAACACACCTTTTGAGAAAATCAGTGAAATCACACCCGAAGTACAAAAATTATTTCCTGCTTATGAAGTAAGAAATTGGGAGCAAATCAGTCCGATGATGTCGTTGAGTTTAAGTTGGACAAATCTGATGGTGGTAGTTATTATCGGAATTTTCCTCTTTGCACTTGCTTTTGGAATAATAAATACTATGCTTATGGCTGTTTTAGAGCGCACTCAAGAGTTAGGAATGCTCGGAGCGATAGGAATGAGCAAAGGGAAAATTTTTACGATGATTATGTACGAAACTATTTTTCTGACCATTCTTGGCGGATTTATCGGAATAATTCTGGCGGCTTTGGCACTTTTTCCCTCGATACATAGTGGAATTGACCTCACACCTTTGATGGGGAATACTTTTGAAAATTTCGGTTTTTCTTCTGTTGTTTATCCGATTTTAGATATTAAAATGTTTTTAGAAATTGTATCTCTGGTAATAATAACAGGTATCATTTCGGCTATATATCCCGCCCGTAAAGCGCTAAAACTCAAACCTTTAGATGCAATAAGGGAATAAAAAAGGAAAATATTATTTTTTAATTTATTTTTATTTTAAAACATGAATTTTGATAAATTTACAATAAAATCACAAAATGCTGTAGATGAGGCGATAAAAATTGTGCAGCAGCATGGACAACAGCAAATTGAGCCGGCGCATTTGTTTAAAGCAATTCAAAAAGAAGGCGAAGATGTTGTTTCTTTCCTTTTTGGAAAAATGGGTACTAACGTTTATGCCCTGAATGCTGTAATTGACAATAAAATTAATACTTACCCGCGCGTTTCCGGCGGGGAACCATATATTTCACGTGAGTCAAATGCTGTTTTGCAAAAAGCGATTGATTTGTCGGCAAAGGCAGGTGACAGTTTTGTCTCGTTGGAATATATTTTGCTTGCACTTTTAGTCGAAAAAAATGATATTTCTCAAATACTAAAAGATGCCGGCATAACTGAAAACGCTTTAAAATCAGCAATATCCGAACTTCGCAAAGGGCAAAGTGTGCGTTCCGAATCGGCGGAAGATACTTATCAATCTTTGGAAAAATATGCCATTAATCTTAACGAACGTGCTCGCAGCGGCAAATTAGACCCTGTTATTGGTCGCGATGAGGAGATTCGCCGTGTGCTGCAAATCCTTTCGAGGCGTACGAAAAATAATCCTATCTTAATCGGAGAGCCGGGTGTTGGAAAAACAGCAATTGCCGAAGGACTTGCGCACAGAATTATTCGGGGTGATGTGCCGGAGAATTTAAAATCCAAACAGATTTTTTCGCTTGATATGGGTGCGCTCATTGCGGGAGCAAAATATAAAGGCGAATTTGAAGAACGCTTGAAATCGGTTATAAATGAGGTAATTAAGTCGGATGGTGAAATAATCCTTTTTATTGATGAAATTCATACGCTCGTTGGCGCCGGCGGCGGAGAAGGAGCAATGGATGCAGCAAATATCCTAAAACCCGCATTGGCAAGAGGCGAATTGCGTGCAATCGGGGCTACTACTTTGAACGAATATCAAAAATATTTTGAAAAAGACAAAGCGCTTGAGCGCCGTTTTCAGATGGTTATGGTTAATGAACCCGACGAGGCAAGCACAATTTCTATCTTGCGCGGATTGAAAGAACGATACGAAAATCACCACAAAGTGCGCATCAAAGACGATGCCTTAATTGCGGCTGTAGAACTTTCGAGCAGATATATTACCGAGCGTTTTTTACCCGACAAAGCAATTGATTTAATGGACGAGGCGGCTGCAAAACTGCGCTTGGAGGTAGATTCTGTACCCGAAGATTTGGATAAAATTCAAAGAAATATTAAGCAGTTGGAAATTGAACGCGAGGCAATAAAACGTGAAAATAATACTCCGAAATTGGAAATTTTAAGCAAAGAAATTTCGGACTTAAAGGAAGAAAGTAAGGCAATGCACGCAAAATGGGCTTCGGAAAAAAAGTTGATTGACAATATTCAACAACAAAAAATTGAAATAGAAAATCTTAAATACGACGCCGACCGAGCCGAACGCGAAGGCGATTATGGCAAAGTTGCAGAAATTCGTTATGGGAAAATTAAAACTGCTGAAGAGGCAATTAATAATTTTCAAACGCAATTGGAAGAACTTCAACAGGGGCATGCAATGATTAAGGAAGAGGTTGATAGTGAAGATATTGCAGAGGTTGTAAGTCGCTGGACAGGTATTCCGGTGCGCAAAATGTTGCAATCGGAAAAGGAAAAACTTTTACATTTGGAGCAGGAGTTACACCATCGCGTCATCGGGCAGGATGAGGCGATTTCAGCCGTTTCTGATGCTGTGCGCCGCTCGCGGGCAGGATTGCAAGACCCCAAACGTCCCATTGGCTCGTTTATTTTTCTGGGAACAACAGGAGTAGGGAAAACAGAATTGGCAAAAGCGCTCGCCGAATATCTTTTCGACGATGAAAATTTATTGACGCGAATTGATATGAGCGAATATCAGGAAAAATTCAGCGTTACACGGCTCATTGGCTCGCCGCCGGGATATGTAGGATATGACGAAGGCGGGCAATTGACAGAGGCAATTCGTCGCAAGCCGTATTCTGTTGTGCTTTTTGACGAAATTGAAAAAGCACATCCCGACGTGTTCAACGTTTTGCTGCAAGTGCTTGACGATGGACGACTTACCGACAACAAGGGACGCGTTGTGAATTTTAAGAATACTATAATTATTTTGACATCAAATTTGGGAAGTCAGTTGATACGCGAAAATTTTGAAAATTTAAATGAAAAAAATAGAGAAGAAACGATTGAGCGTACTAAAAATGATGTTTTTGAATTGTTAAAACAAACAATTCGTCCGGAATTTCTAAACCGCATTGACGAAATCGTGATGTTTGCGCCGCTTAATCAAGCAGAAATCAAACAGATTGTTAAACTGCAAATTGATTCGGTACGTAAAATGCTGAAAACAAACGGAGTAGAGTTAGAATTAACAGAAAAAGCAATTGACTTTTTAAGTATAGAAGGGTACGACCCGCAGTTTGGCGCACGCCCCATAAAACGTACAATTCAACGTTATTTACTCAACGATTTGTCCAAAAAAATTATCGCCGGTGAGGTTAATAACCAAAAACCAATCAAAGTTGATGTCAAAGATGGTGGATTGAATTTTGAAAATTAACTTCCAAATTTTTCAAACTTTTCTTTATCATTCAAAAGTTTGGTACTTTTTTTGTTATAATTAATTTTTTTCATTCACAAGAACAAATATTAAAATATGTTAAAAGAAATATTGTCTATTTCGGGCAAGTCGGGATTATTCAAACTTGTTTCACGCGCAAAAAATATGTTAATTGTTGAATCATTACTCGACGGAAAACGTTCTCCTGCATATACTACCGAGAAGGTAATGCCTTTGAGTGACATAGCAATCTATACCCAAGATGCCGAAATTCGTTTAAATGAAGTGTTAAAAAAACTTTATTCCAAAGAAGAGGGCAAAATGTGTATTGTTGACCCAAAATCTGATAATCAGACACTGCAAAATTTTATGGGCGAACTTGTTCCCGATTTCAACCGCGACCGCGTTTATCCTTCTGATATTCGCAAACTTATCATCTGGTATAATATTTTGATAAATGCAGGAATTACCGATTTTGAAGTTGAAATTGAAAAGGAAGATGACAATTCTCAAAATTCCGAGAAAAAAGACATTGAATCTGTTGAAGTAAAAGAAAAAGTTCAACCGAAGAAAAGTGCTGTAAAACAGACGGTTAAGATTCAAGAGAAAAAAGTGAAAACTCCAAAGCAAACCCATACAAAAGTATAATTGCAGATGACAACCGTAAAAGATATTTGTCGGTTGATTGAGCAGTATGCCCCACCCGCTTTGCAGGAAAGTTACGACAACAGCGGACTGCTCGTTGGATGCCCAGAAGAAGCCGTTACGGGGGCTTTGCTGTGCATTGACGTTACAGAAAAAGTTGTAAATGAGGCGATTGAACTTGGAATGAACCTTATCGTGTCTCATCATCCGTTTATTTTTGGCGGATTAAAAAAAATTACCGGAACAGACCAAACGCAACAAATTGTAATTAAAGCAATTAAGAATAATATCAATATTTTTGCTGCTCATACAAATATTGATTGCGCTGCAAACGGAGTAAGTTCCAAAATGGCGCAGAAATTTGGTTTACAGAATGTTAAGCCACTTGCCCCGCGCGAGCAATCGTTAATGAAACTTGTTAGTTTTGTCCCTGAAAAATTTGCTCAAAATGTTCGCAATGCACTTTTTGAAGCAGGTGCGGGAACGATTGGAAATTATGATTTATGTTCTTATAATTCAACAGGTTATGGCACTTTCCGCGCAGGTGAAAATACTAATGCCTTTGTTGGTGCAAAAGGAGAATTACACGCAGAAAATGAAACGAGAATTGAAATCGTTTTTCCTTTTTATTTAAAAAATAAAATTGAGAATGCTTTGATTGCAAGCCATCCTTACGAAGAACCCGCTTATGATTTTTATCTACTTGAAAATAAATGGAATACAACAGGTTTTGGTGCAATAGGAGAATTGAAAGAACCGATGCCGACAGAAAAATTTTTGGAAAAAATAAAAAATATTTTTAACGTTCCATCTATCAGGCATACAGACATTTGCAAAAATGAAATTCAACGTGTTGCAATGTGTGGCGGAGCAGGCAGTTTTTTAATTAACAATGCAAAAAATGCTAACTCAGATATTTTTATTACAGGAGATATAAAATATCACGATTTTTTTCTTGCTGAAAATCAATTAATTATAGCCGACATCGGACATTATGAGAGCGAACAGTTTACAAAAGAAATTTTTTATGAAATAATTCAAAAAAAATTTCCTAATTTTGCAGTCCGAATTTCTCAAACAAAAACGAACCCCATCAATTATTATTTTTAATCAAAATATGGCAACAAAAATTAGTACAACAACAGCGAAAACAGCGAAAACAACAACCAAAAAGGCAGCCAAACCGACTATGAAAATGGCTACTTCTAAAAGTGCAACAACAAAGGTAGCCGCCAAAAGTACAACAATGAAGGTAATTGAAGCCAATGCTGCCAAAAAACTTGCCACAACTACGGCTTCAAACAAAGCGATAACAGAAAAAATGGAAAAACCCGTAATAAAAATTGAAGAGAAAATTTTTGAAAAAATTCCTGAAATTCAGGTATTTAATCAAAATGAAACCTCTTCCGATAAAGATTTGACGGTCGAAGAACGACTTACAGCCTTGTTTAAACTGCAAAAAATTATTTCAAAAATTGACGAAATAAAAATCCTACGAGGTGACCTCCCGCTTGAAGTGCAAGATATTGAAGATGAAATAGTTGGTCTGAATACTCGCATAACAAAATTTTCAAAAGAAATTAAGGAAATAAATGCTACGACAGGTCAAAAAAAACACGAAATAGAAGAATCGCGTGTAAAAATTGAAAAATATAAAACTCAGCAGGAAAATGTTCGTAACAATCGGGAGTTTGATAATTTGTCGAAAGAAATTGAATTCCAATCGCTTGAAATGGAATTGAGTGAAAAGCGAATTCGTGAGTTTAGTGCAGAGAAAGAACGACGAGAAGTTGAATTGAATGCAACAAACGAACTGCTCAAAGAGCGGAAACTCGATTTAAAAATGAAAAAAGCCGAATTGGAGGAAATTGTGACAGAAACCAAAAACGAAGAAGACCAGTTGCGCGATGAGGTAAAAGAACTTGAAACGCGTATTGACCCGCGTTTGCTGTTTGCATTCAAACGCATTCGTAAAAATGCTCGTAATGGTTTGGCAATTGTTTCTGTCCAAAGAGATGCCTGTGGCGGTTGTTTCAACAAAATTCCCGCTCAAAGTCAATTAGATATTCGTCAGCATAAAAAAATCATCGTTTGCGAAAATTGCGGCAGAATCCTTGTCGACCAAGAACTTGCAGGAGAAAATGAGTAGAAAACATAATGTATACGTATACATATTCTCTCTTTTTTAATATACTTTTTTAGTGCGCTTCTAACCAATTTTGCCCGATACCACAATCAACTATTAATGGAACATGCAGGTTTACAGCGTTTTGCATCTGTTCTACAACAAGTTTTTTTAATGTTTCGAGTTCTGATTTTGGAACTGTAAAATTTAATTCATCATGAACCTGCATTATCATTTTTGAATTAAGATTTTGGTTTTCAATTTGCTGCTGTATTCTCACCATCGCAATTTTGATAATATCTGCTGCCGAACCTTGAATCGGTGCATTTATAGCAAATCGTTCGGCATAGCCGCGCACAACACTATTAGCCGAATTAATATCTGCAATGCGGCTTCTACGTCCAAGAATAGTTTCTACATAACCGTTTTTTTGTGCATTTGCGATGCTTTTTTCCATATAAATTTTTACCTGCGGAAAGGTTTGAAAATATCCGTCAATGAGTTCTTTTGCCTCACTGCGCGAAATATTCAGGCGGTCGGCAAGTCCAAAAGCCGAAATGCCGTAAATAATTCCGAAATTTGCTGTCTTTGCTTTGCGGCGCATTTCGCTATTTACCTCATTTATAGGAATATGAAAAATTTTTGATGCTGTTGCTGCATGAATATCATGCCCGTTGATAAACGCCTTACACATATTTTGGTCGCCGCTCAAATGTGCCATTATGCGAAGTTCTATCTGCGAATAATCGGCACTGACAAAAATTTCATTATCATCAGGAATAAATGCTTTGCGGATTTCTTTGCCCTGAGCATCACGCACGGGAATATTTTGAAGATTAGGATTAGAGGAACTCAATCGTCCGGTTGATGTAACTGTTTGATTATAAGATGTATGAATTTTTCCGGTGCGCGGATTTACCAAAAGTGGCAACGCATCAATATAGGTACTCAAAAGTTTTTTTATTCCTCTGTATTCCAATATTTTAGCAACAACAGGATGACGATATTGCAATTTTTCCAAATAATCTTCGGAAGTAATATATTGTCCTGTTTTGGTTTTTTTTGCCTTATCGTCAATTTTTAATTTTTCAAAAAGGATTTCACCTACTTGTTTTGGAGACGAAATGTTAAATTTTTCACCTGCAATTTGTTGAATTTCAACATCTAATTCATTTATTTGAGCAGTTAAAACCTTTGAACTTTCTGCCAATGCTGCGCTGTCGATACGCACTCCATTGCGCTCCATTGTTGCCAAAACGCCCACAAGCGGCATTTCAATCTCATAAAAAAGTTTTTCAAGTTGATTGTCGGCTATTTGACTTTTCAAAATTTGTTTTAATTGAAAAGTAATATCCGCATCTTCGGCGGCATAATTTTTTAACAGTTGAATATCAACTTTGCGAATATCCTGTTTATTTTTCGTTTGAGTATTCATTTTTTAAATTTTATAGAAATAGTAATTAAAAGTTACACAAGTGTATTTGTATTTTATTGAATATTAATACTTTATGACATTTATTTGTGTGATTTTTTTGTAAATTATATAATAAGAAATCACTCCTCAAGCATATTTTTTATTGTTTTTTGTGGATTTTGTGAATTGAAAATACTACTGCCCGCCACTATCACATTAACATTTACATTGAAAAGTTCTTTTGCAATTTCGGTGTCTATTCCGCCATCAATTTCTATCAAAAAATCAGCGTTTTGTTGCAGTGCTATTTCTTGCAGTTGCGCAATTCTGTCAAAAGTTTCGGTCATAAATTTCTGTCCTCCAAAACCGGCGAAAACCGACATCAGCAGCACCATATCAACATGTCGCACAATCGGTCGGAGTGCAGCCACAGGGACATTAGGATTGATGGTAATTCCGACTCTTGCTCCGCAATTTCGAATTAATTCAATGGTTTTCAAAGGATTATCTGTTGTTTCTAAATGAAATGTAATTGTATTTGCACCGCAAGAGACAAAACGTTCGATGTATTTATCAGGATTTTGAATCATCAAATGAACATCTAATTCTTTGGTAATGTGTCGTTTAATTGCTTCCAAAACAGGAAATCCGAATGAAATATTAGGCACAAAAACTCCATCCATCACGTCAATATGCACCCACTCGGCTTGCGAATGGTTGAGCAGCCCACAAACCGACTGCAAATTGCTAAAATCGGCTGCAAGTATCGAAGGCGCTATGATTTTTGTCATTTTTATTTAAAATTACTGTATATAAATGATATATAAATGAAGTAAACAATTGTCAGCATTATAAAAAGTATACTGTTATAAATATGCGGCAAACAAGGAATAAAATATTAAATCTATACCCGTATATATGCCTAAAATCCAATTTAATCTATTGATAACCAATAGATTAAAGAAAAATCTGCAAATTATCGTAAAACTCTGTATATCAGTAATTTACAATATAAAATAGGTAAATATACGGGTATACATAAAATATTATTTTTGTAATATGGTTTACTGCCTTTGAATTAGATTGTTATACGTGTAGGTTCAATCTTACAGTCAACAATTAAAGAGTTTCCTCTCAATTAGCATAATTATTCATATTAATTTTTTAAAAATTATATTTCAAAATCGCAAAATTTATACTAATTTAAAAATTTACGACAATTTTTCGGTTATTTTTAGTCAATATGACAAAATATCAAATACTACCACATTAGAAATGGTTTTTTTACAAAATTTATGTTAGAGTAGTCTCGTATATATACTTACTATATATTTTTCCAATACCAATACCAATTCCAATTCCAATTAGAATGGTAAATCGTCGTCTGTTGCACCATCGTTCTCAAAACTTTCTGGCTGCTGGTCGGAAATACTGTTCGGTTGATAGTTTCCCCCGTTGCTGTTGTTATTAGCATAAGTTGGAGGCGTACTAAGTGGTTCAATCGTTTCTGGACGATTTCCTAAAAGTTGAATAGTTTCTGCATAAATTTCAGTGGTATAGCGTTTTACTCCATCTTTCTCCCACGAGCGACTCTGAATTTTTCCTTCAATGTACAATTGCCGTCCTTTGCGAATGTATTTCTCTGCTAATTCTGCAAGTCCTCTCCATGCCACAATATTGTGCCATTCTGTGCGCTCTGGCACTTGTGTACCGTTCTGCATTGTATAACCTCGTTCTGTCGTTGCCAAAGTGAAATTTGCTACCGCCACATTGCGCTCCAAATATCGTACTTCGGGGTCTCTGCCTACATTTCCTACTAAAATTACTTTATTTACTGACATAATATCAAAAAAATTATAGATTTTTATTTTTTTTATAATTGTTCTTTTCTACAAAAATCGTGCTGAATTTTTTTTAAAATTTAAAATTAGTTAAAAAACTCTTTTCAAAAATGATAACCCAAACCCCATTCAATAAAATCGGCACGCAATAGATGTGATTTAACCCCAACAGAAACAAGCCAATGTTTTGAAAAACGATATTTCCCTATGGCGCGCCCATAACACCATCCGTCCTGATAGGAAACTTTGTAATTGTAGAAAATCGGACGATGCAAATCGCCTTCGCCATTCTGATAACGATAGAAAACATCAATATACGGTTGATGATTTTTTATATTGTCGTAAAAATAAACGCCTGCATGAAGACCCGCTGTAAATCTGCCGATTAGAATTTGATGTTGCCATGAAATCCCAACTCTGAAAAGATTTTTCAAGTCATTTTCTCTAATTGCAGCCCTCACATTTTGGTATGGTTTCCATGGATAATTTACGAACGAGTAAATTCCGTCATAAAAAACATCAGCCCCAAAACCCATTGAATACCAATTTGAAAGAGGTTTATAAGCAGCAAATGCAAGAGACCCCATAGGATACATCTTACCTGTTGTATAATGTAAATTGACCATTCCGCCGGAAAGTGTAATTTCATACTGAATTTTGCGGGGCAGGTCCGGGATTTTTTCTATTGATTTGGGACGAAAATTTTTCTCCCAGTTTGGCGAGAATTTTAAGCCAACAAGCGCATTGGCTATATTTACTCCATTATTAGGCAGCCCCATATTTCCGTTGGAAGCATGGTTGCCGTTAATATTTGCACGTATGCTCCAACCGTTTTTTATCGGCACCTCAGCGCCGAAACCAACTGTAAAATATGCATTTACAAGCGTACCTATTACGCCATTCATTCCGGCAACTATTTTATTCGGGTCATCGTCAATATGAGGTGTGTTTGAATATCTTTTGGTAACAAACGCAAGCCCTGCGCCTGTTTGCATATCAACCTTTATTAGTTGTGATCTTAGCAATGGGAAACGTAAATATGGATATACGGCAAACAAATTGCCGAGCATTTCGTGGTTTCCAAGCGTCATAAATCGAAAACCTGTGCCAATTGAGGGAAAGTTCAGATAATGTTCCCACGCATGTTTGCCTGTTGTTTGCCACTCTAATTCTGCTGAAAATCCGTAGGAATAATCTTTTGCAAGGGTCTTCGGCAACAATACATATCCCGATGACCCTTCGACCACTATTGAATAATTGTCATTTTTTTGCCCTGACATATTTTTGCTGCATAAAATAAAAATTAGTAATAAAATAAATTTATTTAAAAATTTTAACATTTTATGCAATAGATTGAAATTGAAAATTTTCATATTTTTGTTAAATAGTTTTTTAAGTAAAAAAACCATAATACATTTTTTTAATGAAGAATGTATTATGGCTTTTGTTCATTTACAATCGTAATTTCAAAATCTGAAATGTGCAAATGCTCGGTTCGCCTCTGCCATTCGGTGAATATCTTCTTTACGTTTGAATGCGCCACCCTGACTGTTGTAGGCATCAACAATTTCTGCAGCAAGTTTTTCTGCCATTGAGCGTCCGCCCCGTTTGCGAGCATATCCAATGAGGTTTTTCATTGAAATTGACTCTTTGCGGTCGGGACGAATTTCTGTTGGAACCTGAAAAGTAGCCCCACCAATACGGCGCGATTTTACCTCAATAAGAGGAGTAATGTTTTCAAGCGCCTTTTTCCAAATCTCAAGCGGAGTATTTTCTTCGTTGGGCAGTTTATTTTTCACCACTTCCAAACTTGAATAGAAGATGTCGTAAGCGATGGTTTTTTTACCATCGTGCATAAGGTGATTTACAAATTTTGAAACTTCAACCTGATTAAAAACAGGGTCGGGTAAAATTACCCGTTTTTGTGGTTTTGATTTTCGCATTTTTTTTGAAAAATTAATGTGTAAAGTTTTGGGGGTTGCTTTATGCTGGGCTTCAATCGTTGCTTTTTTTCATTTTAGCAGGATTTACTCCTCCATTTTTTATATTATAAATGCCACCAAATACGTTTTACACGTGTTAAAAATTATTAAAAATTATAAATTTCAGCAGATTTTATTTTTTCTTACCTGCTGCTTGAGTTACCTGACCGGGTTTAGGTCGTTTTGCGCCGTATTTTGAACGGCGTTGAGTACGACCGGTTACACCGGCAGTATCGAGCGTTCCGCGAACAACGTGATAGCGCACACCCGGAAGGTCTTTTACACGTCCGCCGCGCACCATTACAATGCTGTGTTCCTGCAAGTTATGACCTTCGCCGGGAATATAAGCATTTACTTCCTTTTTGTTGGTCAAACGAACACGAGCCACTTTTCGCATCGCCGAATTAGGCTTTTTCGGCGTAGTGGTATATACACGAACACAAACTCCTCGCCTCTGCGGACATGAGTCCAAAGATGGAGATTTGCTCTTGTCAATTAATTCGCTACGCCCTTTCCTTACTAATTGTGAAATAGTTGGCATTTTTTTCTTTTACAAATTTAATTACTTGAATATTAATTATTTACCGATATTGTGAAAAATCTTAAAAATCGGGCTGCAAAGGTAATAAAAAAAATTAAAAAATAAAATACAGAATATTTTTTGTAAAAAGAAATTAACTAATGAAAATGTAAGACAAAGGAAGTTGTATTTGTATGCATAAATTATTGAATTTGATAAAATTGGTTATATAGAATAGTATTTTTTCCTTAACTTTGCACTTTATTAACCCGGAAATGTTGTAATGATCATATAAAAACCTTCATTCTTCGATTACCAAATAGTAAATATAAACAAATGATTTTAAGTGATTTAGGGGAAATAACGTTTTTAACAAATAAAAATATTAAAAACATAAGCGTAAAAATTCTACCCGAAGGGCTACAGGTTAATCTGCCGGTTAACAAAACTCAAAAAGAAGCATTGGAATTTATTGACAGAAAACGAGCGGTAATTTTTCGCCGACAAGAAAAACTTAAGCAAAATATTGACAGTCAATTAATTGTTTTACCCGAAAAACCATTACGAACAATTACTTTTGAAGTGCAGCCAATTGCCTCCGAGCGTTCGGATGTGTTTTTTTTACTAAAAAATAAGGTACTAACAATCGAATTTCCCAAAGATAAAGATTGTACTTCAAAGGAGATGCAACGAATTTTTTGGAATGGAATAAACTATTTTTTGCGCAATGAGGCAAAACGTATTTTGCCTGTACGACTTAAACAACTTGCTGATTTATATGGCTTTACCTATAACCGCGTAACGATAAAATCTACTACCGGACGCTGGGGAAGTTGTGCCACGAGCAAAAAAAATATTATTCCAAAGAAATATTCAATAAATCTCTCTTTTTATCTGCTTCTTACCAATGCTCAACTCATTGATTATGTGCTTCTTCATGAACTTTGTCATACCCGTGAAATGAATCATTCACAGCATTTTTGGGAATTGATGGAAAAAGTTACAAAAGGCGCATACAAAGAATTGCGTACCGAACTGAAAAGTTACAAAATGCCAAAATTTTAACCAACTTCAACCTGCGCATCCACTTTTTTGATAAGCCCTTTTAGTACATCGCCTGGACCAAATTCATAAAATGCCGTTGCACCATCGGCAACCATATTTTTAATCGTTTGTGTCCAGCGGACAGGGGCTGTAAGTTGAGCAATCAAATTTTGCTTAATCGCCTCTGAATCGGTTTGCGGATAAGCATTAACATTTTGATATACAGGGCATACCGGTATATTAAAAGGTGTATTTTCAATCGCTGCCTTTAGTTCTTCGGCTGCCGGCTGCATCAACGGTGAATGAAATGCTCCGCCCACGCTCAATTGCATTGCGCGTTTTGCTCCGCGTTCTTTTGCAAGTTCGCTAGCACGCTCAACGCCATCCATACTGCCGGAAATCACAATTTGTCCGGGGCAATTATAATTTGCAGGCACAACAATTGCATCTTTAATAGAATCACAAATTTCATCTACAATTTCATCGTTGAGTCCTAAAATCGCCGCCATAGTCGAAGGCTCTCTCTCACAAGCCTTTTGCATCGCCTGCGCACGCTTTGCCACAAGAAGCAGTCCGTCTTCAAAAGTCAGCGCATTAGCAACTACAAGCGCCGAAAATTCACCCAAGGAATGCCCTGCAACCATATCCGGAGTCAATTGCAAATTGGAAACAAAAGAAGAAATTACAGAATGTAAAAAAACGGCGGGTTGAGTAACTTTTGTTTGCCGCAGTTGCTCGCTATCGCCGTTGAACATAATATCGGTTATATCAAATTTTAAAATTTTATTTGCTTTGATAAAAAATTGCTTTGCCAAATCTGATGAATCGTACAGGTCTTTTCCCATTCCAGAAAATTGGGCGCCCTGACCGGGAAATACAAATGCTCTCATTCTCAATATATTATAATTAGATAATAATTAAATTTCAATGCTTTCCGTATTAATAATTTAATAAAAAAACGTGCAAAAGTACAAAAAAATTTAATTATCCGTAATATTTTTGCTACTTTTGTCCAAAATATGGAAAAATGAAGGTACTCGTTTGTCCGCTGAATTGGGGACTTGGACATGCAACACGCTGTGTTCCAATTATATATTATTTTGCCCAATTAAATGAAGTAATAATTGTTTCAGATGGTTATGCTTTAAATTTTTTAAAAAATGAATTTCCAAAAGAAAAATTTCCACAAATTTCATTTGAAATATTTCCCTCATATTCAATAAATTACAGTAAAGGCAAGTCGCAGGTTGGAGCAATGATTTTATCTCTGCCAAAGATAATTTTCGGAATAATAAAAGAACATTTTTGGCTTAAAAAATATGTTACAAAACATAAAATTGATAAAATTATTTCCGATAATCGCTTTGGGATGTGGAGCAAACATACTTTTTCGGTTTACATAACGCACCAATTAATGGTAAAAATGCCGAAAAAGTTGTTATTTTTTGAAAAAATTATATGGGGTTTACATCGCTGGTTTATAACTCATTATAACGAATGCTGGATTCCTGACTTTGAAGATAAAGACACGAACCTTTCGGGCGATTTGTCTCATAAATATCCTTTACCGAAGAATGCAAAATTTATTGGCTTACTTTCGCGTTTTCAAATCATGGAAAATATTGAGCCGGATAATTCATTTTCAAGCGTTTGCATCCTTTCGGGTGTCGAACCACAACGAAGTATTTTTGAGAAATTTTTGTTAAATAAATTTAAAAATTCGACGCATAAAATTCTAATAATTCAAGGGAAACCTCAAAAGGAAGTCAAAGAAATATCGACGATGAATATTTGTGTTGTTTCTCATTTGGATTCTAAGAAAATTGCATCGTATTTACTTGGTTGTCAAAATATTATCTGTCGTTCCGGCTATTCGACAATTATGGATTTGGCAACGATAAACTGTTTGCACAAAGCGGAATTTTTCCCAACACCAGGGCAAACCGAGCAGGAATATCTATACAATTATTTGAACTCAAAAAGATAATTCAATTCATTATTTAATTGCTCAAAAATTACTTTTATGAGTTGGATTTGCATAATTTTCAAAATAATTTATCAAAAAACTTAAAAATTCTAAATATATTATTGTTATCAAAAAATAATTCGTACTTTCACACGCTTTAATTTACAAAATAATTATTTTAAAAAAATACTATAAAATATATGGTAAAAACAATCACATTCAATGAGTTAAGGAGAATAAAAGATGCACTTCCAAGCGGCAGTACCGCCAGAATTGCACAAGAGTTAGGAATTGAAAAAAATACGGTACGCAATTATTTTGGCGGCAAACACTACGACGACGGACAAAGTTGCGGAATGCACATAGAGCCGGGACCAAACGGCGGGGTCGTTTTACTTGATGACATTGAGATATATAACAAGGCGATGAATATTTTGGAAGAAGAAAATATTAAACTTTAATTCCGAAAATTTATCAAATTGTACACCAATGAAATTTTTTTGTTTTTCATTTTTTTGTGAAGCAGACCGCTAATTGTAGCGGTCGCTTTTTTTGTAATATCTGTTTTCCTTTTATTTTTTACAGAAAAAATTTAAAAACGTACTTTCAATTAATAAATGCAACTTAAAGTAGAAAAACTCTTTATCATTGGCATATGCCAATGATAAAGAGTTGGGAAAAAATTCTTACTTTTACGTTGTATATGAAAAAGAAACATATT
>WQYU01000019.1 GCA_009781075.1 Paludibacter sp. | reverse complement strand
TTTCGACAAAACTCCACTGCGCGATTTATTAGGGCAACAGCCAAAAATTCAAGTCAAACAAAATATCAAAGAGCAACTATTATTTTAGTTAAATTCATTAACAATTAAACGCACCAGCAGTATTAGGAAAATAAAATTTTCTTTGCAGAAAATTTCTATTGAATCATAAGATTCGGCGCCGGATAATACCGCAAGTATACTTAAAATAATTATATCCAATAAAGTATGAAGTTTTTTGCGATTAATGCGAGGGTCTGGCAATGACCTGAATGCTTTGTTCCGATAAATTCGTTTGTTGTGGCACACAGCAATTTTAGTGCTGTCTATGAATGTAATACCGGTGCATTTGCCAAAACAAACGGTGTTCAAAAAGAACATCATCGGTATGAAAACGCGGTGTTCTATTTGCACAAAACGATTGTATGACAATGTCTTAGGAAATTCGTTTTTCAAATGTACACAAATATAGTGTAGATAAAAATGTTTGAAGTTTTTGAAATCGCCAAAATGAAAGAGTAGCAGAATTGTAATGATTTCGCTTTGAGACATTTCACAGGGTCGATTACGGTGGTATTTTCCGTCTGTTGTTGTTAATTTTGGCATTTTTGCTGTTTCGGCATCAAAATATTTGCAGAAATCGTCAGCAATACAAAAAATTTCAGTAATTTTGTCAAGGGTTAGCATAGTTGAAAATGTTGCTTAGTTATTTGATTTTCAACTACAAAGATAGTAAAATTATTTCAATTATGCAACCCTTTTTTATAATTCTTATCCAAAACTCAGGTTAATATCAAAATATTTCTGCAAAAAATGTATTTTTAACTAAACTTTAACATTTACACACTGCTTGCATTTGCAAAGGTGCAGGCTATTTCTAAAAACCCAACAAATAATACATTGAAACGCAATCTTTCTATAATAAAAAAGTAACTTGTGTTATTAAAATTTGAAATTCCACGATATTGACGGAATAAATCGAAAAAGTGAAATTTGATACGCTTTGGATGCTGTCGGGTCATTTTCGTCAATATTAAAAGTTATGATATATGGGTTTTGGCGTCCGTATGCGTTGTAAATTCCAAAAGCGAGTTCGGAAGTAAATTTTTTTGATTTTTTCAATAAGAAATTTGCTCCCAAATCGAGGCGATGATAGGCGGGCATCCTGTATCCTCCGCGCTCGGCATAATACGGATAAATATTGCCGTTGATTTCATACTTTCCTGATGGATAAGTAACTGCGTTGCCGGTGTAATAAACCCATGCTGCGGAAAATGTCCATTTTTTATTCAATTCGTACATTAATACAATTGAAACATCGTGTGTGCGGTCTTGGTAGGCATTGTACCAATTTCCTGAATTAATATCTGCAATACATTTTTCGGATTTTGCAAGGGTGTATCCAATCCATCCGGTGAGCCGTCCGCTTGTTTTTTTTACCAAAAATTCTATTCCGTAAGCGCGTCCTATTCCCGAACGTATCTCTGTTTCGGGGGCTTCGGTTGTTGAAAACGAGGCATTATCCTTAAAATCCAAAATATTATTCATGCGTCTATAATAGGTTTCAACGCTAATTTCATACATATTTTTATTAATATTTTGAAAATAGCCGAGCGAAAACTGGTTGCCAATTTGTGGTTTAATATTATTGGAACTCATTGCCCATCGGTCGTAAGGGCTGCCGCTAACGATGTACGAAAGCAAGTGCATATTTTGCGATGAACGCACATAAGATGCTTTTAATGAGGCAGTTTCAGTTGTTTTGAACGAAAACGAAAGGCGCGGTTCTACATTAAAATATGTTTTAATAATTTGACTTTTATTCGGATAATGCAAAGTATCTGTAATTTCTCTATTTTCATTTAAAATATAAAAATCGCTGCCTCCCAATGCTGCAAAGCCCGAAAATCGTATTCCCGCAAGTAGTTCGAGGCGTTGCGATATTCTCCACTGATTTTGAGCATAAATACCTCCTTCAATACCTTTGCGTTTCATTAATGCTCGTTTCAATCCTGTCATTTCGGCTTGTCCGGGATTAATTTGATGTAATATCCCGTTAAAGCCAAAAATCCATGTAGAATTGTTTGAGGGGGAAAATTTATATTCATGCCGCAGTGAAAAATCAAGAATATTCGAACTGACGGAAAAAGACAGGTCGTCCAGATTCATTTTTCCCAAATAATCATATTTATTAATTGAAAATGAAGTATTTACATTTATTTTATCGGAAAAAATATGATTCCATTTTAACGAGCCGAAAATATTTCCCCAGCCCGTATTTGCCATATCGCCCTGCAAAACAAGTTTATCTCTGCCGAAGTATCCCGAAAACGACAAATTATCATTATTTGAAAGCAAATAATTAATTTTAGCATTAAAATCGTAGAAATAAAGGTATGTTCCCTGCATTTCTTTAATACCTGAGAGTCGTCCAATGGCATCGGCATAAGTTCGGCGCGCTCCGATAATAAAAGAAGATTTATTTTTCTGAATGGGACCCTCCACGTTCAAACGCGAGGCAATAAGCCCTACTCCTCCCGATACTTCATATTTTTCAAGGTTTCCATTGCGTTGGGTAACATCAAGCACCGATGAGAGCCGCTCACCATAGCGCGCAGGTATCGAACCTTTGTACAATATTCCGTTTTCAATAATATCGGTATTGAAAATTGAGAAAAAACCCATCAAATGCGAACAGTTATACAACGGCACATCATCGAGTAAAATCAGGTTTTGGTCGGATGTCCCTCCGCGCACAAAGAAACCTGCACTGCCTTCGCTTGCCGCTTTCACTCCGGGCAAAAGTTGAATCGTTTTGAGAATATCGCGCTCGCCCATAATTACAGGGACAAGGGCTATCTCTTTGGCAGACAACTGATTGCTGCCCATTATCGGAGAGGAAACATTCTCATCTTTTCTTCGAGCAGTAACCTCAACTTCTGTTAAACTTATTGAATTTGGAAAAAGAGAAAAATTGTGCGTTACAATTTTATCATTCAAAATAATTTTTGTGGTATCGGAATAATACCCTAAAATATTAGTAATCAAGGTATAATTTCCACGTGGTAAATTTAAAGAATAAAAACCGTTTTCGTCGGTGGCGGCTCCTGTGCCGCTACGCTCCACAACAGACACAACAACACCTGCCAAACGCTCATTCGTTTGTTTATCTCGAACAACCCCCTGAATTTCAACTGTTTGAGATGAAATTTTTTGTATGCAAATTGAAGTTGAGAATATAATAAATATTAAAAATTTTCTAAAAATCATAGTGCGCAAAAGTACCAAAAAATATTCAAAAAAGATGTAATTTTTGTATATTATATAATTACGATGAATAAGTAGGGGCAGGTTTAAAACCTGCCCCTACGGAATCTGCGGCGGCTCGCAATGACGGGAATACCATGTACAGTACGTCATTGCGAGCCACTGCAAGCGGCGAAGCAATCTATAATGTTTTTCTGGATTGCTTCGGCACTGCGTGCCTCGCAATGACGTAAATAAAAAACCCGCTCTTGTTTCCATTCGTTTGTAAACGAGTGGAATTTGGTTTTATGTTTTTAACATAAATATTATACGTTAAAAACGTTCTCCAATTAGCCCCATCGTTGCAAACTAGGGGCAACAAATATGGCAGGTTTTGTAGGGGCAGGTGTAAAACCTGCCCCTACGTAGCCTCGCAATGACGATAATTAATTATTCCTTTATAAATTTCCCTGTATTATTGCCTGCTTTGATAAAATATACGCCGCTTGGCAATGCTGATACATTTATTGTTATCCCGTCGTTTGTTGGGCGAACACGCAGATTCGCCCCTACGATGCGTCCTGACAAATCGGTAATTGTCAAATTTTCAATCCCTAATCCGTAATTCGTAATTGTCAATTCGTCTTTCACAGGATTGGGATAAATTTTCAATTCTCCCGCGCCGGTATTCACTTGTTCTATTCCTGTGCCATTGGAAACCGTTATGGTGAAGCCCTGTTCATAATTTGTGCCTGCAGCCGTGCCGTTGACTATCGTTGCCTTGATAAAGGCGACCCCTTCCGTTGAGGCAAAAAAAGTATTGCCGACAATGCTTGCGCCCGTAGTTCCTGCATTTACCACGCTCCATACGATTGTTTGATAAATGGCATCACTTGGTACGACCGTTCCTGTCAGCGTCAGCATTTCGTTGGGGCGGGCTGTGGCGGGTACGCCTGTGATATTGGTTACAGGAATAAAATTGACCGTAACGGTAAAGTCCTGCACATAATTTGTTCCCGTTGACAAGCCGTTGAGCACGGTTGCGCGGAGGGTTGCCACACCTGCCGCAGTGGTATTGAGTACGTTGCCGCTCAGGGTTGCTCCTGTGCCGCCTGCATTGAGTATGCCCCAGGTGATGGTTTGGTATGTGGCATTGCTTGGCTCTACCGTGCCTGTGAGGGTGAGCGGAACGAATACGACTGTTGAGGCAGGCAGATTGGCAATCCCGCTTACGGGCATCGAATATTTTACAAGGATGGCGTCATTGCCGCCTTTTCCCGTAACGCCCGTCCAGTCGCCGGTGCCGAAAGAACTTGGATAAGAAAACCCTGCGGCAACGACGCCGTCCGATACGGCTGTTACGGATGTATAGAAATCATCACCGCTGCCGCCGAAATTCTTTTTCCACACCACATCGCCGTTGTTGTCGTATTTTACAAGGATGGCGTCAATGCTGCCTTTTCCCGCAACGCCCGCCCAGTCGCCGCTTCCGAAAGAACTTGGATATGAAAACCCTGCGGCAACGATGCCGTCCGATACGGCTGTTACGGAATAATAGTAATCAACGTCGCTACCGCCGAAATTCTTTTTCCACACCACATTGCCGTTGTTGTCGTATTTTACAAGGATGGCGTCATAGCTGCCTTTTCCTGCAACGCCCGCCCAGTCGCCGGTTCCGAAAGAACTTGAACCAGAATACCCTGCGGCAACGACGCCGTCCGATACGGCTGTTACGGAATAATAGTAATCATCATTGCTGCCGCCGAAATTCTTTTTCTGCAGCACATCTTGCGCCCAAGCGCTCACGCTTGCCGTTAAACCCACGAAGCAGATTGCTGCTGCAATCACATTCCTCAAATTGAAAATTCTTTGTTTCATATTCTGATATTTTAAAATTTAAATAAATATTATCGGGGCAAAAGTACAACATAAAAAATTTCTACAATACCCCCATTTGGGGGTTTTTTCAATAAAATGAATTTTTTTTTTAAAAACCCATTGGTAGCATAATACAGAATGGAAAAATCATTGCAAATTTATGATTTTCCCATTTAAAATCGAATATAAGCCGTGCGCTGTCGCACACGGCTATAAACGTCACGCCGCTATTGCGGCGTTGCAATGAAGATGCGGAGCATCTATGCGTTTGTAGGCGTGTGTCACGGCACACGCCTATAATAACGCACGCCTCACAATACACACGGCACCGGTAACGATATGCCGTGTGCGCCGCGTAGCGGTGCAGCATTTGGATATTTCAGCAATTCATATTATATTTGCAGCATTATTAACAAAAACAATTTATTTAAAATGGCAAATACCTATTCTCAATGTTATGTTCATATTGTTTTTGCTGTAAAACATCGTGATTGTTTAATTCACGAATCAAATCGTGAAAAAATACAAAAATACATTTGCGGTATTGTCAATCAGGATAAATGCAAGGTTCTTTGTATCTATTGCAACCCTGACCATACGCATATCCTTGTTGGTTTCCGCCCGTCCATTTCTATTTCCTATTTGGTGAGGGATATAAAATCCGTTTCGTCCAAATTCATTAACGAACAACAATTAATGCCGTATCATTTCAACTGGCAGGATGGTTATGGGGCTTTCACCTGTTCTCACTCACAAATTGATTCTGTTGCCAATTACATTAAAAGGCAGCCGGAACATCACAAAAACAGAAATTTCAAAGAAGAATATTTACATATTTTGGAAAAATTTGGAATCGAATACGATAACCAATATTTGTTTGAATGGATTTGATTGACAATATAGCCGTGCGCTGTCGCACACGGCTATAAACATCACGCCGCCTACGGCGACTCGCAATGACGGGAATACCATGTACAGTACGTCATTGCGAGGCACGAGCGGCGAAGCAATCCATTGTTTCCATTCGTTTGTAAACGAGTGGAATTTGGTTTTATGTTTTTAACATAAATATTATACGTTAAAAACGCTTTACCATTAGCCCCATCGTTGCAAACGAGGGGCAGCAAAGGGATATTTACATATTTTGGAAAAATTTGGAATCGAATACGATGACAAATATTTGTTTGAATGGATTTGATTGACAATATAAGCCGTGCGCTGTCGCACACGGCTATAAACATCACGCCGCTATTGCGGCGTTGCAATCCATTGTTTCCATTCGTTTTTAAACGAGTGGAATTTGGTTTTATGTTCTTAACATAAAATATTATACGTTAAAAACGCTATACAATTAGCCCCATAGTTGCAAACGAGGGGCAGCAAAAAGGGGGCAGGTTTCGTAGGGGCAGGTGTAAAACATGCCCCTACGACTTTTTAAACTCAAGAATTGCCTTTTTGATACCTTGAGCATCAAGTTCGAGTTTTTGATAAAGTTCTTCGGGCAAACCATGTTCTACAAAAATATCAGGAATTCCGAGTCGTTTAACTTTTATATTTATTTGATTATCAGCAAAATATTCAAGTACTGCACTGCCAAAACCTCCGTTTATAACTCCGTCTTCTATTGTAATTATTTTTTTAAATTTTTTAGAAATAATATATAGCAATTCCGTATCAAGCGGCTTTATAAATCTCATGTCGTAAAGAGCGATTGAAATATCTTGCTCATTTTCAATATTTTCTATAGCACGTGCGGCAGGATTTGCCATCGTACCGATTGTTAGCAGAGCCATGTCATTTCCTTCTTTGAGGCAAACTCCTTTCCCGACTTCGATTTTTTGAAAATCATTATGCCAGTCGGCTGTGGTGGCTTTTCCTCTCGGATAACGGATTA
The DNA here is from genome assembly GCA_009781075.1 of Paludibacter sp. Classification (GTDB taxonomy): domain Bacteria; phylum Bacteroidota; class Bacteroidia; order Bacteroidales; family Paludibacteraceae; genus WRGS01. Next base: position 20,448 of record WQYU01000019.1, on the reverse strand, counting down.
CAAAAGCGCCCATATTGGTTTGTTGCGCGGTGTACATTAAGTTTCTCAGTTCGTGTTCGTTGCGCGGGGCGGCGATAGTTAAATTCGGAATACATCGCATATATGCAATATCAAATTGCCCCTGATGAGTTACGCCGTCGGAGCCGACAATTCCTGCGCGGTCTAAACAAAAAACAACATTTAATTTTTGTATTGCAACATCGTGAATCAAATTGTCGTATGCACGCTGCATAAACGACGAATAAATATTGCAAAAAGGCATCATTCCGTCTTTGGCAAGCCCCGCAGAAAATGTAACAGCATGCCCTTCGGCAATTCCCACATCAAACACACGTTCAGGAATCACCTTTTGCATAATACACATTGAGCAGCCCGAAGGCATTGCAGGAGTCACTCCGACAATTTTTTCGTTTTGTTTGGCAAGTTCAAGCAATGTTTCTCCAAAAACCTCCTGAAACAGAGGAATTTTAGGATTTTCATCCTGATAACGCTCTCCTGTCTGCACGTTAAATGTTCCCGGAGCGTGCCAAACAGTTGTTTCCTTTTCTGCCGGCTCAAATCCTTTACCTTTTTGAGTTATTACGTGAAGAACCTTCGGTCCTTTATAATTTTTTATTTCGGTCATTATTTTTATCAAACCCAAAACATCGTGTCCATCAACGGGACCGAAATATCTGATATTTAATCCTTCAAAAATATTATTGCTTTCCTGCTTTGTGAGACCTGATTTTATTGTGTTTGTAAAACGAATAAGCCGTTTGCGTTTGTTTTCGTTAATCAAACCTATTTTTTGTAATGCACGGTATGCCTTGTAGCGCAATCGGTTATAGATTTCGGAAGTGGTAATATCAACCAAATATTGTGTAATACCGCCTTTTATCGGGTCGATAGCCATCTGATTGTCGTTGAGGATTATAAGCAGATTATTTTTATCCATCGAGGTATTGTTAAGCCCTTCAAAAGCCAATCCGCCTGTCATTGCGCCGTCTCCGATAATTGCTACAACGTGTCGGTCTTTTTCTTTTTTAAGAACAGAGGCAACCGACATTCCCAAAGCCGCTGAAATAGAAGTACTTGCGTGTCCAACTCCAAAAGCATCGTACTCACTTTCTTTTGGAGAAGGGAATCCCGAAATGCCACCCAACTGACGGTTAGTATGAAATCTGTCGCGGCGACCGGTAATAATTTTATGTCCGTATGCCTGATGCCCTACGTCCCAAATGATGCGGTCGTAAGGTGCGTTGAAGCAATAATGCACAGCCACGGTAAGTTCCACTACGCCCAAAGAAGAACCCAAATGACCGGGATGGCGCGATACCTCGTCTATAATAAATTGCCGTAACTCATTACATACCAATGGTAAGTCCGCTTTCGGAATTTGCTTTAAATCGTCAGGAGAGTTAATATTTTTCAAAAATTTTGATTCCACTTCTTTTTTCAAACAAACAGCGACAAAGGTACAAAATTATTCCTAACTCTCACACTAAGCATGCCCAGTGAGAGAGTTTTTTTCTACCTAAAGTTACATTGATTAGTTGAAAGAACGCTTAAATATAGCAAAAAAGCAATAAAACGTTGATTTTACCGCTGTTTTTTGGTAGGTTTTCAAAATCGTTCTCAAATGCTTTTCCAGACAATGCAAGTTTCTTTGATTTGTGTCTGCAACTCTTTGATTTTCAAGCACAACTTACGGATATTACATAAACTTGTACTAAAGGGGGCTGTCAGGTTTATTTTTTATTCCGCTGTTAATGTGTTCTAGCAATACATTATATCCATTCTTTTGTAAATCTTTGTATAGCATTCCTTTTTCACCTCTCACGAATTGCAGAAATTTCGGTAAATTATTGATAATATCATCATAATGTTTTATGTCCTCTGAAATTAATTCAGAATTTTCTACTGATAAATGTTCCCTCCAATTTTTTTCTAATTCGTCCTTTTTCTCTTTCCAATAGCTTATGTATTTGAATTTTTTTTCGTCATTGAAAATTTCTGCGTCTGGTAATATTATTTGTAATGTTTTGTTTTGATAGTTTTTTATTTTGAGTAATTCTCCAATCTCAAACATACAATTTGTTGATTTTAAATAAGAATCACTTATAATTGTTATGACATAGTCGTGTTGCTTTAGTGATTTCATAAATTTTACAACATCTTGTTTAAAAAGTAAATCACGGTTATCACGAGTAACATTTATACCTAAATTTTGTAATTTTTTATCAATTTTATTAACAAAAACTTCATCTTTGCCACAATAAGATAAAAATATTGTTTTTTTGATTGAATGTATTTTATCCATTGTTTGTTTGTGTAATGTTTTAATATCTCCTGTGATTTTAATTGTGTCTTTTAAGTATTGAATAATTTTTTTTTCTTCATTTTCAGGCAATTCAGCATTCAAAACGACATCTATTAAGTCAGAAATTTTCTCTTCTCTACTATCCCATTTATAGCCATTCCCTGTCGTTATACCGGGAGTTATTGTGTATTTTATACCTTCGTGATCGGGTCTTAGCTTTTTTATTATTTCACACAAACTTGGGTGGACAACATAATAAGAATATCGTCCTATTAAATGGTTGACAATTGCTTTATCTGGGTCTTTGAAAATTTGTTTTTGGGGTTTATCTTGTCGTACATATCCAAATAAACCAATGTTATACAATTCACAAAAAGGATGTTTGCAACCTCCATTGTTTTTATTTTTATTGCATTGTATTTTGTTGCATTTGTCTTTCTTTTTATTGTTAAATTTTCTACAAATTGAATTAATAGCATCTTGATTAAGTACATTTTTTGGAATGAGAGCAAGGAATAGTTCTCTATCATTTTTATCTCGTAGGCAATCCAAAAACCTTGTTTTTTCAGAAAAAATATCAGTTGCTATTTTTTCTGCCGTTTCATTAGTGGTATCTCTTAATTCGTCAATTCGCTTTAATTCGTCATTTTCTAAATTTATTCTTTTTTTTAACGTTGAAGCAATACGAATTAAATCACGCGGTTTTTCAACCGTATGCCTTAACATATATTTAAAAACTGTTTCTTCGTTACCTGTTTTAGAATGTATAAAAGTTCCATTGGTATCAAGTCCTACAATGTTTTCAATTGTTTTTCCTTTCCCTTCATAATAATCGGCTAATTTATTAATTAATTCGTGTAATTCTGTTTCAGAGTAATTTAAAAAACATATTTCACCCTCCAAATTTCCTTTTATAGGAGACTGATAATCAAGATATGCTTCTTTCCTTATAGAGCAAAATATTTTTATATGTGTACAATGTTCTTGTAAATCCCAAGCTGCTTCTAAAAGTCCAATTTGCATTGCTTTCCACATTTTTTCCGATACTTCGGTTTCTGTAATTAACATTGCGTGGTCTAATCTATCAATAAAAATATATATATTAGAATGAATTTGTCTATATAATGCGTACAAATAGGAAGAGTACTTGGCATTATATTGCAGCACCTTGGGAATTTCTTTTATTAAGTAGTGGAAAATTTCTGAAGGTGTACAATATTCTTTTTCAGAAACAAATATTTGAAGATATAAATCAGGAATTTTATTCTTTTCTTCATTCGAAATTTCTGAAGAAGTATAGTAAAATTTCTTAATTGCTGATAATTGTATAGATATTGTCCAAATAATTTTTGTATTGACATTTTCTTCTAATAGAGCAATTTGATTTTTTGTGATACTATTAAAATCTGTAGGAATATCTAACTCTGTGTAAGAAGGAATAAATAAACCACTATTGTTTTTACTTTTCAACAAATCGTACTTTTTCTTTTTAAGCAATAATGTCTTTCCAATTCCTTTTTCAGCAATTATAAAACATTTATTTTCTAAAAAATCTTTGACAGAATCATTTATATATAATTGATTGTCAATATTATCCATTTTTATTTTTGCAGAATTTGTAACCCAATATCCTTTTTCTTCCATATCTTATTTTTTGTTATGATTACTCACTGGTTGTTTTGCAAAACTTGCATACAACTCTTAAAACGCACAAAAGTACAACTTTTTTTGAAACAAAAAAATCTTTTTTCTTAAAAAAAAATTATTTTCCATTGGAAATTTGTTTGCTTGGAAAATATATATTACTTTTGCCGATAAATTTTTAAACTAACATAAAATTTAATTTTATGAACAAAATAAAATCATTTTTCAAAAACAATATTTTGACAATAATCGGCGTGGTAATCGGCGGAGTGGGCGGATTTTTTTACTGGTTGAAAATCGGGTGCACATCGGGTTCCTGCCCCATAACTTCGTCTCCTTTGATGAGTTCAATCTGGGGAATGCTTATGGGCGGATTGATTTTGAATCTGTTTGAGAAAAGAAAACAAACTCCAAACGAAAATAACAATATTAATAATTAATTTTTTAAAAATATGAGAAAAATATTTATTTTTTTAGCAATTTTATTACCGTTTATCTCGTGTAATAAAGTTAAAAAAACAGAAAATAATACACAAGAATTATTAACTCAAAAAGAAAATAAAAAAATGGGAACATTACATTTAACAACAGCCGAATTTAAGGCAAAAATATTTGATTTCACTGCAAATAATGAGTGGAAATATGAGGGCGATAAGCCATGTTTGGTAGATTTCTATGCCGACTGGTGCGGTCCGTGCCGCATGGTTGCGCCGATATTGGAAGACCTTGCCGCCGAATATGGCGACAAAATTTACATTTATAAAGTAGATACGGACGCAGAACAGGAAGTTGCCGCTGCGTTTGGTATTCAGAGCATTCCGAGTTTGCTTTTTGTTCCGATGAACGGAGAGCCGCAAATGATGATGGGTGCATTACCAAAAGCGGATTTGAAACGTGCAATAGAAGAAGTGTTATTTAATAATAAATAAAAATAAAATATGGGCTTTCTTAGTAATATTTTCAAAACAACTTCAAACGAGGAACTTCGCCAAATGATAGCAGACGGCGCTTTGCTACTCGATGTGCGTACAAAAGGAGAATTTGCAAGCGGACATGCCAAAGATGCAAAAAACATTCCGCTGGACGTGCTAAAAGCAAATTTGTCGAAACTTAACAAATCGAAACCGATTATAGCGGTTTGTGCAAGCGGCATGCGCAGTGGAACGGCTGTAAGTATGCTGAAACAAAACGGTTTTACAGAGGTATATAATGGCGGAAGTTGGACAAAATTTATGTAAAATTCGCGATGTTTATCGTGCAATAATGAACTTTGAGGCTGATTTCCAGAGAAAATTTAATTTGTGTCTCAACGAAGGAATGATGTTATGCTCGCTGCAAAATAATAAACTTTCGCCGAAAGAAATCTCTCAATTGCTTGGATTAACGACTTCAAATACTTCTAAAATTATCAATTCTTTAGAAGTTAAAATGTTGATAAAAAGGACTTTGGGTAAAACAGACAAGCGGCAAATGTATATCTCGCTTACGGAAAAAGGAAATCAAAAAATTGATGAGGTAAACTGCGACCGGCAAAATTTTTCACCGATTTTGAATAATATTGTTGATATTGTCGCAGAAAGTTAAATTGTGATTTTTGATTTCAATTTTTTAATTCTCACTTAATAATCCCATAATTTTTTAACAATTAGGCAAATAATTGTTAAAAAGTGTGTTTATTCCCACCAATTTTTATACCTTTACATTAAAAAAAAGCGGTTATTATGGTAGGAATATTAAACCATCTTAACAAAAAATTATCTAAACTATAAATCGCATTTTTGTTTAAAATAAAAAATATCATGAAAAAATTTATTTTTGCTATATTATTATTTTGCGGATTTTCGGTATCATCCTTTTCCCAACAAGTTTATAGTTGCGATTATAAATCGGATGCTGATGTTAAAGTTTTCGTTAGCGATTACAAAAGCGATGCCGATTTGGTGGTGTATATTTGCAAATATAAAAGTGATGCAACAAACAATGAAGGATTGTGGTATTTTTGCGACTATAAAAGCGATGCCGGTAAAAAGATTTATTTTTGTGAATATAAAAGTGATGCCGACATTGTAATCTATTTTTCGAAATACAAAAGTGATGCAGGTTGGCAAAACAAGCGCAAATGTTATTTATTTTATTAATAATTAATAATTAATAATCAATAATTTATTATTTTAAAAATGAAAAAAAAATTTACCATTCTGGGTATAATATTAGCCGTAACAATGATTTTTTCGGCATGTGAGGGACCTGAAGGTCCCCCGGGTAAAAATGGAAACAACGGAACAAATTGGGAAATTATCCCTTTTACTGTACGTTCAAATCAATGGGTGGAATATAAAGACCCGAACGGATTAAACAGGTATTATTCCTGTCTCATTAACGTACCGGAAATCACCGATTTTATTGCAACACAAGGTTTGGTACTTTGTTATCTTGTATATGAAGACGATGTGCAAATTGTGTTGCCTTCGGTACGTCATTATCAGGATACAAATGGCAATTATTGGACACAGACCATTGATTTTGATTTTGAACCAGGAGATGTGGTTGTTTATATTACCAATTCTGATTTTGTTGCTGACTGGCCTCCCACTATGTATTTCAGTTTGCGTTTGATTTGGTAAAAAGCAGGTTGGCTACAATTTATTTTATTCTAAAATTTATTAAATTTCAATTATTAAAAATGGATGAGATGTTCTTATGAAGGTCTCATCTGTTTATTACGCCTAATATATTCGGAAGGTGTTTCTCCTATAATATTTTTGAAAATCGTATTGAAGGTGGTCTGATTTTTGAAACCCGACGATGTAAAAATATACACAATAGTATAACGTTTATCTTCGTTATTGTTAAGTTTTTCTATCACGGCATTTATTCTGTTGGTATTTATCAGAGATTTGAAAGTGGTATTACCGCACAAATGCAGGGCTTTGGCTATGTATGTGGTATTTGTATTTAAGTCCAAAGCAAGCGATGCAATATTGTAATGCGGATTTAGATATGGTTTGTTTTCTTCAAAATAGTTTATTATTCTGGTATAAAGCGGCATAAAATCAGTTTCCTTCTCCTCCTGTATTACGTCGGTAAGTTCTTTTGAAGCCGTCTGTTTTTCTATAAAATGTTTTTCGCGTAAAGAATTTATCTGTATTGCCGTTCTCTCTTTTTCAATTTTAACAAGCCAATATGCAAAAAATACAAATAATATACTGCTTGAAATGCCCGATAATATATTTACTTTGGAACAAAGTTCGGGTGACAAAGTAATATTTAAATAATTGGGAAACAGAGTGTTGAACACAATAACCAAAATTAATAATAAAGTCGAAATAATGCTGTAAAACAAACATCTTTGTATTTTTATAAAAACAATTGCACCTATTGGAGGCAGGAAAAAATATAACACTACCATAGTGCCATAACGATAAAAAATAAAGGAAAAGATAAAAATTATCACCTCCATAAGATATAAGAACAACCCTATAACAACTCTTATCGCCTCGTTGTCTTCCCAAGAAAAATTATTACTGGCAAAAAACAAAATTACCATAAACAACGAAAGCAGAATAAAAACAAAGAAAAAAATTTCCAAATCAAAAACTTTAAACAACACAGCATAAGAAACAAATAGAATAAAAAGTATTGTCAATGTATGTTTTGCAGCTTTACTGTAAAATTTATTTATCATATCTTTATCATTGTTATATAATATGCGAATGCAAATATATATATTTTTTTACAAAATTAATAAATTCGTTTCAATATGTATAGCATTGTCTCACAATGGGTGGCTTAGCATGCGAGCGGGTGACGAACTCTTCCAAATTCAGATGAAGTGTATGCGATCATACCCACGCTTGCGTCAAACCGCGCGTTAGCGTTTCTTATCTTTTATTGCAATTTTATTTTTTAATAATTCAAATTTATTTAATGTATCTATCTCTTTCTTCTTCAATGTAATCAACTACATTATCTTCTTCTATTTCTATTGCTTCGCCAAGAAGTTTCATTGATTTTCCCTCAGGTAATGCTTCTACATTTTTCAATTTTCTTTCGATTGTACGAGATTTTTTTTCTGCATCGTCAATTACATTTGTCGTTTCTTGTAATTTTTTCTTTGTTTTTTCGAGCAAAATACCAAATTTACCGAATTGGGCTTTTACAGCACCTAAAACTTCCCAAACTTCACTTGAACGTTTTTGAACTTCCAAAGTTCTAAATCCCATTTGCAAACTGTTCAAAAGTGCCGCTAAATTAGTTGGACCGGCAATCATTATATGATATTTTTGTTGAACATTTTCAGAAAAACCGGGACGACGTAAAATTTCGGCATAAAGACCTTCAGTTGGAACAAATAGAATAGCAAAATCTGTTGTTTTGGGAGGTTTAATATACTTGTCGGAAATATCTTTTGCACATTTCTCAACAGATTTTCCAAGTTGAATGGAAATAGCCTCAACAGCATCTGGATTATTTTCGTATGCATCAAGCAATCGTTGATAATCTTCGACTGGAAATTTTGAGTCAATTGGCAAAAAAACAGGTTCGTCCGTATCTTTTCCGGGGAGTTTGATTGAATATTCAACGACTCTTCTTTCATTCTCTTCATCTGGGTGGTCGTTTTTAATGTATTGTTGTGGAGACAAGAACTGTTCTAAAATAGCGCCGAGTTGTACCTCTCCGAAAGTTCCGCGTGTTTTGATATTAGTCAAAACTTTTTTTAAGTCACCAACACCTGTTGCCAATGTTTGCATTTCGCCAAGCCCTTTATGAACGGCTTCTAAACGTTCAGTTATCAATTTGAACGATTCATTAAAACGTCTTTCTACACTTTCTTGTAATTTTTCGTCTACTGTTTTCCTCATTTCTTCAAGTTTTTTATTATTATCTTCTTGAATACTATTGAGTTTTCCTTCAACTGTTTCTCGTATTTCTTTTAATTTATTTTCTGTTTCCTTCTTGATATTTTCCTGTTTATTTGCCAAATCATCAAATTTTTGTTTTTGCAGTTCATTGAAATCTTTCACATTTTTAGTAAATGTGTCTTCAAATGATTTTAATGAATTGGCTTGTTCTATTCGGTTATCTTTTGCGGCAGTTTCTGTTTTCTCCGTTAGATTTTTAATTTTTTCATCAACCATTTTTACTAAATTGTTGAGTTGTTGAGAGAATGTGTCAAACTGATTTTTCTGTGCATTAGAAAGGTCAGTAACAGTTTTGGTTAAATTCTCACTTAATAATTTAAACAAATTATTAAGTTCTTCGCGATTACTTTTAAAAGCATCTTGGTTTTCGTTTCTACTTCTGCTAAATTCCTCTCTTATAGCAGGTTCAATACGCGAAATAGCCGTTTCAAATCTCACTAAATCTTGACCATAATTTATTGGTGTCCTTTTAGTAAATTGAAATACAATGTTGATAATCCCTATAATTATCAATACAATAAGTAAAATTAAAATTGTCGTTTGCATATATATTCTTTTTACAAAATTAATAAATTCGTTTCAATACATACTGCATTGTTTCACAATGGGGCGGCTTGGCGTGCCGTGCCGTGTGGGCAGGGATTCGCAAAGGTTCGGACGAGCGATAAACTTCCATAATTCCACAAAAGTGTAAGCGAGCATACACCCCGTTTTTATAAAACCGCTTGTTATATGCAGGCATTTCATTTGTTTATTATTTTATTTATAATTTGTCAATTTTAAAAGAGTTCCAGTCGTATTCCAGTTCCGAATTGTAAAATTCTTGTAAATTTGCGTTTGCATAATTTTTGAAAAGTAACTTTTACCCATTTGGCTTATCAGGCGTGAGGTATAAATGACATTTTTCCCTGCCTGTAAAAAGTCTATGCCCTCGCGCAAACGAAGATTCGACACAACATCACTTACCGTTGTCGGAGGTAAAAGAAACCACACATCATAACGGAATTTTATGGGTTCTGCACCAAAATTATCAGGTGCATTTTCAACCGTTTCAGCCAAATCACCTGCTGTAAGAACTAATGTTTTTATTTCGGAAGAAAAGGTTTTTCGCAATTGATTTTCAATTCTGTCTGTTAATTTTAATTTATCGCTTTCTGATGTTTTGAAGATGACATTTCCGCTTTGAATATAGGTTTTTATATCGGAAAAGCCCATATCATCAAAAACCTGCTTCAAATGTTTCATTTTGATAATGTTTTTTCCGCCAACATTGATTCCTCTTAATAATATAATAAATGTATTCATTATTATTGTCAAAATTTATTCTTTAAACCAGTCATCGCTTGTCTATATTCGCCAACTTTTTCATTCATATTTTTCATATTTAGTATGACATTTAATTTTCTATATTATACACCTATCAAAATTTTGTGTTTTTAAAAATTTTGACAAAGATACTATTTTTTCATAAGACATTAAATGGTTATTGTTATTTCATCCGTCTATAATTTTTATTTGTATATCAGTATTTTAAGAAACATAAAGGAAGGGTTAAATTTTTATCTGCATCTTCTTGGAAATACTCTTGTGTACTTTACATTGAAGTCAGTTTTATATTCGGGAGCTCTGTAAAAACTTGCTTTGCAGATAATTCAACCTCCGGTAAAAATCGACATTTATTTCTAATGTATTGATTTGCAAAATGTTATATATTATGTTGTTTTCAAACAACGATTTTGAGATATATTCTTTGTCGGCAAAGAGTTTTTTGTTATAAAATGCAGTGTTTTTGGGTTGCAGTCGTCAATGTTGTCTGGCGTGAGGTAAAAAGGTAACAATCCTCCTTTGGTTGGTAATTTTGGCCATTTTGTCATTTTCAGCAAAAAAAATTACAGAATTCGTAGGTAATACAAAAAATTTCAGTAATTCTGTATATAATTAGCATATTTTAAAATTTAGTTTAAAAATTTGATTTTCAACTACAAAAGTAACAAAAATTATGCAATTATGCAACCTTTTTTTATTTTTTCTTATGTAAAACTAAGGTGATTAATAATTTTATAATAAAAAATTTCATTATTTTTGCAGTCGAAAATTTCAAAATAATATGATACAATATTTAAAGGGAATATTTACGGGGCTAAAATCACTTGTGATTGGAATGTCGGTAACGCTCAAAGTGTTTTTCCGCAAAAAAGTTACCGAGCAATACCCCGAAAACCGTAAAACATTGCAAATTTCAGACCGCTGGCGAGCCGTTTTGATTATGCCGCACGATGAAAATAACGAACACGCCTGCACAGCCTGCGGTATTTGCCAAATGAATTGTCCAAACGGTACAATTACGGTAACTTCAACAACCATTGATACGGAAGACGGTAAAAAGAAACGAATTTTAGACAAACATATTTACGATTTGGGTATGTGTTCATTCTGTAATTTGTGCGTAATTTCCTGTCCTTCGGATGCGATAATTTTTTCAAATAATTACGAAAATGCCCTTTTTACACGCTCAAAACTTGTGAATCAACTCAACCACGAGGGTTCAAAATTACGCGAAAAGAAAAAAGACGAGGAGGCAGCATAATATTATTTTTTATTATTAAATATTTATGGGACAACAAATTATATTCTATATCTTGGCATTAGTGATTGTGGTTAGTTCGATTTTGGCAGTAACAACGCGGCATATTATTCGCGCTGCAACATTTTTGCTGTTTGTATTGCTTTGCACGGCAGGACTTTACCTTATGCTGAATTATCATTTCTTAATGGCTGTGCAAATTGCTGTTTATGCCGGCGGGGTGATGATACTGTTTATTTTTGGAATAATGTTAACGCACAAGCCGGGCATGTCAATTCCCAATGAAAACTGGAAAAGACGCATAGCAGCGCTGATTGCCTCGCTTGTTGGAATTGTTCTTTGTGGTGGAATTATTTATTTTAATGTAAATCAAGTAATTAAACACTTCAATGAGACCGAATTGCCAATGCAAAAACTCGGCGAACAACTTATGGGTACCGACAAATTTCAATACCTTCTGGCGTTTGAACTTATTAGTATTTTGTTGCTTGCCTGCATTGTAGGTGCAGTTATGATTGCCAGAAAAAGAAAATAAAATTTTTTATCAAAAAAGGAAATGGACTTTTCGGAACTAATAAAACAACGTCAAAGCAACCGTGTTTATGAGAACAAGGTGGTTGAGCGTGAAAAAATTGAGCAATGTTTGGAAGCAGGACGGCTTGCTCCTTCGGCAAATAATTCACAAAGTTGGACTTTTGTCGTTGTTGATGAGCCGGAGAAGAGAAAACTTGTTGCAGATACCTACATTATTGGCGGTGAATTTATGAAGCAAGCGCCTGTGATTATTGCTCTGGTGGCTGAAAAACCATTATTTATGTCACGTCTTGGTGCGGCAATTAAAAAAATTGATTTTGTTTCACTTGATATGGGTATTGCAGCAGCGCATATCTGTTTGCAAGCGGCAGATATCGGACTTGGAACTTGTATGCTTGAAAGTTTTAACGAAAAAAAACTAAAATCAATTTTGAATATTCCTGATAATCACAGAGTTGCACTGCTCATTACGCTCGGTTATCCGGCTGATACTATTAGGAATAAAAAACGGAAAAGTTTTAATGAAGTGGTTAAATTCAATAAATATTAATTTTATTTTTTATATATAAAATATTAAATATCAAACATTTATGTTCAATTATATTATAGATTTTTTATCTTCGGACATTCCAATAGTAGCATATTTGGCTGTTGCATTAGTAATGTTTTTTGCAGGCGTTTATGGCTTTTTAACGCGCAAAAACCTGCTTATGATGTTAATTTCCATTGAGTTAATGTTAAACGGAGCGGACTTGAATTTTGCCGTTTTTAATCGCTATCTATATCCCGAACAGTTAGAAGGAATGTTTTTTACGATTTTTGCTATCGCAATAGCCGCCTGCGAAACCGCTGTTGCAATCGCAATTATTATCAATATTTACAGAAACTTAAACGATGTTGACGTTGAAAAAATTGACGAAATGAAAAATTAAAATTACATTTCTTAATTCTCAAATCGTAATTCAACAACACAAAAAAATGCAGGGAAGCGTATGCCATTTCCCTGCATTTCTAAATAATAATAATCAATAATAGAGTTATTTTATTGTAATATCATATTCCATTCTTGCCTGAATAAAATTTTGATTTTCAATATTTTTTAGTGTTTGCAAAAAGCGATAATTTTCTTCGCCGATATACTCACGTGCTATTTTGGCTTTAGTTTCTTCGCCGGAGAACGATTTTAACAAACGTTCCATAAACGATTCTTTTGCAGGATAATTCACTATGCTATAATCTTTTAGATTAACTTTTTGAGCAGCATAATCGATAGCATTTTGCAAATTGCCGAGTTGGTCAACAAGTTTGATTTTTATGGCATCTTCGCCTGTCCAGACGCGTCCTTGTCCGATAGCATCAATAGAATCTGTGGACATTTTACGACCTTCTGCACAACGGCTAACAAATGTTTGATAACCGCGATTGATATAAACCTGCATCAAATCTCTTTCTTGAGGAGTAAAAGGACGATTGGCTGAAATCATATCGCTATATTTATTGGTCTTAACACCATCGAAAGTTACTCCTATTTTCTTTGTAAGCCCTTGAATATTAGGAATTAAACCAAAAATTCCGATAGAGCCGGTCAGAGTGTTTGGTTGTGCAAAAATATAATCGGCTTCACATGAAATATAGTATCCGCCGGATGCTGCATAATCGCCCATCGACACAATAACTGGCTTTTTCTTTTTCAATTCGGATATTGCACGCCAAATTTGTTCCGATGCAAAAGCGCTGCCGCCGGGCGAATTTACTCGAAAAACAACTGCTTTTATCGCATCATTGTCCGCAATTTTTTCTATCGCTTTATTCATTTTTTCAAATGTAATAATACCATAATTATCACCGGAATCAACAATATCGCCTGCGGCATAAAGCACTGCAATTTTATCTTTGCGAATTTTGTCGCCCGATGGAACAAGTTTCATTTTACTTTGGTTTACATAGTTAATTTTTTTATCAGCAGGATTATTCAGATAATTATTTATAACTGCATCAACCTGATCAACATACATCACCGTATCAATCATTTTTTTATTCATAATGTTTTCAACAGGCATCAATGAAAGCATTTGGTCGGCAAAAACATTTAGCGAATCAGGCGAAATATTTCTACTTTGGCTTACTTCGGCAACTATTGAATTCCAAATGGAATTTACAAAAGCAGTAACCTGCAATTTGTTAGCATCGCTCATTTTATCTTGAATGAACGGTTCAACAGCCGATTTGAACGTCCCTACACGAATAACCTGCATCTCAATTCCAAGTTTATCGAGCGCACCTTTGAAAAACGGAGTATTTGATGCCAAACCCTGCCATCCGACCATTCCCTGTGGATTTGCAATGATTTTGTCGGCAACAGAACAGAGATAATACTGCCCCTGTGAATAATTGTCGCCGTAGGCAACAATAAATTTTCCACTTTCTTTGAAATCAATAAGGGCATCGCGGATTTCCTTTAACGATGCTACGCCGGCGCTGAACATAGAACCTGTTTTTAGATAGATTCCTGCGATTTTGTCGTTGGTTTTGGCTTTTTTAATATTTGCCAAAATATCATCCAATCCCATTACGGTATTGTATGAATTCATCGTTTTACCAAAAATTTCAGTAAACGGGTCTTCTTCATAACGTTCAACGAGCGTACCGTTAAGGTCAAGTTCGTAAACCGATTTGGCTTCGAGTTTGGTGGGAGCGTTCGACGAAGCGGACATCGCTCCAATCATACCAAACATCACAATAAAGCCAATAATGCTCACAATCACAATCGCTACAATTGTAGCCAAAACATATTTAAAAAACTGTTTCATTGTATTTTATTTTTTTATTAAATAATATTAAAAATTTTTGCAAAGGTAAATGATATTTCTTGAATAACAAAATATTTTTATTGAAAAACAATAAATTTTTTATTAATAAATAATTAAATTATTGAATATCAACAATAAATTTTTGCTAAATATTTTAAATAATTGTTTTTTATTAAAACTATAATCAAAACGTTTAATTATTTGGCTCTTGGCAAAATTCGGTAAGTACCCCGCCGGTTGATTTTGGATGAAGGAAAGAAATATTTAATCCCTCTGCACCTTTGCGCGGCACTTTGTCAATTAGTTGAACACCCACTGCCTGAGCATCTGATAATGCCTGTTCAACGTTTTCGACAGCAAAAGCGATATGGTGAACTCCCCCATGCGGATTTTTTTCAAGATATTTGGCGATGGGGCTATCGTCGGCAGTGGGTTCAAGCAGTTCAATTTTTGTCTGTCCGACTTTGAAAAAAGCGGTCTTAACTTTCTGGTCTTCAACGGTTTCAATGCTGTAACATTTCAAACCGAGAACGTTTTCGTAATACGGAATTGCCTCTTCCAAATTTTTTACTGCAATTCCAATGTGTTCAATGTGAGTTGGTCTCATATTTAATCTTTAATTTTAAGTATTTAATTATTAATTATTTATCGTTATATAAAATATTGCAAAGATAGAAAAAAAATTACGGATAACTCACATTTTACAATAAAAATGACCTCAATAGATTTTGTACTTTGACTTTGACTTTGACTTTTTTTGATTAAATACAAATCAATTCTTGTAATTTTTTAAAGTTAAGTATTTTCCCTCGTTTGCCTTTTATAGAGATAATTCCTTCGTTAACCATTTCGGAAATACTTCTGGAAAGTGAAGGACGCGCTATCCCAAAATATTCAGCCAAATTCGTTCTATTCATATTTAAAATGAAATTCGTATCTTTACCTTTACTTTTAGAAAAAATATATTGAGCGAATTTTCCTTTAATAGTTTTTATAGAAAGGAACTTCAACCTTTCGGACAAGAAATACGTACGGTTGGCATTGAACGACAGAAATGCAAGCAAAAACGCCTGATTGTATTCAAGTTGCCGTAGGATTGACGTTTTGGAGGCGATAATAACTGTACAGTCATCAATGGCAATCACATCAATGGGGAAGCAATTGTTGTGAGCAAACAAAAATGCAGACGCCAAAGGATTCGGAGCGTTAATTACTTCAATATTTAAAGTAGTACCAGATTCGGAAATCATTTCGGTTTTTACGCTCCCTTTTATTAACAGATACAACGCATTTATGGCATCGCCTTGTTGGGCAATCCATTCTCCTTTTTTGTAATACTTGGTTTTAATCTGCAATCCGTTGAGAAAAGATTCTCGCTCGTTGGGGGGAACATTGCTGCAAATCGGACATAAAAACAAATCATTGGCATCCATATAAGTTTATTTTGCGCAAAAATAGATATTTTTTTACGTACAAATGAATATTCCTTTTTGTAAAAGTAAATTATTTGGGTATGAAATTATTTCTCCTTTGTCGGTTTCCAGGCAGAGATAAAACGCTTTTATATCTTTTAAAGTTGCTTCAATTGGAAAATCTTTGTCGTAAATTTTTATTCTGTCTCCTATTCTCAATTGTAATGAAAAAAATATCACAAGTCCTGCCGTAACATTGCTCAATATCGACCATTGCGCAAAAAGTGCAACTCCGATAACGGCAAAACCGGATGACAAAGCAAGCAAAATATTTTTTCTGTCAACCCCCCAAATACCGATAAGAATGGTAATTATTACAATGATTATTAGAGCATTCAAAATTTTTTTAATCATTTTACAATACCCATAATCGTATAATTTGAATTTTGCAAATTTATCTGTTAATTTATATACAATAAACCGACTCAAAGGATAAACCACTAAAACAATGGCTGCGCTAATAATAATTTTAATTAATTCTTCATTCATAATAACTAATTTTGATAGTGTTATAAAAAGTATACTGTTATAAATATTTGGCAATCAGGGGATAAAATATTATTTTGTAATATGAAAATAAAAATTACCATTTACTACCCCACTTGCCAAAGTGCAAAGATAGAGAAAAATGGTAAGAAATCGTGCAAAAAACAAAATTATTTGCACAGAAATTAAAGTGCCAAATTCGAAGGGCATTTAGGAGAACTTGCTATTTTTCCGAGAAACTATTTAATCATTTGAAAGCGTTTTATTTGGCGTTTTTTTCTAATCAAATATTATATGCTATTTTCCGATACAAAATTTACTGAAAATATTTTCCAAAATTTCGGAAGTAGATATTTCGCCCGTTATTTCACCCAAATAGTGCATGCATTGGCGGATGTCCTGCGCAATAAATTCTTTGGAAATATTGCTTTTCAAACCATCAATAACACGACAAATCGCAATTTGAGCATTATTAAGCGCTTGATAATGTCGAATATTGGAAACAATAACATCGTTTTGAAATATTTGCTCAATTTGTGCTGTTTGAAGCAACACCTTCTGCAATAGTTCGGTATTGAGGCGTTTTTTTGCAGAGATTTTAATTTTTTCACAATCAAAAGGAGAAAAAAGATGTTCTAAAATTTCAAGTTCTCCCTCCGAAAGTTTATCAATTTTATTAAAAATCAAAATAATTTTTTTCTCTTTTGCTCTCTCAAAAATCATTTCTGTAAGCCATTCGATATGCTCAGAAACATTTGTACCATCAACAAGCCAAAGGACAATAGACGCTTTTTCTATCTGCTCAAAACTGCGTTCTATGCCAAGATTTTCGACCTTATTAGTTGTCTTACGAATGCCGGCAGTATCTATAAAACGAAATGTAATCCCCTGAATATTAATGCAATCCTCAATTACATCACGCGTCGTTCCGTGAATTTCGGAAACAATTGCCCGTTCTTCATTCAAAAGCAAATTAAGCAAGGTAGATTTTCCGACATTTGTATCACCTACCAATGCAACCGGAATACCGTTTTTAATAGCATTTCCGGTTTGAAATGAATTGGCTAATTTACTTATTTTCAGTTCAATATCCTTTGTCAATTCCAATAATTTTGTTCGGTCGACAAATTCAATATCTTCCTGCGAAAAATCAAGTTCAAGTTCAACAAGCGACACAAAATCAAGCAGTTGCAATCGCAATTTTTTTAATTCACTCGAAAAACCGCCGCGTATTTGATTTAACGCCATTTTATGCGCCGCCGCACTTTGAGAGGCAATCAAATCGGCAACCGCCTCTGCCTGCGACAAATCCATTTTCCCATTCAGAAAAGCGCGCTCGGTAAATTCGCCCGGCTTGGCAAGCCGACAGCCATTTTCTACAAGCAATCGTACAATTTCCTGCTGAATAAAAATCGAACCATGACACGAAATTTCAACTACATTTTCGCCCGTAAACGAATGAGGAGATACAAATAATGAAAGTAAAACCTCGTCAATAATTTTTTTCAACGAAAATTTCGAATCAACTATTTCACCGAAATGAACTGTATTTGTTTGAAAATCAGATATCTTAACATTATTATTTGAGATAAAAATTTTATCACAAATATTGAAAGCATCATCGCCACAAACCCGAATTACTGAAATTGCACCCGTACCGACAGGGGTAGATATTGCACATATCGTGTCATAATGATTCATATATTATTATTATTTTTTGCTTATTAGGCTCTTTATGGTTGACTTTTTCATTGTATTTTTTATTGCTCCGCGTTCACCTGTCGGAGGTTTCTGATTCAGATAAGCTTGTTCCCAAAATTAATTATGCAATACTGTTCACATTTATTTGAGAAACATTTCATTTGTACGAAATTTATCTTACCTTTGATGCTAGAAAAACAGGTACATGTGTTAATGATAAAATTTTTACAGCACTTTTTTAGAGTTCGGAAAGATGTATAACTTGATAATATATTTATAATTAACATTTTAACGTTTGGATAGCTCTTGTTTGTCATATTCTTTATAGAAGTAGGTAAAATCCATAAAGTTACTAATTTTAAGATAGTTATCCAATTTTTTTAACACTTACTTTGCTTATTGTTAAGTACTTACACAAATTTATATCGATATATTGTAAAGTAACCTAATTTTAAATGCTTTTTTAAATAATAAAAGTACGAAATTTTTATCCATTAATAACAACAAAATATGTAAATTGCAAGTCAGTAGAGATATAATTTTCCTTTATCGGCTCAGTTTTTACCAAATCGGTGCTCAAATATTTTTTGTTGTCGTCTGCAACAACGGTAACAACTATTGCATTTTTGCCAAGTTCCTGCTGTAATTTTACAGCCCCGATAATGTTTCCACCCGACGAAATTCCTATTGCCAAACCAAGTTGTTCTGCCATTTTTTGCGCAGCAATAATAGCATCACCGTCATTTACAGCAATCACGCTGTCAAGTTGGTTAAGTTTGAGTATGCTCGGAATAAATTCGTCTGAAATTCCCTGCATCCTGTGTAGTCCTACTCTGTACCCTGTAGAAAGTGTGGGACTTTCTGCCGGCTCAAGCGGATGGACTCTGATTTTGGAATTAATCTTTTTCAAATAATTGCCCACCCCCATAATCGTTCCGCCAGTTCCTACTCCTGCAACAATAGCGTCGGGCAACAAATTTTTGTAAGATAATTGCCGCATAATTTCAGGTCCCGTTGTTGTGAAATGTGCATTGACATTATTTTCGTTTGCAAACTGCTGCGGTAAAAACACATTTTCGTCCATTCCTGCTTTTTCGCAAAGTGCTATGCTGCCAATAAAACCGCCCTCTTCCTTGCTTACAAGTTGAATTTCCGCGCCCAAACTTTTTATAATATCCACCCGCTCTTTGCTTAACCAATTTGGCATAATAATTCGTACTTTATGCCCCAACGCCCTGCCGATAGCAGAAAACGCTATTCCTGTATTACCGCTGGTTGCCTCGCAAATCAAATTGCCCTGTTTGATTTTGCCGTTTTTGTATGCTTCCTGCAAAATGTACAGTGCCATTCTGTCTTTGATGCTGCCCGAAAAATTGTAATACTCAAGCTTTACATAGATTTTTCCAGGACGATTTTTGTAGAGATAATGAATTTCTACCATCGGGGTATTGCCCACCAATCCCCATAATTCCTTAATTGTGTTTGTTTTTTTTAAATTGTTAATCATTGATAATTTGTTAAATAAAGATATTGATTGTCAAGTTTCACAACCCAATTGTTAAAAAACTTGAGCAGTTTTGAACTGCAAAGATAGTGCAATTTTATTACATTATTACAAATTGCATAAAAAACTGCAATTTCAACATTTCATTTACTTAAAAAAATTTTTTTTTTGCGAAATTTTTATAATTTTCTTCCATAAATACCCACCCTTCACAACGGGTGTTACCATCTAATATATTAATACTAAGCATAAACCAATTTATTTGGATTTGAATGGGCACAAAGAAATATATAGCAACCAGTTATGACTGCTTATACCAATTTCAGTTCAAACTTCATTTCATACAAAATGTCCCAAACCGGCACACAATACGTACTCGTACTTTCCATTGCTACTTCTTTTACATTTTCCGACTGTAAATACTCGCACATCGAATAGATGGAAAGTGTTGTTGTCGAAAATTCTTTTACTTCGGAATAACTTTTCCCG
>WQYU01000018.1 GCA_009781075.1 Paludibacter sp. | reverse complement strand
TAACTCATAATCGTTTTTTTAGTTCATTACAAGAACTATGGTATGACTTAAAACAGTATTGGGCTCAATTTGTAAAACCAAATGATGAATTGATGAAATTATCCGCATTTATTTAAGGCGTTTCTTATAGAATAATTTATTTTCAAAAAATATTTTTTAATTTTGCTGTTTAAAAAATATAAAAAATGCAACCCTTAGCCGAAAGAATGCGTCCAAAAACGCTTGATGATTACATTGGGCAAAAACATTTGGTAGGAAAAAACGCTGTTTTGCGCAAAATGATTGAGTCGGGCAATGTGGCATCGTTTATTTTGTGGGGACAGCCCGGCGTTGGTAAAACAACGCTTGCACAAATTATTGCCAACACGCTTGATTTGCCGTTTTTCACCCTTAGCGCTATCAGTTCGGGAGTAAAAGATGTGCGTGAAGTGATTGACAAAGCACATTCGCAGGGAATGTTCATAAAAAATGGGAATCCGATTTTGTTTATTGACGAAATCCACCGTTTTAGCAAATCTCAACAGGATTCGCTACTTGGAGCGGTAGAAAACGGCACAATTACACTTATCGGCGCAACAACAGAAAATCCTTCTTTCGAGGTGATTTCACCTTTGCTTTCGCGCTGTCAGGTGTATGTGTTAAATCCATTGGAAAATGGTGATTTATTGGAACTTGCCGAGCGTGCAATTTCGGAAGATATTGAATTAAAAAAATTTAAAATTAAAATAAAAGAAACCGATGCTTTGCTGCGTTTTTCCGGCGGAGATGCGCGTAAATTATTGAATATTATTGAATTAGTTGCAAATGCCGAGCCATCCGAAACTATTGAAATAACGAATGAACTCGTTACCGAGCGATTGCAACAAAATCCGCTTGCCTACGATAAAGACGGAGAAATTCATTATGATATTATTTCTGCTTTTATAAAATCAATTCGTGGTAGCGACCCGGACGCTGCAATTTATTGGCTTGCAAGAATGATTGCCGGCGGTGAAGATTTGAAATTTATTGCAAGGCGGCTTGTCATTCTCGCTGCCGAAGATATTGGGTTGGCAAACCCCAACGCATTGCTGCTGGCAAACGCTTGTTTTGATTCTATTCATAAAATAGGTTTGCCGGAGGCACGGATTCCGTTGGCGGAAACAACAATTTATCTTGCCACATCGCCTAAAAGCAATTCTGCATATCTGTCAATAGAACAAGCCATTGGCATAGTTGAACAAACGGGAAATTTGCCAGTGCCGCTGCATTTGCGCAATGCACCTACAAAATTGATGAAGGACTTGGGATATCACAAGGGGTATAAATATGCCCATGATTACGACCAACATTTCGTAGAACTTCAATATTTGCCTGATAAACTAACTAAAACGCGAATTTGGCAAATGCAGGACAATCCACAGGAAAACAAAATGACTGAATATGTGCGCAAATTGTGGAAAGGAAGATATTGAGAAATAGTTTGTTTAAAATCATTTTGTTTTTAAAAATAAAAAATTGTAAATTTGCAGCCAATTTTTTATTTTATAGAATATATTATGTTAGTAGAATTAAGTTTAAAAGATTTTTTATCGAAAACAGCCTCTAATGAACCTGTTCCCGGTGGGGGAAGCATTGCTGCGTTGAATGCTGCAATTGCAGCAGCGCTTGCACAAATGGTTGCTAACCTTACTATCGGCAAAAAGAAGTACGAGGACAAAGAGCAGTTAATGCACGAATTGACGTTTTTGGCAAGTGAGTTTCAAAACGATTTTATAACTGATATTGATGCCGATAGCGATGCGTATAATGCTGTGTTTGAGGCGTTTAAATTGCCGAAAGAAACAGATAATGAAAAAAATGTTCGTCATGAAAAAATTCAGGAAGCAACAAAAATTGCTGCCGAAGTGCCGCTTAATGTTGCCAGAAAAACATTGAAAATGATGGAATTAATTGAATTAATTGCAGAAAACGGCAATCAAAATGCGGTTACCGATGCCTGCGTTGCAATGATGTGCGCCAGAACGGCAATTTTAGGGGCTGCGCTTAATGTGAGAATTAATCTCTCTGGAATAAAAGACGAAGAATATGTAAGCAAAATAGCGCAAGAAGTTACAAATTTAGAAAAAACAGCCATTGAGCGTGAAGAATTATTATTAAAGAAAATAAAAATACAGTTATAAAAAATATTTTTTAAGAAAAATCCTAAATTTGCTGTCTGAACAAGGCAAGACAGCGTTTTTATTATAATAATTTAATGAAAATATTAGTTTTAAATTGCGGCAGTTCGTCTGTTAAATATAAACTGTTTGAGATGGTCAATAACGAGGTTTTGGCTTCGGGAGTGGTTGAAAAAATTGGAATGAAAGGTTCGTTTCTCAAACATACCAAACAAAACGGCGAGAAAGTGATGCTCGAAGGTGAAATTTTAGAGCAACGCAGTGCTATTGAATATGTTCTTGGAGTGCTTATCAGCAAAAATCATGGTTGTATCTCTGCTCTGGAAGATATTGATGCTGTTGGTCATCGGGTAGTCCATGGGGGTGAAAAATTTAATAAAAGTGTGTTGATTACCGACGAGGTAATCAGTAAGATTGAGGAATGTATAGATATTGCGCCTTTGCACAATCCGCCAAACCTTTACGGTATTCAGGGAATCAACGATTTACTGCCTGATGTACCGCAAGTTGCGGTTTTTGACACTGCTTTTCATCAAACAATGCCTGAAAGAGCGTACATGTATGCCATTCCATATCAACTCTATACCAAATATGGGGTTAGACGCTATGGATTTCACGGAACAAGCCACCGATATGTTAGCCATCGTGCATGTGAGTTTTTGAACTTGGATTACGAAAATACGAAAATGATTACTGTTCATATTGGCAATGGAGCATCTGTTGCGGCTATCAAAAATGGGAAGTCCATTGATACTTCAATGGGTTTTACCCCGCTTGAAGGGCTTATTATGGGGACTCGCTCTGGTGATATTGACCTTGGTGCGGCAATTTATTTGATGGATAAGGAAATGATTGGTTCTCAGGCTGTTTCAACTCTTTTCAACAAATATAGCGGCGTTCTTGGCGTCTCAGGTGTGTCAAGCGATATGCGTGATGTTGAAGATGCTGCCCAAAAAGGTAACCTGCGGGCGCAACTTGCTTTGGAAATGTACAATTATCGACTGCGAAAGTATATCGGTTCGTATATGGCGGCTCTGGATGGCGCTGATATGATTATTTTCACAGGCGGCGTGGGTGAAAATTCCCCAGAAACACGTGAACAAATTTGTGCAGGATTTGAATATGCCGGTTTAATTTTCGATTATAATGCAAATGATAGCGTGCGAGGCAAGGAAAAATTATTGAGCAAACCGGAATCGAAAGTAAAAGTTGTTGTTATTCCCACTGATGAAGAATTTCTGATTGCAAGCGATACAATGGAAATTATTGACAATAGACAATAGAAAATAAATATTATTCATTTTCTATATAACAAAAATAAAAAAAAATGTACTTTTGCAAAATATTTTCTAAAAAATTGTTTAGATGAATTTAGATGAGATAAAAAATCCGATTGATGCAGAATTTGAATTGTTTGAGAATAATTATAGAAGTGCGTTCAATTCAGAAAGTGCTTTATTAGAACAGATTAATTATTATTTACTGCAACAAAACGGGAAAAAATTGCGTCCTATTATTGTACTTTTGGCTGCTAAACTATGTTCAGGCACTTGCAACACTGCTACAATAGATATTGCTGTTGCGTTGGAATTGTTGCACACTGCAAGTTTGATTCACGACGATGTCGTTGACAGCACTTCACAACGACACGGACTTCCATCTGTTAATGCGCAATGGACTAATAAAGTAGCAGTATTGGCTGGTGATTTTTTCCTGTCAAAATCTTTGTTTTTTGCAGCAAAAACAGAAAATCAAAATATTATGACGATGTTTTCTCAAATTGGAATTAATCTTGCCGAAGGAGAACTTTTTCAACTTGCAAAAGAAAATAATCACAACATTAGCGAAACCGAATATTTGAATATAATTCGTAAAAAAACGGCTCTGTTTTTTGCCTACTGTGCATCAATGGGAGCCATCTCTGTTAATGGAGAAGAACAAAAAATAATGAAAATGAGTTTATTTGGTGAGTATCTCGGAACAAGTTTTCAAATCAGAGATGATATTTTTGATTATTTTGATAATAAAAATATTGGGAAACCAACAGGGAACGATATTAGAGAAGGGAAAATAACTTTGCCGCTGATTTTTGCACTGCAAAATTCAGATGAAAAATCAAAGTCCGAAATTCTTAATATCATAAATAATAATGATTTAGATAATAAAAATATTAGCGAGATTATTGATTTTACCTGTAAAAATGGCGGGATAGAATATGCAACCGATAAAATGCTTATTTACAAACAAAAAGCAATCGCAGAACTTGATATTTTCCCGGAAAGCAATCTGAAAAATGCACTTATTTCCTGCGCCGAATTTGCCGCACAAAGAAATTTTTAAAAATAATAATGCAATTCCAAAATCTTTTTAATTTTTGCCCTGTATGCGGTTCTGAAGAGTTTGTGTCCAATAATTTTAAGTCAAAAAAATGCCTTTGCTGCGGATTTGTGTATTATCTGAACCCTTCGGCTGCAACTGCCGCATTTATTGTAAACCAAAAAGAAGAATTGCTTGTTTGCCGCCGTGCAAAAGACCCTGCAAAAGGAACATTTGACTTGCCCGGCGGATTTATCGACCCCGATGAAACTGCAGAAGAAGGAATGAAACGCGAAATAAAGGAAGAAATTGGCGTAGAAACAACCGATATACATTATCTTTTTTCACTGCCGAATCAATACGAATATAAAGGTCTGTCGGTACCTACAACCGATATGTTTTTTGCTGTTAAAATTATAGACTGCAATTCAATACATGCAGCAGACGATGTTTCGGAATGTTTTTTTATAGAAAAAAATAAAATAAATCCTGCCGATTTCGGCTTGCAATCGGTACGGAAAGCAGTAGAGATGTTTTTGGAAAGCAGATTTTGATGCAAAAAAGAGTTTTGGTGGTATTTTACAAAGTATGCTGCAATGCACCCTTGTTATTAGTACGATTTAAGATTTGAAATTTTTTCAGGGATAGGACAAGCAAAATGTAAACCTAAACCCTAACATTACTTACGCTAGGTAGCCTGTTCCGATATTAGCAAAAAGTTTTCGGGTTTTCTCAGTAACTTCGGCAATATGCCATAGATTAAAACTGGAAAACAAGTCGTTTGTCAGCCACGAAACTATTTACAAAATTATCAAAGAAATTTTTCCCCTACATTTGCAAAGCAAATAGTTGCATTATGAGGTTGAAACTACCCTGCCGAAAATCTACTGTAACCGTTTTTTTGTTCTGATAAAATGCGGTACTTTTGATGTCCATAATTGGGTATTTTTGGCAACATTACCTATCACAAAATTAACATATTACACCCAATTTTCCAAATAATTTGATGAATTATGCGGGTTATTTCCTTATTCAAAAACGCTGAAATTCACATTTCCGTATTTTCTGTGGTTCTTGAAACTTTGATGCTTCGAAAAATCGTATCGAGCAGAATGTTCTAAAACAAAGAGTCCATCTGTGTTTAAAATATTTGCATCAAGTACTTTATCAGCAATTTGTGCTAAATCAATCAAATCGTATGGAGGGTCTGCAAAAATCAAATCAAAACTGGAATTGTAATTTTTTAAGAAATGAAAAACATCTGTACGTAAAAGTGTCAAGTTGCTGATATCAAGTTTTTTAATTGTTTGTAAAATAAAATTAACATGAATTTTATTATTTTCCACAGCAACAACTTTCGGGCTGGAACGCGAAATAAATTCGTAAGAAATACTGCCAGTCCCTGCAAACAAATCAAGCACTGTAACTTGCTCAAAATCAACAATATTGTTGAGAAAATCAAATAATCCTTCTTTTGCAAAATCGGTTGTGGGACGGGCTGTCATGTTTGAAGGCACTTGCAAACGGCGACCTTTATATTTTCCTGAAATGATACGCATAAAAAAATGAAAAACATTAACAATTTTTAAATATATTTGGAGTGTAATTAGTATATCTTTTAAAAAATCTACCAAAATGAGAAGGGGTGCAAAAATGCAATATTTCGCTGATATTTTTTATATCCATGTCTGTAGATTTGAGAAGTACTTTGGCTTCCAACACTATATATTCGTGAATCCAATCAGATGCGTGTTTCCCACTGACTTCATAGATGACCGATGATAGATATTTGGGTGTAAGACATATTTTATCGGCATAAAATTTCACGCAGTGTTCCTTACGATAGTATTCTTCAACCATTTTTATAAAACGGTCATATATCATTGCACTATTATTCTGAGTCATTTTTTCGAGAATATTTTGATGAGTAACAATCAAATGATATATATTGTAAAAAGTTATCTGAAAATATGTTTGAATAATTTGAAGTCGGTAAGTGTGATATGTATCTGTAATTTTATCTTTTATCTTATTGAAAATCTGAATATATTCTTGCATCTCTTTTTCAGAGAGGTCAAAAAAAGGATGTTTAATCAGATTATTGTGCAAGTTTATTGTTTCAATAAAATGATTGTGAGAATTGAAAAAATTCCTTTTCAAAACCATAAAACCTGCCTTGAAATCGGAACTAACTTCCGTTGTTTGAATAATCTGGTCTTGCAGAATTATACATAGCTGATTTTTAGTTATCACCATATTTTTCAACCCAAGATTGCATTTAATGTAACCTTCCATACAGAATACAATAAAAGTAATTCCGTTCAATCGTATTGGGTAATCTGTTATAGATATCAATTCCCGTACTTCGTCTTTTTCTGAAAAATTATCGTACATCAGGAAATTATCTTCAATACTATCGTTTTCAATATTATCCTTGATAACGTTAAATCCTACTTTTACAATTTTATCAGACATATTATAAAT
Organism: Paludibacter sp.; assembly: GCA_009781075.1. Classification (GTDB taxonomy): domain Bacteria; phylum Bacteroidota; class Bacteroidia; order Bacteroidales; family Paludibacteraceae; genus WRGS01. The sequence continues at coordinate 20,724 of WQYU01000018.1, read as the reverse complement.
TATATCTTAATATATGGATGGTATCATTAATATTGACTTAAAACTTTTCTTTAAAAGGTCAATGGTATCTTTTTGATTTTCAGCATTATAAACAAATATTTCGGTTTGTTCAAAACTTAATGAAAATTGCTCAAAGATTACTGTTAAAAAATAGGAAACGTCTTCTTTTGTGTTGAATTTAAACGAGTTATAAAAAAATAAACGTTTTTTTTCAAAAATCAAAATATCAAAAATATTTTCGGCAAAATAGATTTGAACATAATTACCTCTTGTATTTTGCTGATTATTAATTATTTCCGTTAAATGCAAATTTATTTTTGCATTATCAAAAAAGCGAGAAAGAGATTTAACAAGCATTAGTGGCACAGCAAAAATTACTGCAATCTCTTTTTGTTCAATGATATTGCAAATGACGGCAGAATTTTCTGTTTTTCCTTGAAAATCAAGAAAATAATGTGCATCATCTTGTGAAAATAAAGCCATTGGAATAAAAGTAAAATGTTTCGACTGACAGATAATCCGAATATTTTCGCTATTATGTTGAATTGCAGTGGCTTGCGCCAAAATGCGCACCAAATCTTCTTCTGAGTCATGCCACAAATCCAGTGGCCAGCGTTGTCGTGAAATTTCACCGAACTCATTATGCACCGAACACACACAATTGGCAGAGCGAAAAATGAGCGAATATGTATTTGATTTATTTTCAGCCATAAATTTTAGACAAAAATAATAGTTTTAAACCACTTTATAAATATTTCCAGGTAATAATTTTACCCAGCCGCCAAATTCCATTGTCAGTAGCAGTGCCGATGTTGTGCTGACAGGTTTTGCAATTTTCAGGGCAATTTCGTTGGTTTGCAAGCCATCTGACGCAGTTCGCAGTACATTCAAAATTTTCTGTTCATCCTCACTCAATTCGGCAAAAAGTGTAGATTGAGACTTAGTGTTTGGTTCTGCAACCGCCATGTTATCCCAACTCATAAAGCGCATAATATCAGCCGCATTTTCAATTAACGCTGCCTGATTTGTTTTTATCAACTGATTGCAACCTGCTGAATATTCATCGGTTATGCGACCCGGAAAAGTAAAAACGTCTCTGTTATAGTCGTTTGCACAATGAGCCGTAATAAGCGAGCCACCCTTTTTTCGGGTCTCTACCACAACAAGGACATCGCTTAATCCGGCAATAATTCGATTGCGTTGCACAAAATTTTTCCTTTCGGGGTTTGTTCCACTCAAATATTCGGTCAGCAAAGCCCCCGAATCAACAATTTTAGTAGCAACCGACTTGTGCTGATACGGATACATACGGTCAAGTCCAGTCCCCAGAACAGCAATTGTCGATAAGTTGTTTTCCAATGCTGCCTTATGTGCACAAATATCAATACCATACGCCAACCCGCTGATAATCACAATATTATTATTACTTCTGGCTAAATCTGTAATAAGTGTATGGCAATTTTCTTTTCCTGTTTCAGTTGCACTGCGCGTACCTACTACGCTGATGAATTTCCCGTTATTAAGGTCAATATTTCCTTTTCCAAACATCAAAACAGGTGCATCTTCACATTCTTTTAAACGAAAGGGATAGTTTTTCTCCAAATAAAAATAAGTGGAAAGTTTATGTTTCTCAATAAATTCGACTTCCTTTTCTGCACGCTCCATAACGTTCTGATTAACAATCTCTTTAGACAACACAGTACCTATTCCGGGAATTTTTGCCAAATTTTGCGATTTTTCTTTGAAAATCGCCTCTACGCTTCCCAGATATGCAATTAGATTTTTTGCTAAAATATTTCCAATTCCATTTATTAGAGTAAGTGCTATAATTTGTTGTAAATCAGTTCGTTGTTCCATTTATTCTATTTTTTAATTTATAAAATAATTTTATTGTAACAATGCCGTGAATATATCCCAAACAATCGAAAAACCAGTCTTTCAGGTCACCGGTTCGTAGCGGTAGAAAAAAATACTGCACCCCTTCGATAGCCAATCCGAAAATAACAGGAAAAATCCAGCAAAATAATATTACAGCCCATTTATGTTTTAAAGTATTATGTTGATTATCAATGTAAATTGATATTGCCAAAACGAAAAACATAAAAAAATGCACCAATTTATCAGCATTTTTGAATACTGAGGTCGCATCTCCAAAAGTTTTTGGTGGTGCAAAACAAAGGTAGCAAATCACAAGCGTTACCAAAATTGTTTTCCAATAATTTTTTATGAATTTTTTCAAAATATTTTATGGTTTTCAGTTCAAAATTAAAATTTCTTCACCAATTTTCAAATTATTATTCTGTTTGTTGTTCCACTGCCGTAGTTGTTCTATGGAACAGCCGTATGTTTTTGAAATAGAATACAATGTATCTCCTTGATGGACAACATGCAATATCTTTTCCCTGTCATCAATAATATCATTTATCAACTTAATATCGGCAGCCTCACTCTGTTGATTTTGAGAATTTTGAACAGATATACAGGCAAAATTATCGGATTGTTCTGCCGAAGAATTTACTATAATTTGAGAGTCCGGATTATTGCTAATGTTTTCAATATTTTGATAAGGCTCTATACCTTTAATTAGTTGATGTTCTTCATGAATAACTCTTCCGGCGCCCATATAACGCAGTTTATAGTAGTTTTGTTCGGAATTAGTAATTCGTACCCCGTGTATTGAAGCATGAATAAAATCGAACGAGCCGTCATCATTCACATCCACAACCATTCCCACATGTCCGATACGTGTGCCTCGTTTTCGCCCGTTAAAAAAAACCAAATCTCCGCGCTGCCAGCCTCCTTTTTTCACTTTATCAAGTTGCTCTGCCTGCCCTGATGCTGTGCGCATAAGTTTATATCCGAAATTTTTATATAAGTATGAAGTAAAGCCTGAACAATCAAAGCCCTTTTCGCTCATCCCTCCGGAACGATAGCGTACTGTTAAAAATTGTTTTCCAAACGCAATGATAGAATCTGCAAGTGAATTGGATTCTGTAGATATTGTAATGGTGTCTGTATGAGTATTTTGCGCTAAATTATTTACAAAAGTAGATATGCAAACAATTATTACAAAAAATAATTTTTTCATTATTTATTTTGAAGAATAAATTTTCCGAATACAAAGGTATTAATTTTTTGTATTAAAAAAAATGTTTTTAATACAAAAAACATTAACTCAAAAAGAGTCTGAGCGTTTTTTAATATGAAAAAGAGTAGTTTCAACCTCGTAAATGCAACTATTCGTTTTGCAAATGTAGGAAAAAAATTTCTTTGATGAATAAAAATTTAATTTTGCTCACGGTATATTGTTATACTGTATCTGTTTGATTTGATGATAGTTAATATTATCAAAATTCGTTTTTTTCGGTATGTATTGCCTGACAAGTTTATTATTATTTTCTACTGCTCCTTTCTCCCACGAAGAATACTGATGCGTAAGAAAGAAACTGGTTTTCAGCATTTTAGCAATATTTTGGTGGTCAGCAAACTCGGTTCCATTGTTTCTTGTTATCGTATGAACTTGTTTTTTTGTATGCAATAAGCAGCCGGAATACTGTTTTAGTCAATTCTTCGGCGTTTTTACCGTGTTTTAATTTTTCGAGCATAATAAAATTAGTTTTTCTTTCTGTTAAAGATAAAATAGCGCCGCTGTTATTTTTTATCACAATAGTATCAATTTTCCAATCTCCAAAACACTCTTTTGAGTTAACAATTTCAGCCTTGGCTGCAGGAATTGTTGTAAAACCTTTAGTTTTATCTATAAATCAAGGGTTTGAACTGAAGTACTTTTTGAGTTCCAAAATAATTTTTGTATTTTTGTACTGTAGTATTTGGGTTTTGTGTTATTATTTGACAACATAAAGATACTGAATTTCAGTAACTTATCAAAATAAAATGCTGTTTTTTTTATTATACATCAGCAAGTTAGGAAACTTGCGAAAGTTGAATTATATATAATATGACAAAAAAAATAATATGTATTCTATTTGTTGCATTGGCGTTGCTTACTTGTAAAAATAAAGATGAACAAAAAATTGAAAATGCAATCAGGGAGCAACTTGCAAAGTATCCAGAATCTCGCTTGCAGGATATTTATAAGAATTTTTATCAGGATTGTTTCTCTACCGGACATGCAATATCCGATACTGCAATGGTAATGAGTTACTTACGACAGGAATTACGAGAAAGTCAACTGTCTTCAGTCCCATTGGTTGAGCCAATTGGTTGGCGACACAGATTTGTACGCGTAAATATTGACGCGGTTCGCAATGGAATGATTGATACCGCCGTTCTTGTCCATGCTTTTATTCGCAGTGCCTCGCTTGTAAATCCTTCGGATACTGCAAATTGGGAAAAAGAATGGGCAACAATTATAAAAATCATTGAAAAAAATCATTCGCCAATAAAAGATTTTCAGGCAGATAAGATAATGATAGATAGTTTGTTGCGCGAAAATCCAAACCGTGCAATGCATCATAGCAGGATATTTGATACTACATACAATCCGCATTACAGAGTTGTTGAGTCGGAAATTGCAAAAAAAATATTGCCGAATTGATATTTTCACAAATCAAATTCGCATAATAATTTAAAAAATGATTGTTTAAAATAAAAAATAATGTATCTTTGCGCCTTGAATGAAATAAAATTTTATGGTATAATTTGTAATTAATTATAAATGAACTTTTTATCGCTTTTTGTATTAATTCCTGTTTTGATGCTCGGCGGACTTTTTTTGGCGAAAACACGTCGGCAAATTCTCACAGTTTGCGTAACAGGAGCCTCGTTGCTGCTTTTGTTAGCTGCATATCTGACCTACGCATATCTAACCCAGCGTGCAGCGGGAAATTCTTCTGAAATGCTTTTTACCTCAAGTATTTGTTGGTACAAAAGTTTTAATATCCATTATGCCGTTGGCGTTGATGGGATTTCAGTGGCAATGTTGATGCTTTCGTCGGTAATAGTTTTCACAGGAGTTTTTGCCTCGTGGAATATTGACCCGTTGCCAAAAGAGTTTTTTATGTGGTTTTGCCTGCTCTCAACAGGTGTTTTCGGGTTTTTTATTTCTGTCGATTTGTTTACAATGTTTTTGTTTTACGAAGTTGCACTCATACCGATGTATCTGCTTATCGGCGTTTGGGGTAGCGGACGAAAGCATTATTCGGCAATGAAACTTACACTGATGCTGATGGGCGGTTCTGCGTTTTTGCTTTTGGGATTAATAGGAATTTATTACAGCGCAGGAGCAACAACAATGAATCTTTTGGAAATTGCCAAACTTCATAATATTCCTATCGCTGCTCAGCATTATCTGTTTCCGCTTACTTTTTTGGGCTTTGGAGTACTTGGGGCTTTGTTTCCGTTTCACACATGGTCGCCCGACGGACACGCATCTGCTCCAACTGCCGTGTCGATGCTACACGCAGGAGTTCTAATGAAACTTGGCGGTTACGGATGCTTTCGGATAGCAATTTATTTAATGCCGGAGGCAGCAAAAGAACTCGGATGGATTTTCCTTATTTTAACAGGAATAAGTGTAGTTTATGGCGCATTTTCGGCTATTGTGCAAACCGACTTAAAATATATTAATGCATATTCATCGGTTTCTCACTGCGGGCTGGTGCTTTTTGCTATTTTAATGTTTAATCGTACTGCAATGACTGGTGCAGTGCTGCAAATGATTTCTCACGGACTTATGACGGCGCTTTTCTTTGCTTTAATAGGTATGATATACGGACGTACTCATACGCGCGATATTCGAGAACTCGCAGGATTGATGAAAATAATGCCTTTCCTTTCGGTTTGTTATGTGATTGCAGGGTTGGCATCGCTTGGCTTGCCGGGATTGAGCGGCTTTGTTGCCGAAATGACAATCTTTGTTGGCGCTTTCCAAATTAACGATGTTTTTCATCGAATATTTATAATCGTTGCAATATCGGCTATTGTGATTACGGCGGTTTATATTTTGCGGGTTGTGGGGAAAATCCTTTTCGGAGATGTGGAAAACAAACATTTCTTTGAACTTGGCGATGCGCTTTGGCACGAGCGAATTGCAACGGTTGCGTTGATAGTTTGTATAGCGGCAATAGGTATTTTTCCGTTGTGGATTTCAAACATGATTTCAAGCAGCGTTGAGGCAGTTTCAAAATTATTTTAATGGAAACTAAAAATGAAATGTTAAAAATTACGTGTGCAAAAAAAAAGATATTACATTTTTTATTGAATAAGACATTGATTATTAAATATTTATATATTTTTTAATATTTTTTCGATAAATATTTTTAAAAAAAACAAAAAAATATTTGGTAGATAAAAAAACAATATATAATTTTGCGTTGTATTCATTAAGAAATTATTAAGAAAACATTACATATTAATAATTGTTTTTGACGTTAGACAAATGTTCATTTTTATTGAAATAGCATTTTAGGTGAATAGTTGAAAAAGATTTGTTTTTAAGAAAATACATTGTTGTCATTAATAATACTAATGATAAATAAAATTAATAAAGTATATAATATGTTTAATTAAAAAGAAGAAAGTTTTATGAGAAAGAAACTACTTTTTATGCTTGTTGTTTTAGCAACAAGCATTGGGATTGTTCAAGGGCAATCTCGACAGATAAGCGGAAGGGTTCTCGATAATGCTAACAACGATCCGTTACCCGGAGTAAGTGTTACGCAAAAAGGAACTCAAAACGCAACGATGACAGACGCAGATGGCAATTTTACCATTTCTGTGTCTCAAAACGCAACTTTGGTAATTACCAGCATCGGATACATTACGCAGGAAGTAACCGCACGTAATGATATGTCGGTAAATCTCGTTTCAGATGAGACAGTGTTGGATCCGGTTATGGTTGTAGCGTATGGAACTGCGAAAAGGTCTCAATTCACAGGGTCGGCAACGGTGGTTACTTCCGATGAAATTGGAAAAATTCAAACTGCCAATATTGCTGATGCACTTGTAGGGAAAGTTACCGGTATGCAGATTGCCAATGCTTCGGGACAGCCTGGTGCCACATCGCCTACCATTCGCGTACGCGGTATTACTTCCATTAACGCAGGAAACAATCCTTTGGTTATTGTAGATGGCGCTCCGTACGATGGCGACTTGAATAACCTCAATCCTGCAGACGTAGAATCAGTGACCGTACTCAAGGATGCCGCTTCAAATGCTTTGTATGGTTCGCGTGCTGCAAACGGTGTTATGATGATAACCACCAAAAAGGGAAATAAATCGGGCGATGCAAAAGTAACCGTAGATGCCAAATGGGGATACAATACCCGTGCAACGCAGGATTATAAATACATTAAAAGCCCTGCGCAATATTACGAGATGTACTTCGGAGCATTAAAAAATTACTTTATAGATCAAGGTACTCCAGTAGATCTGGCGCAAGTGTATGCCAATATGTTAATGATTAATAATGGTACGGGTTATGGATTGGGTTACAACGTCTATAATGTGCCTTCTGGTGAAAACTTAATAGGACCGGACGGCAAATTGAATCCCAATGCTACACTTGGCAATGTGGTTACCTATAAGGGGCAGCAATATACATTATTACCTGATAATTGGTTGGACCTTACTTATAGACAAAGTAATAGGCAGGAGTATAATGTATCTATCACAGGCGGAGGCGATAAAAGCAATTTTTATACTTCTGTTGGATATTTGAGCGATCAGGGCATTGTGCCTAATTCGGACTATAAACGTCTGACAGGAAGGTTGAAGGCAGATTATCAGGCAAAACCATGGCTGAAAGTGGGCGGTAATATGCTTTATGCAAATTATAAAGCTAATATGACAGATGAAGATGGAAATTCAAGTAGTTCTGGGAATGTATTTGCTACTGCAACGCGTATGGCGCCTATTTATCCTATGTATATACGCGATGGTAACGGGAATATTATGGTAGACGAATACGGTAATACCAGATATGACTATGGAATGGGAGATAATGCAGGACTGATGCGTCCTTACCTTGGTATGTCGAATCCTTTGTCTGACTTGATATTAAATAACTACTCATATGAAGGCAATGCTGTAAATGCAAGCGGATTTGCCGATATTACCTTTTTAAAGGATTTTAAATTTTCATCTATCAACACTGTTTCATCTGATGAAACAAGAAGCACACAGTATACGAATCCTTATTACGGAGGATATGCTTCAGCTAACGGTATGATATGGAAATCGCATGAACGTTTATTTTCTTACGACGTACAGCAATTATTGACATATACCAAAGATATTAATGCACACCATTTCGATATTTTATTAGGGCATGATTATTACTACCGTAAACATTTTAGTTTATCTGCCCTAAAAAGTAATATGTCTGATCCGTCCAATTTGGAATTCGGTGGAGCTGTGGTAGATGGTCAGAACGCAGCTTCACGTACTTACGATTACATGACCGAAGGATATTTTGCGCGCGGACAATATGATTTCTCTCAGAGATATTTTGCCTCGCTGTCATTCCGCAGAGATGCTTCTTCACGTTTTGCACCTGAAAATCGTTGGGGCAATTTCTGGTCGGCGGGTGCGGCATGGATTCTTTCACAGGAAAACTGGTTTAAAACCTCGTGGGTTAATCTGCTGAAACTGAAAGCATCGTATGGACAGCAGGGAAACGACAATATCGGTGATTTTTTGTATACTAATACTTATACTATTGTTACAGCTATTGGGCATCCGGCTGCTATGCCCTACAGATATGGTAACAAAGATATTACTTGGGAAACTGCAAGTAACTTTAATGCCGGTATTGAATTTCAACTGTTTAAACAACGGTTCAACGGAGGTGTAGATTATTATTATCGCAAAACATCTGATATGTTGTTCTATTTTCCAATTGCTCCTTCGTTTGGTTGGACAGGGTATTATGCCAATATTGGCGATATGCGCAATACGGGTTTTGAAATCGATTTGAGCGGTACTCCTATTCAAACAAAAGATTTTTCGTGGAATATTGGCGCTAATATAACGCTGCAAAAAAATAAAATAACATATTTGCCCGATAAGCGCAAAACAATGCATATTTCCGGAGTTGACGGTTATTCCAGCGGTTTCTTTTATTATGGAGAAGGCATTCCACTGTTTAATTACTATATGTATCAATATGCAGGAGTTAATGATAAGGGACAAGCCCTTTATTATGCAGACGCAAGAGATGAGAATGGCAATCTTACCGGGGAACGAGAAACTGTCCTAAATCCGAGTGATGCTACAATGTATTTATGTGGTACTATGTTGCCGGATGCTTATGGTGGTTTCAGCACTTCTTTTAACTATAAAGGATTTGACCTTTCTGCAAGTTTTGCATATCAGATAGGAGGGTTGGTTTACGATAGCGACTATGCAAGTGCAATGAGTGTCCCTTATGATGAAAGTGGTTTGGGAAGTGCTTTTCATGAAGATTTGTTGAAAGCATGGACTCCTGATAATCCGAATTCCAATATTCCGCGTTTTTACTTTGGCGATCAAAATGCTAGTGTAGCAAGCGATCGTTTTTTGATAAATGCATCGTATCTGTCGTTGCAGAATATTACCTTGGGCTATACCATCTCAAAAGAGATGTGTGCACCTCTTGGTATACAGAGCGTTAGGGTTTATGCAGTGTGCGACAATGTATGGCTTTGGTCGAAACGTCAAGGATTAGACCCACGTCAGGGCATTACAACTTCTTCAGGTTCTACGGCTACGGCTACATCAGGATCATCTACTGCTTCTTATTATTCTCCTATCCGCGCTTTGTCGGGTGGGTTAACTATTACATTTTAATAATTTAATAATTATATTATAAATATGAAAAAGATAATATTTTATATCACAGGATTTTGTATGATGTTTCCAATATTTTTCACAGGATGTATTGACGAAACAATTGATACCAGTATAGTCACTGGACAACAAGCCATCGAACCATTATTGTGGGCTATGCCTGCATTTCTTAACAAGTATGACGTACTTGGAAGATATCCGGACAATATTCATTATGATTGGGGTTATGGCTCTCAGATGCATATTCGCGATGTGATGGGAGAAGATATGGCAATTAGATCCAGTGGTTATGACTGGTATTCCGGATGGGAAACTAATACTGCTATTGGAGAAGGGTATGCCAGAACCCAATTAATTTGGAATTATTATTATCGATACATTTTGACGGCAAATAATCTGCTATCTGCTATTGACCCTAGTGACGCTACAGAATTGCAGTTAGGTTATTTGGGAGCAGGGTATGCAGTCCGCGCTCATGCTTATTTGGATATTGCGCGGATGTGTGAATTTTTAGAGAATGATAGAACAAGCGCAGTCAATGCCGCAGGCAATAATGTATTGAACCTTACGGTACCTATCGTAACAGAAGCCACCACGGAAGAGGAAGCAGGTAATAATCCGCGGGCAACGCGTGAGCAGATGTACAATTTTATTCTTTCGGATTTGAATCACGCTGAAGAATATATTGTTCATTTTGCACGCCCGATGAAAGTATTTCCTGACCTGGCAGTTGTGTACGGCTTAAAGGCGCGTCTGTATTTGTGGGTGGGCGATTATGCTAACGCTCAGTTATATGCCCGCAAAGCAATTGACGAAGACCACAGTGTGCCGATGACCCAGGCGCAGTGTCTTAGTAAAACTAATGGTTTTAATGACCTTTCCGTATCCTCTTGGATGTGGGGCGCCCAAATGGTAGCAGAAGACGACGTTGTGCAATCAGGTATTTTGAATTGGACGTCATGGATGTCGAACGAAACAAACTACGGGTACGCATCAGCAGGTCCTTATTTAATGATTAATGCGAAAACCTACGACCAGATTTCGGATGACGATTTTCGTAAACTTCTTTGGAAGGCACCGACAGGTTCTCCGTTGGCAGGACAAACTCCTTTTATTGACAATACATTGGGTGCATCATTGCCAACTTATGCTTCAATAAAATTCCGTCCGAATGAAGGCAATATGGATGATTATAAAACCGCTTCGTCTTCTGCATATCCGCTTATGCGCGTAGAAGAAATGTATTTTATTGAGGCAGAGGCAGCGGTTCATCAAAATCCTGCACAGGGAAAAGATTTGTTGGAAAACTTTATGAAAACTTATCGATATGCCTCATATTCATGCAGTGCAAGCGATGTAGATGGAGTAGTTGCTGAAATTATTTTTCAAAAGCAAGTTGAACTTTGGGGAGAAGGCCTTAATTTCTTCGATTATAAACGATTGAATATGCCTGTAACAAGGGGCTATACCGGTACTAATTTTGCCAATGCTGTTCGTTTTAATACAACAACGCGTCCGGCATGGATGAATTTTTGCATCGTTCAGACCGAGAAAAATAATAATTTGGCTGTAATGGGTTATGAAAATCCTGATCCTTCGGATAAGTATACTCCATGGATGCCTTAATTGAGGTAATTTAGTTTTTAAGAAGGCATTTCGTTTGGGAGTGCCTTCTTTTTTTATGAGAAATTTTGTAATTTTGCAGAAAAACAGTAAAGTAAAAAGTTGTATAACAAAACTAAGCACGAAAATGAAAGCAATGATTTTTGCCGCAGGCAAAGGCACTCGCCTCAAACCATTGAGCAACACAATGCCCAAAGCCTTAGTGCGTGTTGGTGGGAAGCCGCTTTTGGAACATATTATTTTGAAAGTTAAAGAAGCGGGATTTAATGAAATTATAATTAATATTCACCATTTTGGCGAGCAAATTATTGATTTTTTAAATAAAAACAATGATTTTGGAATAAAAATTGCTATTTCGGACGAACGCAATGCGCTACTTGATACCGGCGGCGGATTGTGCAAAGCGGCATGGTTTTTTACGGATAATCAACCTTTTTTGGTGCATAATGTTGATGTATTTACTAATGTCGATTTGAAAAAACTTTATGTTAATCATTTGAAAAACAATTCTTTGGCTACACTTGCAGTAGGAGAACGTCAAACAAACCGTTATTTTCTTTTCGATGAAAAAAATTACTTGTGCGGGTGGACAAATATTGCTACAAGCGAAATTAAACCGGTAGATTTGCAGGATGTGAATATATACAAAAAATTGGCATTCGCCGGAATACAAATTTTTTCGCCGCAAGTTTTCCATTTATTGGAACAAGTAAAAGAACCCAAATTTTCTTTAATCGACTTTTATGTTCAAAATGCTAAATATCAATATTTTAAAGCATATATTACTCATAGTTTTCAAATGATTGATGCAGGAAAAATCGACTCGTTGCAGCAAGCAGAAATATTTCAAGCGTGGAAATTTGCCTAACTTACTAAAATATTATAAAATAAACAATTTTTCATTTATCAGTTTTTCTTATCTTGCTGTGTTGCCAGCCATACAAAAAATAAATAATGAGTCCGATTGCCATCCAAATTATCAGGCGCAGCCAAGTGTCCAATGGCAGTGAAATCATTTGCGAAAGGCAAACTATCGCTCCCAAAACAGGAACAACAGGAACAAGCGGAGTACGGAATGGTCGTGGTAAGTCCGGACGTTTTTTCCTTAAAACAATTATCCCGATACAAACTATTGTGAAAGCAAGTAGCGTACCTATGGAGACCATTTTTCCAAGAATATTAATAGGGAAAAGTCCTGCAAAAACAGCGCAACCAATTCCGACAACAATTGTTGTGATGTACGGAGTTTTGAATTTTTTATGAATTTTAGAGAAAACCGGCGGCAAAAGTCCGTCATTGGAAATTGAAAAAAATACTCGACTTTGTCCATAAAGCAGAACCATAACCACCGAACTTAATCCTGCTATTGCTCCTATTTTTATCAGGGGCGAAAGCCACCGCAACGAATCGCCGACCGAATCTATCGCAAGTGCAATTGGGGCAGAAACATTTAATTCCGTATATTTTACGATTCCCGTTAGTACAAGTGCAACGGCAATATAAAGTATGGTACAAATAAAAAGTGAAATTAAAATTCCGCGCGGCATATCTCTTTGTGGATTTTTTGCCTCCTGTGCCGCTGTGGAAACAGCATCAAAACCGATGTATGCAAAAAATACTATCGCAGCCCCTGTAAGGATTCCTGTCCATCCGAAATTTTCAAAATGTCCCGTATTTTCAGGTATAAAAGGTATCCAGTTTTGTGTATGAATAAATGAAATTCCGAAACCTACAAACATCAGAATTACAATCACTTTAATCAAAACAATAATATTATTGACTTTTGCCGATTCCTTTACTCCAAGCACAAGCAGCGTTACTAAAATTGCTACAATAAAAATTGCAGGAAAATTTATTATCGCTCCTGTGAGAACCCAGCCGTTTTCGGTATAATCTATTGGAGCAGAAGTCATTACAGCGGGAATTGTTATCCCAAAATCGGCAAGGAAACTTACCACATAACCGCTCCAGCCAACTGCAACGGTCGATGCACCGAAAAGATATTCCAAAATTAAATCCCAACCCAGAATCCATGCAATAAACTCGCCCATTGAGGCGTAAGAATACGAATATGCACTGCCGGCAACAGGAAACATTGACGAAAATTCGGCATAACACAAGCCCGCCAAAGCGCATCCCAAGGCAGAAATAACAAATGAAATCACAACTGCGGGACCTGCATGAACGGCAGCGGCATTGCCCGTTATTACAAAAATACCTGCACCAATAACAGCGCCGATACCAAGTGCTATAAGGTTTGTCAGCGTTAAAGTCCGTTTGAGTTCCGAACTTTTGAGTTCGGTTGTTGAAATTTGTTTGGTTTTAAAAAGATGATTCATACTATATAATATTTTTTGCAAAATTATTTAGAATTATTAAAAAAAACTAAATTCCTGTTTCACAAAGTTTTTTTATATAACTGCTCGTCGAGGTTGTAAATGTCGTTGCAAAAAATAATTTGTCCGTTTTGGTTTACAAAAACGGTGTAATATTCCAGCAGGACAGGAATTTGTGGACTAATAGATATATTTCTGATTTTCAAAGAATTAGCAGATGTCTGCTTGAGTCGTTTTCCTTCTTCTGAAATTGGCTGACGTTCTATTGAAAACAGAATTTTATCTCTCATTAAGTCAAATTTTTGCTTACTCATTTCAGGCAAACAAAAATATGCAAGTTCCAATGGCTTTTCTACGCGCACACAACCATGCGAGATATTGCGTTTATTGAGGCTAAAAGCACTTTTTGCGTTTGTATCGTGCAGATAAACCGAAAAATTGTTGAGCATATTAAATTTTATCCGCCCAAGTGCATTGAACGAGCCTGAATCCTGCGCAATGGTATAAGGACAAAATTTTTTGTTTATAGTACGCCAATTGATTGAATCCGGATTTTGTTCTACACCTGTGCGAAACACTTTCATCCTATTGGCTCTGATATATTTTGCGGGTGCGGCTTTTGTTGCAATCTCATCAATAATAATGCTTTGCGGGACTCTCCAAAGCGGATTTAATGTAATATCATAAATATTTGAATGAATAAACGGGGTCAAATGGTCGGGTTCCTGCCCAACGCAAACTTTCATTTGCAATTTAACAGAATCGGCATTATATGCTGTAAGTATTTGATTTGCAATATTTACACGAATATATTTTCCTTCTAATATGAGAGCGGGTATCCAGCGCATACGTTCAAGATTAACATCAATTTTTTTTATCAAATCCTTAAAAGGAAAATTCAATTCGCGAATTGTATTGTTTCCAATTTCGTTATCAATTGCTATAGAGCGTTTTTCCTGAAAATTATTTATAGATTTTAATAAAAGAGAATCAAATTTATGATGGTTCAATGCGCTGTCGGCATCGGCTGCCGAAATTTCATTAGTTAATAATAATCTTTTGGCAATCAGTGGAATAGATGAATGTTTCTCACCAAATTTGATAGTTTTTTTGTCGGAAAGGGTAGGGATTTTTTCAAAAACAGAATCAAGCAAATTGACATAAAAAATTCGTTCTTTTTGTATAAGTTTATAATTTTCAGAATGTTGCCTTAGCGACTCAAAATTTGAAGTAATATATTGGTTAATATTTTTAATACAATTTTCCACAAAATCCGGCGTAACTTGTTTTATTTCAAAAAAATAATTTGACAGACCTGTTTTTTTAGGATTAATTACGCCAAACTGCAATGCAGCACATAAATCAAGATAACTTTTTAAAGTAAGATAATCGAACAACGCCAACGAATCTTTTTGTATATCAGGATTTTGATGTATTTTTTCAGACAAAATTCCTAATTGATTGAAATTAAATTTGTCAGGTAACATTCCATCATTTTCGATTTGTGCAAGTTGCGAATAATAATCATTGAAAAAACTTACAATTCCATTCGCATCAACAAAAAAAGGTTTAAAATTTTGTTTTTCATAAACATTATAAAAAATAGAATCTACATTATTTAAGGTATCACTTAGGAAAACCTGAATTGCCGATGAGAGTTCTTGTTCGTTGTAAGAATTTGATTTATAATTATTTTGTGTATTTTTTTTATTACACGAAAAAAATAACACAATTGTAGCAATTATTAGCAAAAATACCTGTCTCGATTTCATAAAAATTTGTTCATTATAAATTTTTGCAAAAATACAACTATTTTTTTATTTTAATTGTTTTTCAAATGAATTCACTAATTTTGCCGATAAATAAAAGAAATGTTAAAATCAAAAATAACACTTGGTATTCCTCGTGTGCTGAATATGTACGAAAATTTTCCATTTTGGCGCACGCTTTTCGAGAATTGTGGTTTTGAGGTAATTCTTTCTCCCGAAACTACAATGTCGCTTTACCAGAGTGGAGTAGGGAGTGTGATGAGTGAAAATATTTGTTTCCCTGCAAAAGTTGTACACGGACATATTTTATCATTGATTCAAATGAAAGTTGATAGAATTTTTTATCCAATTGTTACAAAAGAAGATGCAGATTTTCAAGACGCAAATAATTCGTTTAACTGCCCTGTGGTAAGTGGATATGCAGAGGTAATTCGCTCGGCAATTGACCCTGAGAAAAATTTCGGAATCCCATTCGACAAGCCGGTTATTAATTTTATTGATAAAAAAACATTAAAAAGTCAATGCCGGAAATATCTTATGGAGTTCGGAATTGATAAAAAAACCTTTAATCAGGCATTTGACAATGCGATTTTAGCACGTGAAGATTTTTTGGAAAAATTAATTGTTCCGCAAAAAGAAATTCTAAAAAAGGCATTGGAAAGCGGCGAACTTGTTTTTGTTGTGGCAGGTCGTCCTTACCATGCCGACCCGCTAATTCATCAAAAAGTCGGACAAATTCTTTCCGATTTGGGCGTTCATGCACTTACCGACGATGTTTTTCGCAAAATGGAGCAAGTAAATGATGGTGCGGGGTTTAAAAATCTGAATATCGTTTCGCAATGGTCGTATCCTAACAGAGTGATTAATACTGCATTAGAAGTTGCTAAATTGCCGAACAATGTACAAATGATACAACTTAATTCCTTTGGCTGCGGACCGGATTCTTTTTTTATGGAGGAAACAGGGGAAATTCTTCGGCATGCAGACAAAAATCACACTGTTTTAAAGATTGACGAAATTGCATCTCCCGGTTCTATTCGCCTGCGCCTGAGAAGTTTAATCGAAAGTTTGAAAGCAAACGGATAGTGGTGTTTTCTCGTAAAATTTTATTTATTCCTCAATTTTTATGCTTTATAACATATTTTATGTTAAAAAAATTAACAAATTTGATTTTAAAAAAAAAATGTTGTACTTTTGCAGCCATTTTTATTAATACATAAAAATTATTATTAATAAATAATTGTATTTCAAATATATAATCAATTCATAACTAATTATTTTAATATTTTGTAATTCCTAAAATTAATAAATGGCAAAAGCAGATTTAATATTTACCAGAAATATCGGCATAATGGCACATATTGATGCCGGTAAGACCACGACTTCCGAACGTATCCTTTTTTACACCGGTTTGACTCGCAAACTCGGTGAAGTTCACGATGGTGCAGCCACAATGGACTGGATGGAACAGGAGCAGGAACGTGGCATTACCATTACTTCTGCTGCTACAACAACTTTTTGGAATTATCAAGATAATAAATTCAAAATCAATTTGATAGATACTCCGGGACATGTTGATTTTACAGTTGAAGTGGAACGCTCGCTTCGCATTCTTGACGGAGCGGTGGCAACTTTTTGTGCTGTCGGCGGGGTAGAGCCGCAATCGGAAACCGTTTGGCATCAGGCAGATAAATATAATGTTCCAAGAATTTGTTATGTCAATAAAATGGACCGCGCAGGTGCGAATTTTTTTGAAGTTTACAGTCAAATAAAAAAAATTTTAAAGGCAAATCCATGCCCGATACAAATTCCTATAGGTGATGAGGAAAATTTCAAAGGCGTTGTTGATTTGATTACGATGAAAGCAATTCTTTGGCACGATGAAACATTGGGTGCGGAATATTCTATTGAGGAAATTCCCGCCGATTTGCTTGAAGAGGCGCAGCATTGGCGCCAAAAGATGCTTGAAACTGTTGCCGAATTTGACGATATATTAATGGAAAATTTTTTTTACGACCAATCGGCAATTTCAGAAGAAGATATTCACCGCGCAATCCGCAAAGGCACTCTTACAATGTCAATTAATCCGATGATTTGCGGGTCTTCATTTAAAAATAAAGGAGTTCAGAAGATGTTGGACGCTGTTTGTGCTTATTTGCCAAGCCCCTTAGATACTCCCGAAATCAGCGGTTACGACCCCCGTTTTACCGATAAGAAGATTGTACGTCATCCCGATAGTCAGGAGCCGCTTTGCGCATTAGCATTTAAAATTGCTACCGACCCTTATGTTGGACGTTTATGTTTTTTTCGCGTTTATTCGGGTAAATTGGAGGCAGGTTCTTATGTTTATAATTCCCGTTCGGGTAAAAAAGAACGTATTTCACGTATTTTTCAGATGCACTCGAATAAACAAAATCCTGTCGAGGTTATTGCTGCCGGCGATATTGGAGCAGGAGTAGGGTTTAAAGATATTCGCACCGGCGACACCCTTTGCAATGAGGCACATCCGATAGTTTTGGAATCAATGGATTTTCCGCTACCGGTGATTGGCATTTCCGTTGAACCAAAAACACAATCCGATATCGATAAATTGTCTGTTGGTTTGGCAAAATTAGCAGAAGAAGACCCCACTTTTACTGTTCATACCGATGAACAGAACGGACAGACAGTAATTAGTGGAATGGGAGAATTGCATTTGGAGATAATTATTGACCGACTTCGCAGAGAATTTAAAGTTGAATGTAATCAGGGCTGCCCTAAGGTTAATTACAAGGAAGTGATTACAAAGCCGGTTGAAATTCGCGAAGTTTATAAAAAACAGACAGGCGGACGGGGAAAATTTGCAGATATTATTGTACGCATTGAACCGATTGATAACGATTTTGAGGGTACTGGGTTGCAGTTTGTTGATATTGTAAAAGGAGGTAATATTCCGAGAGAATTTATTCCTGCGGTAGAAAAAGGGTTTAAAACTGCAATGAAAAATGGCGTTTTGGCTGGTTATCCGATGGATTCGCTTAAAGTTACGCTGATTGACGGAGGGTTCCATGCTGTTGACTCCGACCAACTTTCGTTTGAAATTTGTGCGCAAATTGCATATAAAAATGCATGTAGAAAGGCTAAACCTGTCCTGCTTGAGCCGATAATGAAACTTGAGGTGGTTACTCCCGAAGAAAATATGGGCGATGTTATCGGTGACCTCAACAAACGGCGCGGTCATATTGAAGGAATGGACTCCAGCCGAAACGGAGCGCGAATTGTCAAAGTAAAAGTGCCTTTGGCAGAAATGTTTGGATATGTTACTTCTTTGCGCACAATTACTTCAGGACGTGCAATGAGTTCGATGGAATTTTCACATTATGCCCAAGTACCAACCGCCCTGGCAATAGAAGTGATAAAAGAGGCGAACGGTAAAGAAGACCTTTTATAAAAATTCATTTTTATGTTGTTGTTTCAAAATAAAGTTATATTTTTGCAACATAAAATTATAATTTTTAAAACCACTATTGTCCACTAAAAGTCAAAAGATATGATTTTTTAGTTCTATATGGCTGATAATCAAATGTGTGTTTCTGATATAGCAAATACAAGCCCCCTCTAGTTTAGAATAAAGCAGGGCATATTTTTATTGAACGTTCGGTTGGTATTGAGGCCTAAAAATTTTTATGATGCTCATTTAACATTTCTGCATGCCTCTCTTTTTAGCTGATTACAACAAAAAAACTTCCAATGAATTTGTTTTTTTCAAACTCATTGGAAGTTCAATTGTAATTAATTTTCAAGTTCTTTATTACCTGTACGAAAATCTTTGATAAACAATAAATTACCAATTACTGCTACAACAAAAGATAATACGATGGCAATGATAATTCGCTGAAAATTAATTGTGTAATAAGGTTCGCCACCACCCATCAACCAAAAAACAAGCCCCCCTACAATAGGAAATACAATAGAATTAACGACTATCGTTTTCCAAATTTGTTGTTTGGAAACAGGTGTTTTGTCCTTTTTTTTACCAAATGCATAAATAACAAAATACATAACAAAATAAGTGATTGGTAGAGTTACCACAAAAAGTACAACCGACTTTAGCCAATTGCCTGTAAAATCCAATACAGCAAAAGTCACAACAATCACTATTGCAAAAGTTAACATGAATACTTTTGACTGAATATTCGAAAATATTTTCATTTTATATTAATTATTTTGTTAATTGAATTGAATAAAAAATTTATTACCAAATTTGATCTAATAAATTAAGTACTGAATTACCAATTCCCCCAAAAAGTGCGGATCCTCCAGCACCTACTCCTGTAATAGCGCCTGCTATAAAACCCGCTATTGCACCTTTAGCATCAGCTTTCCCAAGTTTACCCCAACTAATTAGATTAATTTGGGGATCTGTTGGTTTGCCGACTGCTGATATTGACAAATCAATCCATTTTTTTAAATTTCCATTCCAATACTGATAGGAATCGGCATAAATTGCAAACATCAATAAGATGTCATTCTGTTCCGGTTCTGAAAAAGCAGTAAATTCTTTAGAATTCATTGCCTTTGTAAAAGCATCTTCACGCAAATTTTCATTTGCAATATTATCTACCACTCCATCAAAGTAATTCGCAGATTTCGGAGCATTTGTATTTTTGAAATTTCCTGCATCTTGTGTAGGAAAACTCTTTGACAAACGTTCTAATGTTGCTTTTACGTCAGATTTTGAAACATACTCCGCAGTAATTTTTAATAAAATTTCCGCTCGTTGTTTTTCATCGGCATTGTAGAGATTTTTTAAAATCTGCCCATCTCCTTTGAGTATATTATAAACATACTCAAGTCCTGCACTGTGGTACGCAGCAATTTGTTTTGCTGTTGCATACCTTTCGTTCACTGCGGCTGTTGCGGCATTGTTGCCTGCAAAAGCCTGCATTCCTGCTGTCAGGGAAATAACTATTCCCAAAACTAAAAATTTACAATTTCTTTTCATAAAACTATAATTTATTAATGCTTTCTCAATTCCCAACGAAAGCGGTTTTTTTATTAAATTTTTATTATTATTGAGCGCAGAAACTGTACACTTATCTCAAGAAGAGGCTCTACAAAACCTTACAATAGAAAATAAGCGGACAGTTCCACGCTCATAGCATTAATAAATTAACGATAATGAACATGGAATGCCGTGCCTACTATTCCCATTGTAAAAAAAATTG
>WQYU01000017.1 GCA_009781075.1 Paludibacter sp. | reverse complement strand
ATTAGACCTATTTTATTTTCTATCATTCTATTTGAAGCCATTTCAACCGAAAACTCAAAAGGAAAAACAGGAAGACAGATACCCCTCATAGACATTAAATCTTGTTTGGCCAATAGTTCACTTCCTCTTTTCTTTTGAGAAAAATAATACTTTTTTTTCATTTTGCAAACGAGTGGAATTTGGGTTTATGTTTTTAACATAAAATATTATACGTTAAAAACGCTCTACCATTAGCCTCCTCGTCGCAAACGAGGGGCAGCAAGGGAGGTCGCAATGACGGCAAAACCCAGTGACGGTACGTCATTGCGAGGGCGATAGCCCAAAGCAATCCAGAATTTAATTCTTTGTTTCTACACCAAATTAACAGTACTAATAAAAGTTTTTCACAATTATCCTTTAAAAATTTGATTTTTTTCCGTAATTTTGCATTTTTATAAGTAAAAAAATAAGATATTTGATGAAAAACGAAATATATCCCATTGTGACAGGCGGTTGTTGTATGAATTTACGTGGCTGTAAAAAAAATTCCAATAAAAAGTTGAGTTCTTTCGATTGGTTATGCGATTTGCCTGATACACAGAGAGATACCGATTATATAGAAGTTCAATTTAAAAATACACGCAAAAGTTATTTTCTAAACAGTACTCACATTCCGCTCCAAAAGGGCGATATTGTTGTGGTAGAATCGTTGCCCGGGATAGATGTTGGCGAGGTTACAATGACAGGTCGGCTCGTTTTACTGCAAATGAGAAAAAATAATTTCAACCCTGAGAAAATGGAAGTCCGCCGCGTTTATCGCAAGGCAAAAGAAGTTGATATTTCAAAATATAAAAAGGCAAAAGAAAAAGAACAGCCGACAATGATTCAGGCGAGAAAAATTTCCGAAGACCTTAAACTTGACATGAAAATAGGAGATGTAGAGTTTCAGGGTGATGGTACTAAGGCGATTTTTTATTACATTGCCGACGAGCGAGTTGATTTTCGGCAGTTGATAAAAGTTTTTGCAGAAACATTTCACGTGCGCATCGAGATGAAGCAGATAGGAGCGCGGCAGGAGGCAGCACGTATTGGCGGAATAGGTCCTTGTGGGCGACAACTTTGTTGCTCAAGTTGGATGACCGGTTTTAATTCGGTTTCAACAACCGCTGCAAAATTTCAGGATATTTCACTCAACCCTCAAAAACTTGCAGGTCAATGCAGTAAACTGAAATGTTGCATGAATTACGAACTTGATGTGTATGTTGAAGCGTTAAAAGATTTTCCCTCCCGCGAAGTTGAACTTGAAACCATAAACGGCACGTATTTCCATTTCAAAACCGACGTTTTCAAACACTTGATGACTTATTCTATCGACAAAATTAATGCTGTTAATTTAGTTACAATCCCTGTGGAGCGTGTTAAAGATATTATTGAAATGAATAAAAACGGGGAAAAACCGTTGAAACTTTTAGATTCCGAAAAGAATCAAAAAGAGCAATCAACTGAATATGAGAACATTGTCGGACAGGAAAGTTTAACGCGTTTTGATGAAAGAAAAAATCAGTTTAACAATCATAAACTTGTAAAACGGACAAATGTTCAGCAGGAAAATAAATCGGATTACGTACCAAAAAATCCGCAGCACAAGCATCATATTGCTGTAAAAGGACATAATAATTTCCATATTAGGAATCAAAATAATCATTATGACGAAAATTCTTAATTCTTTTTTTATAATTATTTTATTATCAACATTTTGTTTCGTTGCATGCACAAATAATGATATTTTTTTTAAATATCAAAAAATTCCGTCGGAAGGTTGGAACAAAAACAATGTGTTGGCTTTCGATTTTACTATTCAGCAGTCGTCTGTTCCTTATAATATTTATGTAAATATCAGAAATACAAGCGAATATCCATATCAGAATTTTTGGCTTTTCATAAAAAAATCGGTTGCCGCTTCCGACAGTATTTATGTTGTTGTTCAAACCGATACTGTTGAATGTTACTTAGCCGACGACCGCGGCAAATGGCTTGGAAGAGGTGCAGGAGCAATATATGAAATGCCTTTATTGATTGAAAAGAATATTCAACTGGAGCAAAAAAAATATCGTTACGAACTAATACAAGGTATGCGTAACGATATTTTGCAAGGCATCAGCGATATTGGGTTAAGAGTAGAAAAGGCTGAGTAACAACCTTTTACATTTCCCACTGCTCCACGCTTTCAATTAATTCATCAAAATGATGAATTTTGGCATTCTTTCCTTCTTCAATTTTACGTTCAAGTTCGGCTTCGTAAGAAGATTTATCCACATCACGAATAACACCCATCGCAATCGGCATTTCGGGACCTTCCATTAGTGCAAGTTTCAGATGAAGAGTTGTATCTACACATTTTGCATCATGAATTAAAATATCTTTTTCGGAAATCCCATTTTCACCAATATTTACAACTTTTAAGTCCAAACCTTCTAACACCAATCCTTTGTCGTTATTTTTTCCGAAAATCATCGGTTTTCCATGTTCCAAAACTATTGTTCTGTCCGGTCGTGTTTCCCTTTCGGAAATCCATCCATAAACTCCATTATTGAAAATCACACAATTAACCAAAATTTCACAAATTGATGTTCCTTTATGCTTTTGCGCTGCGGTCATAATCATTTGAGATGTTTTCAAATCAACATCCAAAGTACGTGCAAAGAAAGTTCCACGTGCGCCAAATGTCAATTCTGCCGGACGAAAGGGGTCTTGAATTGTGCCGAAAGGGGAAGATTTTGTAATTGCCCCACGTTTGGAAGTTGGCGAATATTGCCCTTTGGTTAAGCCATAAATTTGGTTGTTGAATAACAAAACATTAATGTCAATATTTCGTCTTACGCTGTGTATAAAATGATTTCCACCTATTGCCAAACAGTCTCCGTCGCCTGTAACCTCCCATACCGAAAGTTTAGGATTTGCAACTTTAACACCTGTGGCAATGGCTGCTGCACGTCCATGAATAGCATGAAATCCGTATGTATTCATATAATAAGGCAGGCGCGACGAGCATCCGATACCCGACACTACAACCGTTTCATGTGGCTGAATGCCGAGTTCTGCCATAGTTTTTTGCAAAACATTAAGCACTGCATGGTCGCCGCAGCCGGGACACCAGCGCACGTATTGGTCGCTCTTAAAATCTTTCGCTGTATATTGTTGTATTTCTTCCATATATAATAATTTTTTCTATTTTAATATTTTTTTTATTTTAATAATTAAAAATACTTAAAATTTATATTTTATACTAATTTATTAAAATGCTCTACAATTTCGCTTACGGTGAATGGCTGCCCTTGAATTTTATTAAATTGTTCAATTACAATGCCGTTATTGTTGGCACGGAGATAATTGGCAAATTGTCCGCCATTGAGTTCGCAAACAACAATTTTCTTATATTTTTTCAAAACTTCTGCTGTATTTTTCGGCAGAGGGAAAAGATAGTTAAATTGTGCCAGAGCAACTTTTTTGCCATCTTCGTTGAGTTGATGGATGGCGCTTATCAAATGTCCGTAGGTGCTTCCCCACCCTACAATCAGGATT
This sequence comes from Paludibacter sp., assembly GCA_009781075.1. Taxonomy (GTDB): domain Bacteria; phylum Bacteroidota; class Bacteroidia; order Bacteroidales; family Paludibacteraceae; genus WRGS01. Next base: position 24,413 of record WQYU01000017.1, on the reverse strand, counting down.
TCAGCATCGGGGTTGCCTTCAATTTTTACATCAGGAACGGGTACATTTTCAATTTTCCTGCGGCGCATGGCGACCATTTTTTCGTGATTTACAGGGTCAGTAGATATGCTGCCTTTTACGCTGTCCTTTTCCAATCCTCCAATGCGGTGCATCATTTTTGGCGTTCCGGGAACAACACGATATCGAGTTAAAGTTTCAGGGTCGCGAGTAACAGCAGTAAATTTTTCCAAATTTTCAGGAGGCAAAGGCAATTTTATTGCAGGCATATCGGCTAATTTCGGCAATTTCCACAACGACGAGCCGTTTCCGATAAAAGCATCTGTAAGTAAAATTACAGGCGTAGAGTGTTCCAAAGCAATTTTTGCTGCCTGAAATGCATAATCAAAGCAGTTTGCCGGAGTATCGGCTGCAAGTACCACAAGCGGACATTCGCCGTTTCGTCCGTTCAATGCCTGCTGCAAATCCGCTTGTTCGGTCTTTGTGGGCATACCTGTTGAAGGTCCAACGCGCATAACGTCAATTAATACGAGCGGCAATTCTGCCATAACAGCCAGTCCGAGCGCTTCGGCTTTGAGCGCCAGTCCCGGACCTGAAGTATTTGTAGCAGCAAGGGCGCCTGCAAAAGACGCTCCGAGCGCAGTGTTAATTCCAGCAATTTCATCTTCGGTTTGCATAACTTTTACTCCCATATCTTTGCGCAAGGCAAGTTCCTGCATTATATCAGTTGCCGGAGTGATAGGATAACTGCCAAGAAACAATTGCACACCTGCTTTTTCGGCGGCAGCAATCAATCCCCATGCTGTTGCCTTGTTGCCGCTTACGCTTGTGTAAAGCCCGTGTTCCAAATTTTCGGATTTATACACATAAAACGGCGAAACAACCATGTGCAAATTATTTCCGTAATTGAATCCGTCGGTAAGTACTTTAATATTAGCAGTTTGCAAATCCTTTTTTGCATCAAATTTACTTTCCAAAAAACTTATTGCCTTATCAATCGGCTGGTTGAAAAGCCAGCAAATCAATCCTAATGCAAACATATTTTTACTGCGCAAAACCGTTTTATTATCCAAATCAAAACCTTCCAAACTCTTTTTAGTGAGCGAAGTCAACGGTACAGGCACAAGTTGCACTTTTTCCATCAGTTTGAGTTCATCAAAGGGATTATCGGTGGTAAATTCGGCTTTTTCGAGGTCGGAACGGGTAAAAGTATCCGTATCGTAAATTATTGAACCAATGCTTTTTATGTTTTTAGCATTAACTTTTAAAGCAGCAGGATTCATTGCAACGAGTACGTCTGCCTCGTCTCCCGGTGTAAAAACGCGCCCCGAACCTATATGCACCTGAAAACCCGATACGCCTCCGAGAGTACCTTGTGGCGCACGAATTTCGGCAGGATAATCCGGAAAAGTAGAAATTTCATTGCCCAAAATTGCCGAAAGATTTGAAAACATTGTACCGGTAAGTTGCATTCCGTCACCCGAATCACCGGAAAATTTGATGACAATATTGCTTGATGGCTTTAAATTATCATTCATAGTGAATAATTTTTTTATTATTTTTTAGAAAAGAACTTATATTAATTTTTTGAAATTAGCGTGCAAAATTACACAATTTTTCAAACAGAGAATGTATTTATTTTTGAAAAAACGAATAATTTTTATAAAAAAATATTTTAATAAAATTTTCATATAAAAAACAGCAAATTATTATCATTTTAAAGAAAATTACTTACAATTGTAAACAAAAAATAAAAACTATTTTATGATTAATTGCAAGTGTCAAGGTAAGATATTATTAATTTGGTACATATTTTACAAAAAAGTATCTTTGAAAATCAACACTTTATACTACCAAATTACATATAAAACTATAGAAAATTAACAATATTAAATTTCTTATCCACATTAAGGTTATTAGAGTAATGGACTGAAAAGGCGCACGAATGCTTCTTTCAATTTTTGCCAGCGACTACGAGCGTTCCACTGGTCGAGTGTAAGTTCTTGACAGAATTGCAAATCTTTTATAAATAATGTTTTAAGGTATTTGGCAGTGGTTTCCTCAAAAATGAAAACGTTCGCTTCAAAGTTTTGGGAAAAACTGCGTTCATCCATATTTGCAGAGCCTACAATAGAAATTCGGTCGTCAATTACAGTTGCCTTGCTATGTAAAAAACCACCACTGTAACGGAAAATTTTCACCCCTGCCTCCAAAAGTTGTCCCAAATAACTGTAAGTACCAATATGCGTAAATCGAGTGTCGGATTTCATCGGAATCATCAGTCGCACGTCAATCCCGCTTAATGCCGCCATTTGAACGCATGAATTGATAGTTTCAGGTGGTATAAAGTATGGTGAGTGAATATAAATGTACTTTTTGGCAGTAGTTATTGCGTGTGTAAAACCCTGCAAAATAGTTTGCCAATCGCTATTAGGTCCACTGGCAACAACTTGAATCAAATTATCTCTTGGAAAAACTTGTGCTTCGGGAAAATATTTTGCATTGCTGATAAGTTTTTTATCAACGAAGTACCAATCGGTAAGGAAAAGTATTTGCAAACCGTGGACAACCGCTCCTTCGAGTCGTACAAGCGTATCTCGCCATTGACCGAGCCGATTGCCGTAAATATAACGGTCGGCTACATTTATTCCTCCGGTAAAAGCCACTAAACCATCAACAACAATTATTTTTCTGTGATTTCTATAATTGATTTTGCTGCGAGCTAAACGAATTCGCATCGGCAAAAACGGTTTTACAAATACCCCAGCCTCGCGTAGCGATTTAAGATATTTTCGAGAAAAAGTCAATGCCAAACTGCCCCAGTAATCATAAATCATCCTTACACGTACACCCTCGTATGCTTTTTGTATAAGAAGTTCGCGTAATTGGTTGGAAATTTTATCGTCAGCAAAAATAAAAAATTCGATATGGATATGATTTTTAGCATTTCTTATTGCCTCAAAAATTGCGTCAAAAGAACTTTCTCCATCCGAAAGCACTTTAATATCATTGTTGGAGTAACAAACAGCATTGCTGTTGGCACGAAGCATTCTGCACAAATTTGCACTATCTTCATTATCGGAAACGCAAGGCATAACAATATCGGTTTTACTTTGCGGAGGCGTTCTATAAATTGCATCTTTGCCACGCCGCTGAATCAAATGATTTTTCGGCATATTCATTCCCAAAATAAGATACAACAACAAGCCGCCAATAGGAATAAAAATAATCACCAGTAGCCACGACAGCGACCTGATTGAATTCCTGTTTTCGAGCAACATCACTACTATTACGCTAATAATGAGAATAATATAAAGAGGTTGTAATATATAGGGGAAAATTTGCATCGGATTTTTAGATTTTTTTTGCAAAAATACAAAAACATTTAAAATTATTTATGTTTTATATTCAATAAAATATTTATTCTTAATTTTTATAAAAAAATGAAAAATAAATTTTTTGTTTAAAAATTATGCCTTGACAAATTTAAAAACGCCAGTAGGCATTAAAAGTTGCAATGGAAAATATTAATTACTTATACCAAAGATGGTGTTGTGCATTATGAACAAATTCGACAGGAGTATGAAAATCAGGACAGAAAAATGTAAATTGAAAACATTTCAGTATTTTTGTAGTTTGAAATTAATATGGATTATTACAAAAATATTTTCAATATGCGTAATACACATCAAATAGACCGGCAAAATTCACCGGAGAAAGGCGAAGAAAATGTTGAAAAACATCCGAAACAGGACTTTCAAGTAGAAAGGTTGGCATTTTTCAGCGATGCTGTTTTTGCCATTGCCTTAACGCTTTTAGTCATCGAATTTAAGATTCCGCGTATAACAGGCGAAACAACATATAACGATGTCCTGAAGCAATTGTTTGATTTGAAATATCTCTTTGTGGCTACTTTACTCAGTTTTTTCTTAATTTCATCTTATTGGAGAAGTCATCATATTTTATTCAAATATATTCATAATTATGATAATAAATTAGTCATTATCAATATGTTAATGTTATTACCAATCATATTTGTTCCATTTACTACGGCTTTTTTTGCAGAAAGTTTCAACGGTTTATTTGTAAACGACCATATCAATCTCAATGTCTATTTTTTAGGATTTAGATTATTTATAATAAACCATTTTTGTGCAGCGTTAATGTCATACATTTGTTATTGGTATGCTTTTGAAAAACATAAAGAACTGTCATTGTCAATGCCTGCTAAGGAAAAATTAACTTTTCGTCTGAACCATTTGTTTAGTATATTTTTCTTTTTTATTATATTTATCGCATTGACTATCGGGAGTATATTAGTATTAGACACAGCGATATGGGTTGTAATTATTCCTTGGATAATAATTAGACGAAAACTCACAAAAAAATTGATAGATGGAGAAAAAAGTATTGATTAGACATTTCAATTAATTCATTATGTAATATCTGAAAAAAATATTGATAAAGGTATTGTTTTAATGAAATTTTTATCCGATTGCGATAAAATTGAATATTTTCCTGTACATTTGCAAATATTTTTTATAATTATTTTTCAATAAAAATATTTTGGAAAAAATACTAATACTTGATTTTGGGTCGCAAACAACACAATTAATCGGGCGGCGAATACGTGAACTTAATGAATTTTGCGAAATTTTGCCGTATCATCAATTTCCATCCGAAACATCTGATATTAAAGGAGTTATTCTTTCTGGCAGTCCGTTTTCGGTTTATGACAACGATGCTTTTAAAATTGATTTGAGCAAAATTATCGGTAAATTTCCCGTTTTGGGGATTTGCTATGGCGCTCAATTTATTGCAAATTTTTATGGTGGAAAGGTCGAAAATACAAGTTCTCACGAGTACGGACGAGCAAATTTAACTTTTATTGACAATAAAAACCCACTGTTTGAAAATATTAACGAGGGGTCGCAAGTTTGGATGTCGCATGGTGATACAATTACTTCCTTGCCCATAGATGCTCAGAAAATCGCCTCTACTGCCGATGTGGAATTTGCTGCTTATTGTTTTACAAAACAAAAAATTTGGGGAGTACAGTTTCATCCGGAAGTTTTTCATACAACAGACGGAACGCTGCTGCTTGAAAATTTTCTAAAAATTTGCGGTTGTAAGCGCAAATGGACACCTTCCGAATTTATTAACGCAACAATAAAAACATTGAAAAAAACGCTCGGCAGCGATAAAGTTATCCTTGGGCTTTCGGGTGGGGTCGATAGTTCGGTGGTGGCGCTCCTGTTGCACAAAGCCATTGGTAAAAATTTGACCTGTATTTTTGTTGACCACGGGATGTTGCGAAAAAACGAATTTGAATCTGTTTTGAATAATTATAAATATTTGGGAATTAATATTTTAGGCATTGATGCAAAGGATTATTTTTTTGAAAAATTAAAAGGCATTGCCGACCCCGAAAGCAAAAGGAAAATCATTGGTAACGGTTTCATTGAGGTTTTTCAACAGCAGGCGCAAAAAATTAAAGGCGTAAAATGGCTCGCTCAAGGTACGATATATCCCGATATTATTGAAAGTTTATCTATTAGCGGCACTACGATAAAAAGCCATCACAACGTTGGCGGACTACCCGAAAAAATGAATTTACAACTTTGCGAGCCATTGCGAATGCTTTTTAAAGACGAAGTGCGGCGCGTAGGATTTGAACTTGGAATGATGCGGCAAATGATTTCACGGCATCCTTTTCCCGGCCCGGGGCTGGCAGTGAGAATTTTGGGTGAAGTTAGCCCTGAAAAAGTCCAAATTTTACAGGAAGCAGACGATATTTTTATTAATGGATTGCTCCGGTGGAATCTTTACGACAAAGTGTGGCAGGCTGGGGTTATCCTTTTGCCGGTAAAATCGGTGGGAGTAATGGGCGACGCCCGCACTTACGATAATGTTGTTGCCCTGCGGGCAGTTACATCTACAGACGCAATGACGGCTGATTGGGTGCAACTTCCATACGATTTTCTCGCTAAAATTTCAAATGAAATAATTAATAAAGTAAACGGAGTTAATCGTGTAGTATATGATATTTCCAGCAAGCCGCCGGCAACTATAGAATGGGAGTAATAAATTCAAATTATTATATTTTTTGTTTTGTGTGAAATATTATTTTATTTTTTTAATATTGATAATGGGTTATCTGTCTGCAGCAGGGCAAACGGATACTTTGGTTATCAATAATAATAAAATAGATTTTGGGCAGCGGAGCGCAAAAAACCGACCGATAGACGCAATTATTATTCATTCAACTTATTATAACTGGGACGGAGCGCCTTTTTTGCTTGAAAATATTATTTCTGTTTTCCGTGCATACGGTGTTAGTGCGCACTATATTATCGACCGCAAAGGCAATGTTTTTTCACTTGTTAATGAACGAAATATTGCTTTTCACGCAGGAGCAGGTATTTTCCCCGACGGAGCAACAAAAGGTGCAAACGACCGTTCTATTGGAATTGAATTGATGACAAATTTTTACAGCAGCCCGACAGATGCACAAATGGAATCGTTAGTGAAGTTGGTTGCAAATATTCAACGAAGATACAACATCAAATACATTCTGCGGCATAGCGACATCGCTCCCGACCGCAAAACAGACCCATGGCATTTCGACTGGGATTTATTTTTAGATAAATTAAAAAACACTAATAAACGGGTAATTTTGAGAATGAAGAATTAAGAATATTTATATCCTAAAAAATTATAGACGAAGTTCTTAATTGTTTGATATATAATAGTTTATTTTTTATTAAACAATAATAATTTACAAATTAAAAAACAAAAGTTATGCCCATGAAAAAATATTTTTTTTTGCTTTTAATAATTGTTCCGCTGATTTCGATGGCTCAATTGGAAAATTCTATTTCGGGGTCTGCCTCTATTGCGGAAACATCGGTGTCTGACGAACGGCAATGGGCTGCATTTCATAATCCGGCAAATTTGGGTTTTTTGCAAAAAACAGAATTTGGCGCAACTTATGAAAATCGTTTTTTCATCAAAGAATTATCCACAAAAATTGTGCAGGTAGCCATTCCAACCGACAAAATTAATATTGGAATCGCCTTGTCGCATTTTGGATACTCGGTATCTCATGATATTTTAGCGGGAGTTGCCCTTTCCCGCAATTTTTCCGACAAATTTGCATTAGGTGTTTCTGTGAATTATTTTACAAGTTATTTTGTGCAGGAAAGTCGCTATAGAGGTGCAATTTTAGGGCAAATTGGTGCAAATATCAACATCTCTTCCAATTTCAATATTGGATTTAATGCGTTTAATCCTTTTTTAACAAATATGAAAACCGAAACTGCGGTTAAAAAACTGCCGTCGGTCTATTCGCTTGGCACGCGCTATTTTTTTTATCAGAATCTGGCATGGCGCACGCAAATTGATAAGGATTTGAATGCAAATTATCGCTTTGCCACTGGATTTGACTATTATTTACAAGACGTATTTACCATAAAATTAGGCATTTACGGTTACGATTATTTGATAAGTTGTTTGGGAATAGGTTTTAACATAAACAATTTTAAATTCGACTTGAACGCCGAAATGCACCCTCAATTAGGAATTAATACTTTTGCAATGTTAAGATATAATCTGTGAAAGAACTGTACAAATTACTGTTTTTTGAGTATTTGTAGCGGGGACGAGAATTGAACTCGTGACCTCCGGGTTATGAATCCGACGCTCTAACCAACTGAGCTACCCCGCCTTTTTTGGACTGCAAAAGTAGTGTTTTTTATTAAGTTTAAAAAATATTTTTCCAAAAAGTTAATTTATTTGAGTCAATTCAATTCTGAAGGCAGTTCTTTTGCCCATTTCACTTGTAAATGAAATCGTTCCGCCGAAGGTTTCAATAATGCTTTTTGAGATTGCCAAACCCAGTCCCATTCCTGTGTTTTTGGTGGTGAATGACGGTACAAAAAGTTTATCCGCACTTTCCGGATTGATGCCGATACCATTATCAATTACAAATATAATTGCCTTATTATCAATACTTTGTAAAGATACTTCAATAAATTTTTCGGTCTGTTTTTCACCTATAGCCTCAATTGCATTTTTAATTAAATTACTCAAAACGCGTTGTAATTGTTCCGGGTCAATGAATACAAAAATATTTTCTTCCGGGAGTAAATAATTGATAATAACTCCTTTATCATTATTTTTAAACAACTCAACTGCCGAAATTATTTTTTCATTCAAATTTGTCCTTTCAACCTTTACTTCGGGCAATTTTGCAAAAGTAGAAAAAGTACTTGCTATGTGTGAAAGGTTATCTATTTGTTCTACAAGCATTTGAGTTGATTTGTTAAAATATTCGTCAAATTTTGAATCCCCGATTTGTTTTGTACGCTGTAATTGTTGAATTGACAATTTCATTGGTGTGAGCGGATTATTTATTTCGTGGGCAATCTGCAACGCCATCATCTTCCACGCCGATTCGCGTTCCGACTTGGCGAGAAGGCGCGCACTGCGGTCAAGTTCATCAACCGTAATATTGTATTGCTCAACAAGTTGGCTAATTTCATCATTTGATTTATATTCAATTTTTTCGTTACGTTTTCCCAATCTCATTTCTCTCAGTTTATTTTCGAGGTCGAGCAATGGCTTTGAAAGTTGTTTGCGAATTATATTGCTGAATATCAGAGCAATAACTAAGGCAATAACGTAAATATGAATAATAAATTTCAAAAAATTCTGCATTTCGTTGTTAATATCTATCTCGCTAAAATATTGAGGTATAGCAATATACCCGATTTGAAGATTATCGCCATTAAAAAATTCCGAATAATTAACAAGATAGTTCAAATTTCCAATTTGCTCTTTTTGGCTGAAAGTATTACGATTTGAAAAAAATATTTTTGGCGCTATTCGCCTGCTAATCAGGTTTTTATTAAAAATTAGCGGCTGGGTAGTAGCAATCAGTATTCCGTTGTTGTCAAAAATATGGATGTCCGTTTGAAAAGTATATGAAAGGTCTTGCAGATTGTTTGTTAAATTTCCTGATTCTAAATCGGATAGAGATAAATTATAGAAATATTTTTCCTGCAAAACCTTTTGGATATAAGCCATTTTCCCATCAATAGAGGAAATTTGTTGCTCGCGATAACGGCGTTTGATAAATTCTGATGAAAACAGAAAAACTCCAACAAAACTCAACAGAAACAATACCAAAAATAAATATTGGAAACGAGTAATAATGTTGATTTTCAGTTGTTTATGATTAAGAGCAGAGATAGCCCAAACCAATAACCACATCAATGAAAAACTAACCAAAAATCCGTAGAAAAAATAAATAACGTAATTTCTCCACATGTGATTTTTCAAATCGGTAACAACTGCTATGTTTTTCGCTCCTGATGAGGCAAAAACAAAATTGCTAAGTCCGTTGTAAATAAAAGAAGATTTTTTGTCGTTAATATTTGAAAACCAATAAGTTGTAGTAGGATAAATAAAATTGCCTGTCGAAGAAGTAAGGTTGCCGTCGGTATATTTAGCCGTTGAAATTTTAAGGTTTGAATATTCCTGATTATAATTGTTAATCAATAAATTAGGGAAACTATAACTCCTAAAATTACGAACATTTTCAAGATTAACAACAAGGAAAAGCGAATCACGAGTTTGCAATGGGAAAATTCCAACGAACGAATTTGAACTTTGCGGGGCAGAAATCCTGTAAAAATTACTTTCGGAAATTCGACCGCCATACTGCTGAATTAAATTTTGATAGTTTTGAAAATCAGCGGAATGCTTTTTATAAACAAAAATTGCCAATTCATAATTACTGAAATTATCAGTTAAGTATTTTTCTTCAAAATAATGCCTTGCAGCATTGAATTGATTCGATTTTGTTACCAAAGATTGCATAGTTTTGTCGGTAACAATTTGTATGTCCAATTTCATTAATTGTGCATTTTGAGTGTTGGTTTCGTCTGTATTTTCTACTAAAATCTTTTGTGCAATCTCTCTGAATTGATTTGCACGATGTTCTTTTTCAAAATAAAAAATATTTAATACCAGCATACCAATCATAACAACTATATATATGGCATTCAATACATTAGAATAAATATTAATTTTTTTTGTTTGCCACAAAATCAGTAAAAAAAATATCAAAAAAATTGCGAATGATAAACAAAAAAGCCTTGAATATTGATAGTTAAAAATTTTTGATAACAATAAATAACCACACAGCAACAACGAATTTATTATAATAGCAATCAGCAAATCACGTTTGCTTTCTATCCAGCCAAACAACTTGAAAAACAGAAAGATAGCTCCTGCTCCCCACATTGCAATAAGAGCATGCAAAAAAATGCGCACAAAAGTTATGTCCTCCAATTTGAGAATTGAAATTTGCATTTGCGAATTGAAAACGATATTGCGTAAAATATTGAAAAACAGCGCAGAACACAAAATAAATATCAAAGGTGCAAATAGAAAAGAAATTTTATGTTTTTTTAAAAATAAATTGAAATTCAAAAAACTTAATAGATAAATTGTTGATATACAATAAAATGTAAAAACAATAAAATTTCCGCATCCATTGAGAAAATCACCGACAGAAAAAAACTTGAAAATCAGATTTGCACCGGCAAAAAAACCGGTGGGAATCTGATAAAAAATCAGTAAAAAAGTCAGTAATGCCATAGAAACTGCAAGTACCAAAAATTTAAAAACAGCAAATTTTTGCAGTGGTAAAATTTTGGGAATCAGCGTGTAGAAGGCAAAAAATATTATAAAAAAAATAAGATATGTAAAAAACGAAAGTTTTAGCCAAAAATCAGAAAAAATGGGTTGGTATGGGGTTTGTAATGAGAAAAGATATTGCTGATTGCTGCTGAAAACTGCGAAAATATCACTCGGACTGCCTTGCACTGTAAGCACATCAGAATTAGTGCGAAAATCGCTAACAAAATGACTGTTAAGAGTTGCAGATTCGGTTGAATATGAAAATTTTAGTAAGATAAGCGCAACGATTTTAAAATTTCCGCTCTCACTGCAAATATACACGCAGTTATTGTTTGGCGTCTTGATATATTCGGTCGTATTTGCTACAAACTCAATACCATTGTTGGGTACAATCAGATTGTCAGACCAAAACACAACTTTATTGTTGTCATACACATAATATATAATGTCATTGCCTTGAAAATCAATATTTTCCAAAGAATCAATGAAAGTGTCGGAATTTGTTTTTTGCTTAATAAGAGCAATCGTTTGCTGCGCTTGCCTTTCTTTTTGAGTAAAAACTTTCTGAAACCTTTGAATATCAACAACTTCCTGTGGCGATGCATTGTATATTTCAAAAAATATCTTTCCCAAAATAAAAAAAACAATTCCCGCAGCAAACAACCAAAATACTGATTTATATTTAAAAAAATTAAATTTCAATTTTTTAGTTTTATTAAAAAATTATAAAAAAATTAATACCCTGCACATTTTTTTTCCTTCTACTTATTGAATTCAAGACAATAAATTTCTGCAAAGATATGTAAATTTTACGATAAAAGGTAATGATATTCACGATGGTTATCGCAGCAAGTCAAACAGTTTGTAAGTGCAAAGGTTGGGCATTGTGTCCTCTCTCTGGCAGGTAGTTTTATTCTGTTGTATCTTTTTTCAAATTTTTTTATTAGAATTTTTTGCAAATTTTGCAGTGAAAAAAGAAATCGTAAATCCGATAATTATTACCATAGAAAAAATAAAAAATAAATCTTTAATTTGCAAAGAAACAGGAAGAGAATTGATGATATAATTTTCACCCAAATGTATGAGTCCTAAATGCTGTTGCGCCAAGCAAAGCAAAATACCCGCTACAATACCGATAATCAACCCTAAAAAGGAAATTAACCAGCCCTCGAACAAAAAAATGTATTGAACAAGTGTATTGTCAGCCCCCATACTCTTTAAAGTTTGAGTATCTTCTTTCTTTTCAATTATCAACATCGACAGCGACCCGAAGAGATTAAAACTCGAAATAAGTAAGATAAAACACAAAATAGCAAAGGCAAACCATCGTTCCATATTCAAAATTTTGAAAAAACTCTCCTGCTGCTCCATTCGGTTTTGTACCACAAAATTATTACCTAATGTATTGGAAATCAATTTATGAACCTTATTAGCATTAACATTCGGCTGAAATTGCAGTTCTATTGCCGAAACCGTTGTGCTGTCCATTTCAAAAAGAGACCGAGCCATATCAAGCGAAACGAGTACATAATTTTCGTCATATTGCGCCTGCTGAACGAAGAAAATTCCGGAGACAAAAGTTTTTACATCTGTCAAACTTTTGTCGGGGCGCAAAATATTAATCCGTTCGCTTCGTTTCGGAGCATATATTTCAAGCGGCGTAAAAAAATAAGGATTTATCCCAAGTATTCCTGCAACCCCAAATCCAACAACAGCATAATCAAAAGCGCCGTCGGAAAAATAAAATTTACCATCATACATAATGCTGTCGATGCGCGTCATTTCCTCAAAATTATCGGAAACTCCTTTTACAATTACCGGCATCTGTTTGTCGCCATAGCGCAAAAGAGCATTATCCTGTATCGTTGTAGAATAGTTTTTTATCTCATTAAAATGAATAACTTTTTGAATTTGAGGATTATTCATATCAAAATGTTTGCCTTTGGCAGGTGTTATTTTCAGGTCCGGGTCGAAAGCCGAATAAAGCGTCCCTACAAGGTTCTCAAAGCCATTAAATACCGACATCACACAAATTAATGCAGCCGTAACCACAGCCACACCTGTAGCCGAAATTGCCGAAATAATATTGATTACATTATGCGATTTTTTGGAAAATAAATATCGGCGTGCCACAAAAAATGCAAACGAAAAGTTGCGTGAGTTATTGTCGCTCATCTTTTTATTTAAAAGTTATTTTTTGCAAAAATAATAATTACTGCATAATTATCGCTATTTACGCTTGTTTTTTCTCAATGCCTCGTTTAGCAGATATAAAATTTGTCCATTGACCGAACGAAATTCGTCTGCCGCCCAGTGTTCAATTTTTGACATTGTTTCGGCATCAATGCGGAGTACAAAAGTTTTTATTTTGTTTTTATTTTCCATCTATAATAAACGCTTATAAACATAAAAGTTAATAACGTAACACATTCGCAAAAACGTGTTACGTTTTACTTTGTCTTTTACGTTACGATTTTTAATTCTTAATTGTACAGCGTTCCGGTATTAACTACCGGCGTTGCGCGTTCGTCTCCGCAAAGTACCACAAGCAAATTTGAAACCATTGCTGCTTTGCGCTCGTCGTCAAGTTCCACTACCTTTTCCTGCGACAGTTTTTCCAACGCAAGTTGCACCATTCCCACAGCGCCATCAACGATTTTTTTACGGGCAGCAATAATTGCATCTGCCTGCTGGCGGCGCAGCATTGCCGCTGCAATTTCGGGTGCGTAAGCAAGATAATTGACACGGGCTTCCATAATTTCAATACCTGCAATGGAAAGCCGTTCGTTGAGTTGATGTTCAAGTATCTCATTTATTTCTTCACCGCCGCGGCGCAATGTCAAACTGTCGTCTTCGTTCTCCATATTATCGTAAGAATACATACCGGCAACCATACGCAAAGCCGCATCCGACTGAACCCTGACAAAATTTTCGTACACACTCATAGAATTGGACATGCTGTCGATTTCAAAACTTGCCTTGTAAGTATCAATCACGCGCCACACTACTACCTGACCAATCATTATCGGATTTCCCTTTTTATCATTAACTTTAATCGGCTCAGCATCAATGTTTCGCGCACGCAAAGTAAGTCTTTTCTTTGAATAAAAAGGATTTACCCAGAAAAAGCCGTTCTCCTTTATAGTGCCTCGATATTTTCCAAAAAATACCATCACAATTGCCTGATTCGGCTCAATTTGAAGAAAACCGAACCAAAGAAAGGTGTTTTTGATGAAGCCGATAATAGCCAAAACAATGAATAAAGCCCCCCAGAAAGAACTTGAGTTTGAATTCAAAACGTTTGTTCCGACAATAAACAGAACAACTACTGCGCCAAGCAATAAAAAGTTTAAAAACAGCATTAAAAAGCCGTTTAACTTAAATCCTGAAAATTTTTTTTCTTTTGATTCCATAAAAATAATTTTAAATAATTGATATTAAAATAATATTAAAATAATGGCACAAAAGTAATACATTATTTCTAATTCCCAAACTTTTTTGAAAAAATAATTTTTTCGATAATTTTCATATCTTTGCACAAATTATTTATTTGAAAAAATACAGATGAGAAAAGATACAATTCTTTGGGTTGATGATGAAATTGATTTGCTCAAACCTTATATTATTTTTTTGCAAGACAAAGGTTATGATGTAATTACGGCGACCAATGGCACCGATGCCGTTGATTTGTGCCGAAGCATGAGTTTTGATATTATTTTTCTTGACGAAAATATGCCCGGCTTGAGCGGACTTGAAACGCTATCGTATATCAAAGACCTTGACCCTAATGTGCCTCTGGTTATGATTACCAAAAGCGAAGAAGAAAACATTATGAATCAGGCAATTGGCGCCAAAATTGCCGATTATCTGACCAAACCGGTAAACCCTTCGCAAATCCTTTTAACGCTGAAAAAAAATATTCACAAGCGCGAAATTGTTACCGAACACACAACATCTTCTTACCGCAGCGAGTTTGGTAAAATTGGTATGCAAATTAACGAATCGCTATCTTTTGCCGACTGGGTAGAGGTTTATAAGAAATTGGTTTTCTGGGAATTGGAACTTTCAGATGCGGAAAACGGAATGTATGAATTGCTGCAAATGCAAAAAACGGAAGCAAACTCAACTTTTACTAAATTTATCAAAAAAAATTATGAAAACTGGTTTTCACAACCGCAGGAGCGCCCAATGATGAGTCAGGATTTATTTAAAGACAAAATTTTCCCGCTGTTAGACAAAGGTGAAAAGGTTTTTCTTGTTTTGGTGGATAATTTTCGGTATGACCAATGGAGGTTAATTCGTGAAATACTCAACGAATTTTATACTTTTGAAAACGACGATTTGTATTGTGCACTTCTTCCTACTGCCACTCAATACGCACGAAATGCAATTTTTTCAGGTCTTCTTCCGGAACAAATAAAAACCCTTTACCCGCAGTTTTGGGTAGAAGAAGAGGAAGAAGAAGGAAAAAATCTTTTTGAAAAAGAATTGATACAGACGCAGTTAGAGCGTTTTCGCAAAAAATATACATTTTCATATCACAAACTTAACGATTCATTGGCTTGTGAAAAACTTATTGAACAACTGCCAAACCTCGAAAATATTGACCTCAATGTATGTGTTATCAATTTTATTGATATGCTCTCGCATGCACGAACCGACTCAAAAATGATGCGCGAACTTGCAAACGACAACGATGCCTATCGCTCGCTGACACTCTCGTGGTTTCGTCATTCGGCTACCTACGATTTATTTAAGTCGCTCAGTTTTATGAGCAATAAAGTTGCCTTTACAACCGACCACGGAACTATTCAGGTGAATAATGCAATAAAAATTTTGGGACAAAAAAATATTAACACAAATCTACGTTACAAAGTTGGTAAGTCATTGGGTTACAATAAAAAAGAGGTTTTTGAAATTCTCGAGCCGCAAAAAATCGGACTGCCATCGCCAAATATTAATTCGCACTACATTTTTGCCACAAATTCCGACTTTTTTGCCTACCCCAATAATTTCAATTATTATGTCAGTTTTTACAAAAACACTTTTCAGCATGGCGGTGTTTCGCTCGAAGAGATGCTTGTACCGTTTATAATTATGAATCCAAAATAATATCATTGGTATAAAATGCTAAAAGTAATTATTTTAACAATATTTCAATGCCTCTTACTTGCATCAGGTCAAGTCTGTTTTAAATTTGCGGTAGAAAAAATTACAAAATTTCAATTTTCATGGGTTTGGTTTGCCAATTTATTGACAAATTGGTGGTTGCTTGCCAGCGGAATATTACTGATTACCGCAACAGTGTTGTGGGGTTTCATTCTCAAACATTTTCCGTTTTCGGTTGCCTATCCTGTTACTGCTTTTGCATACATTTTCGGACTGCTGGCTGCTGTCTTTATTTTTCAAGAAAGCGTACCTGTAACGCGCTGGATTGGCGTTTGTGTTATTATCATTGGCGTTTATCTGGTTGTTAAATAGTTATGTTTCAACACAATATTCACACCAATAGATTACAAAACTACAAAACCGCGAAAAATTCACGCCTTTATACTTTTATTGCTTATCTGTAGGGCACTTCTAAAAATTAACAATATTATGAGCAGATTATACGACTTAATCTTTTGCCGATAAAATGTTAGATATATATTGATAATGAATAAAATAATGATAGATATGTAGATATGTAGATATGTAGATAGATAGATAAATTTTCAATAAAAGTGTTGTTTATCTTAAAAATATTGGTTTACTTTGGAATAATTTTTCGTAGAGTTTTAGCGGACTGCAGCTCTTTGAAAAATCAAAATGTAAAAAATTAATTTTTAGAAGTCCCCTAAAACAAAATTAACAACAGACCTATTGGTAAAATTAAATATGCACTTATTTAATTCCGCCAACGGGTTTTGCTTAATAAAAAAATACTATACCTTTGTAAAAAAAATTGAATCTTAATCATCGAAAAAAATATGTTGCACTTTCACGAAATAATTTATGGTCCGGTACATAGCCGCCGACTTGGTAATTCTTTGGGAATCAATTTATTGCCTATAGATGCAAAAATTTGTACTTTTAACTGTATTTACTGCGAATGCGGATTTAATACTACCATGCACGAATTTCCAATGCCACCACGTGCAGATGTAAAATACGCTTTGGAAGAAAAATTGGATTCCCTATGCATTGAGAATCAAGCGATTGATGTAATAACTTTTGCCGGTAACGGCGAGCCAACAATTCATCCCGAATTTGAAAAAATTATTGACGATACAATAGATGCTCGTAATTGCTATTGTCCGCAAGCCAAAATTAGCGTTCTTACAAATTCTACGCAAATATATAGATCGCAGATTTTTAGTTCATTAATGAAAATTGACATGGCAATTCTAAAACTTGATTCGGCAATAGATAAAACTCTGCATCAGATTGACCGTCCGGTTAAAAGCGACTTTTCGGTGGACTGGTTGGTTGAAAATCTGCAACATTTTGAAAATAAATTGATTATACAAACAATGTTTTTGCACGGGTCATGCAACGGAGAAATTATTAATAATACTACTGAAAAGGAAATTTCAGCCTATTTGAAAATATTACAAAAACTTAAGCCGCAAAAAGTTATGATTTATACCATCGACCGTGAAACTCCTGTAAAATCATTGAAAAAAACTTCCCCGCAAGAATTGGAAACAATTGCAAGAAAAATAAAAAAACTTGGTATTGAAGTTTCCATTTCCACATAAATAATTACGCTTTTTATGTTTTTTTAACAGCATATTCAACCTATTTTGTTGTAATTTTGTGCTTTTAAAAAAATGAATACTAAAAATTCGGATTTTAAATATTGTATTGTGACACAGCCCGTCGTGCCTCTGCGGGCAGAGGATGATGAGCGTTCCGAAATGGTTTCACAGTTACTTTTTGGCGAAATAGTAGAAATTTTAAAAAAAACAGATAATCGCTTGAAAATCAGAAATATAACCGACAATTATATTGGTTTTTGCGATAGAAGAATGCTCACTGTTTTGTCTGAAAATAATTTTGAAACGCAAAAAAAATTATATGCCGTAAAAATTTCTGTTCCCATTGCAACAATTTATAATTCTGAAAATCAGCCGATTACGATTCCTTATGGAAGTACGCTTTGGCTTGATGAGGGCAATAATTGTATTCTCAATAATGAAAAGTATATTTATGACCCTGCTCAAATAACTGATTTAGCGTCTGTTACGTCGCAAGAAATAATTCGTAATGCAAAAAAATTTCTATTTGCGCCCTATCTTTGGGGTGGAAAAACGATTTTTGGAATCGACTGCTCAGGGCTTGTACAGTTAGTTTTGGAAAATTTGGGAATAAATGTGCCGCGCGATGCCCGGCGGCAAGTTGAAACAGGTACGGAAGTTCATACAATTTCTTCGGCACAGCAAGGTGATTTGGCTTTCTTTGAAAATGAAAATAAAGAAATTGTACATGTAGGCATATTATTGAATAACAAACAGATAATTCATTCGTCTGCTTGTGTAAAAATTGATTATATCGACCAAAAAGGAATTATTTCGGAACAAACAAAACAATACACTCACAAACTTGCTATTATTAAACGCATATTATAAATTTAATTTTTTATAAAAATGAAAAAAATTATTACATCTAATTTATTGATTTTCAACATTATTTTTGTTTTTGCCCAAGCGCCTGCCGGATACTATGATTCGGCTAACGGCATGTCCAACAATAATTTACGCCTTGCTTTGAATAATATCATTTCAGACCATACAGATATTACTTATGGAGGGCTTTGGAATGCTTACAGAGAAACTGACAGTCGCGTGGAAGATGGTATTTTGTATGTTTGGGACATGTATTCAAACTGCGATTTTACTTTTGGCGCTCCATATCAAGATACAGGGGGAGCAGCGCCTTCGGAGTGTATGTATTACAATCGAGAGCATTCTGTGCCGCAAAGTTGGTTTGGTGGCGCTTCACCAATGTACTCCGACATTTTTCACATCTACCCTACCGATAAAAAGGTAAATGCAGAGAGGAGCAACTATCCTTTTGGCGAGGTAAATAATCCGTCTTACACATCTGCAAACGGCTCTAAAAGGGGCAATTCCTCTTTTGCAGGCTATTCAGGTATTGCTTTTGAGCCGATAGATGAATACAAAGGCGATTTTGCTCGCACTTATTTTTATATGGCAACTTGCTATGTCGATAAAAATTTTACTTCCGGAGAAGGGAATATCGTTTTTACATATACTAATTCAACTTGCAATTTCACTAATTATGCTGTAAATCTTTTCTTAAAATGGAATCGACAAGACCCTGTTTCACAAAAGGAAATAGACAGAAATAATGTAATTTTTAATAATATTCAGGGCAATAGAAATCCCTTTATCGACCATCCCGAACTTGCAGAATATATTTGGGGAATTTATGCAGAGACAGGGACGCCTTGGAATTCTTCTGATAATATTGATAATATTGCGGCTATTCCGATTACAATTATTTTTAATAAACAAAACAGCACGGTACAGATTCTTTGCGAGCAAACATTTAATTCGTTTACAGTGACAAATTTAAGCGGACAAACAGTTAGCAATGGGAATGTTAACGAAAATATTATACAATTAAATCCGCTTGCTAACGGGCTGTATTTAATTACTTTAAATAATAATTTGGTGAAAATTACGCAAAAACTGCTTGTTTTTTGATTTTAAAAAAAAATAAAATGAGTTATAAATTGTCAATATTGTTGTGTGATAAACTCGTTTTTTCTAATTTTGCGTCGTTTTGTTGAAATAAGAAATTTGAAAAATGTTTCGATTTGAGAATCCGGAAATATTGTTTTTATTGATAATTATTCCCATTTTATTGGGAGTTTTTATCTTTTTACAACGTCAGCGCATAAACAAAATCAAACTGCTGGGTAATAGAGAGTTAGTTATGCAACTGATGCCAAATGTTTCTACTCGGCGTCCGTTGGTAAAAACAATTCTTATGCTTTGTTCAATATTTTTCATTATCATTGCACTTGCGCAGCCGCAATTTGGCAACAAAAAGCAGGCAAACACACGGCGCGGAATTGAAGTGATAATTGCATTGGATGTATCCAATTCGATGATGGCACAGGATATTGCTCCAAACAGATTGGAAAAGGCAAAACGAATTGTATCTCAATTAGTTGACCGTATGATTGATGATAAAATCGGACTTGTAGTTTTTGCAGGAGATGCTTTTGTGCAGTTGCCGATTACAGCCGACTATGTGTCGGCAAAAATGTTTTTGGAAAGTATTTCCCCTCAAATGGTACCACGTCAAGGTACGGCTATCGGTTCGGCTATCGATTTGTCTGTTAAATCTTTCGGAGAAAATAAAGAGAAATCGGGACGCGCTGTTATATTAATTACAGATGGAGAAAATCACGAAGATGACGCTATTAATGCTGCAAAATTGGCTCAACAAAATGATATTCAAGTAGATATAATTGGAATTGGAAGTCCGCAGGGGGTGCCGATTCCGGTAGGAGAAACGATGAGTTTTAAGAAAGACAGTCAGGGAAATATTGTTGTTACCAAACTCAACGAACAGATGTGCCAGCAGATTGCGGCAACAGGCGGAGGAATTTATGTGCGAGCCGACAATACCGACAATGCCAATCGCATCATTGCCCGCCAACTCGACCAAATGGCAAAAGGAGTGATAGAAACTTCTAATGCCGATTTTAATGAACAGTTCCAATCGTTTGCGCTTGTTGCGCTGCTGCTGTTACTTATTGATTCTGTTGTTTTTAATAGAAAAAATAAAACTTTCAGTAAAATAAAAATTTTTGATATTAAGAAAAAAATTGTGTAGTTGAATGAATAAAACATTTGTAAATAATATTTTAATTTTTGGTTTGAAAATATTTATATTATTAATTTTTTTGATAAATAATATTAATATATTCTCGCAAAGTGCAAGTAGAAATATTACCGACGGTAATGAAAAATACAACTCACGCCAATTTTCATCTGCCGAAGTAGAATATCACAAGGCGTTGAGCAAGGATTCTACCGAATTTATTGCCAACTATAATCTGGGAAACTCTTTGTATAAACAGGGAAAATATTCCGATGCACTGCAATATTATAATAATGCGTTGGCTAATGCAAAGAAAAACAAAAAGTTAGATGAGAATCAGTTGGCTGCAGCTTTTCATAATGTTGGAAATTCTTTGCTTTCGCAAAAGCAGTATGAGCAAAGCATACAGGCGTATAAAAATGCACTGAAAATAAATCCAAAAGACAATGAAACGCGCTACAACCTTGCCTATGCACAGCAATTTTTGAAAAAACCGCCTCCGGATAAACAAAATCAGCAGCAAAAAAATGATAAAAATCAGCAAAATCAGCAACAAAATCAGCAGCAACAACAGCAACCTAAAATGGACAAAACCGATGCGCAGCAGTTGCTTAATGCGTTGATGCAGGACGAAAAACAAACAAAAGAAAACGCACAAAAAGCCGTTCAACCAAACCGGCAGCAGCCCGACAAAGATTGGTAAAAATTAGATATTTTAATTATTGCAGAGTATTTATGTTTTGTAATTAATTTTAAAAAAAATATTAAATTGAAAGCGAAAAAATTATATATATTATTTATTTTAAGCATATTAGGCGCTAATATTTATGCACAGCAGGTTTCTTTTAAGGCATCTGCACAGCAACCTGTAATCGTAAATAAGCCCTTTCAAATTTCCTACGAAATAAATGCAAATGGTCAAAGTTTTCGTGCGCCGGAATTTAGCAATTTCGAGGTTCTGGCTGGTCCTTTTACTTCGAGTTCTTCGGTGATGAGTAATGTAAACGGACAACAAAGCATCTCATTATCAAATACTTATACTTTTACTTTGCTTGCTCATCAAGCGGGAACATTTTCTATTGCCCCTGCAACAATTATTGTAAATGGTAATAAAATCACTTCTAACGGATTGTCAATTAAGGTTTTGCCGCCTGATGAAAATTCAAAATCTCAACAGCAGCAAAATTCAGCCGGAGGACAGGCAACAACAGCAACTTCAATATCGTCTGATGATTTGTATATCAAAACAATAGTTTCGCGCACAAAAGTTTTTGAGCAGGAAGCAATAATTTTAACATATAAACTTTATATTAATCCATCAATAGGGTTAGTTAATTGTCAGGCAAAGAAAATCCCTGATTTTGCCGGTTTTATGAAGCAGGATATTGATATTTCTGCCAACAGGTCAATGAATTATGAAAATATTAATGGACGCAATTATGCAACCATAGAACTATATAAAGTTGTACTTTATCCTCAAAAAAGCGGAGATTTGCGAATTGAGGCAGCCAATTTTGATGCGACTTTGAGAGTTGAAAATCGCAAAACTCAACCGCGCAGCATTTTCGACGACTTTTTTAACGACCCATATATTGACTTAAATCGTAGTATTACAGCCCCGGCAGCAACTATATCTGCATCAAGTCTGCCTACGGGGAAGCCGGCAGATTTTTCAGGAGCAGTGGGACAATTTACGCTAACACCTTCTATATCAGAGCAAAAGGTTAAGGCAAACGAAGCAATCACGCTGAAAATTGTTATTTCGGGTACCGGCAATATGAAAATGATAGCAAATCCGGAAATTAAATTCCCTGCAAGTTTTGAAATTTACGACCCAAAGGTTACGAATAATTTCAAAACTACAACTTCCGGCGTTTCAGGTACTAAAACCATTGAGTATATGGCAATTCCACGCCAAATGGGTGATTATCTGATTCCTGCAACTACTTTCAGTTATTTTGATACCAACAGCGGAAGTTACAAATCGTTACAAATTCCTGCCTACAATTTACATATTGAAAAAGGTGATGCCTCCTCAACATTTATTTCCGGTGGAAATATTGCTAACAAAGAAGAAATAAAACAGTTAGGTAATGACATTCGTTATATAAATATTAATAATTTTAAACTGAAAAAAGAAGAAATACCACTTTTTGGAACAATTACAGCCTGGTTGATGTATCTCATTCCGCTTTTTGTTGCGCTGTTATTATTTTTCATTTTCAGAAAAAAAGTAAAAGAAAACTCAGATATTATTTTAGTACGAAACAGACATGCTAACAAAGTGGCAGTCAAACGATTAAAAGGAGCAAAAAAACTGCTTGATGCAGGCAAAAAAGATGTTTTTTATGAAGAAACGTTAAAATCGATTTGGAATTATTTGAGTGATAAATTAAACATTTCATCGTCAGAACTGACAAAAGAGCGGGTCGGCGAAGTTCTTAACGAAAAAGGAGTTGCAGATGAAATTGTTGTGCAATTAAATGAAACCTTAAATACTTGTGAATTTGCGCGTTATGCACCGAATTCAGGTCAGCAGGAAATGGGAAATCTCTACGAAAATGCCATTGATTTATTAGGAAAAATGGAAGATTTATTGAAAACAAAAAATTAATTATTTTAAAAATTTTCAAATAAAAATGTATAAAAAATTAACAATATTAATCATTTTAATAATAAATGCTGTTAATTTGTTTGCCGCAGAAGCGGAAAATTTGTTGCAGCAGGCAAACCAACTTTATTCAAAAGGAGAATATGCACAGGCGGCTGAAATTTACGAAAACATATTGAAAACAAACGAAATAGCGCCTGAACTATACTACAATTTGGGGAATGCCTATTTCAAACAAAACGAAATTGCCAAGTCAATTCTCAATTATGAACGCGCTTTGCGCCTTGCACCAAACTACGCCGATGCCCGACATAATCTCACTTTTGCACAGCAAAAATTAATTGACAAAATTCCTGATAGTTCTTCGTTTTTCCTTGCACGTTGGACAGAAATTGTTGTAAATCTCTTTAATTCAAATACTTGGCTTTATGCAAGTTTTGGAGCGTTCTTGTTCATGCTGATTTGTATTTTCTTTTTTATTTTTGGAGGAAAACAGCTTTTGCGAAAATCGGCTTTTTATATTGCGTTCTTTTCTCTATTGTTTAGTGTTGTAATGTTAATTTTTGCAGGTATAGAGAAAAAAAATATGCTTAATAGAAATTCTGCTATTGTAATGAATGGCGCTGTAACTGCAAAGAGTTCTCCCGACCAAAGCGGTACAGACCTGTTTGTGTTGCACGAAGGGACAAAAATTGTTGTGGTTAGCACACTCAATTCGTGGGTTGAAATTCGCCTGACAAACGGAAATGTCGGCTGGGTTGAAGAATGGACAATAGAGAAAATTTAACTTTCGGCTTTTAACTTATTTGTCGGCGGCTTGGCGACGGGCAGGTAGTTTCCTAAAAGAGAAAAAAAGTGTTTTTGTTGATTTTACAGAGAACCACAGAGCATAAAGGCAAAAAAAAACAGGAACGCACACACGCCCCTGCTTTTTTTAGTTTTTGTATTTTTCCGGATTGCTTCGCCGCTTGCAGCGGCTCGCAATGACGGGGAGATAGTTGCCTTCGTGCTTTCGGTTTTCGCCCTCGCAATGACGTATGTCAACCTTGCAAATCTCAAATTGTTTTTGAGATTTGCAAGGTTGAATATTTTTTTATACCTTTGCATTTTTAGTAAAAAACATAATAAAATGTATTTTATATAATTTCTAATAATTAATTACACAAATATTTTTCAGTAAATTATTTGGTTTTAAAGAGAGTGAAAATAGTTTCCAAAAATTGGCAATTCTATCTTTTATAGATGATAAATAACGATT
>WQYU01000016.1 GCA_009781075.1 Paludibacter sp. | reverse complement strand
CGATAAATATCAATGGAAAATATAATGTTTCCGACCATATTAGCCTGTAGGGCTTTCATTGTGAATGTCCTAACGAACAAGATTTGTCGTTTGAAATTGTATTCTATTGATATGCAAGCCCTAACGGGCTATCGCTTATCCAAAACTCAGGTTATTAGTTTTAGGCTTGAAAACGGAAAAAGTTCAATTTCGACATAACGCCCCGCGAGGTGCGTACTCAACTCTCCAATCAGCAATTTTGCATTTGAGCCTGTGATTATATTTATTAATTGTCTAACGCCTCTCCTACAACAAAATTACTTCCACCGATAAAAATCATATCATTTGCATTAGCATTTTTTTTTGCGGCGCTTACTGCCTCCGATACCGAATGAAATGCTTCACCCAAAAGTTGGTACTTTTCTGCTTGTGTCTGTAAATCTTTTGTAGAAATGGCACGTTGCGTTTTTGCCTGAGTAAAATAATAAACAGCATTTTGTGGTAAAAGAGCCAAGACAGCCGGAATATCTTTGTCGGCAGCCATTCCAAAGACAATATGCAGTAAATCAAAATGTTCGATTTGAATTTGCTTTACAACCTGTGCAATCCCTGCTGGATTATGCGCCGTATCAACAACGATTTTAGGATTATATCCGATAGTTTGCCAACGTCCCTGCAAGCCTGTAAGTTCGCTCACAAATGCCAGCCCTTCAAATATATTTTTCACATAAACATTGTATTTGGTATATTTATTCAGCACATCAATCGCTGTAAGGACTGTTGCAAGATTGTTAAGTTGATAAATTCCACACAAGCCCGAAAAACATTCAAAATCAAAATTATTATTTTCTTTTGAAATAACCTGAAAACTCATTTTTCCGTTTGGCAGGTCTTTATTTTTTGTTATTTGATATTTTTCTTTAGCAAAAAATATCGGTGCATCCTTTTCATTTGCTTTGTTTACAAAAACAGGGTGCGTTTGTTCTGTTGCCTCTCCAATAACCACAGGAATTTTACGTTTTATAATGCCAGCCTTCTCTTGGGCAATTTTCTCCAAAGTATTTCCCAAAAATTCCGTATGGTCAAAAGCAATATTTGTAATAACTGAAAGTACAGGCCTGAGGATATTTGTACTGTCCAAACGCCCACCAAGCCCTGTCTCAACAACTGCAATATCAATTTCTCTATCGGCAAAAAAGCAAAAAGCCATCGCCATTGTAAATTCAAAAAACGATGGTTTTATTGTTTCCAAAAGATTTTTATTTTTTTTAACAAAATCTACAACATATTTTCTGCCGATTTTTTGCCCGTCAATTCTAATTCTTTCGGCAAAATCCACTAAATGTGGCGAAGTATAAAGTCCCGTTGTATATCCTGCTTTTTGCAAACAGGCAGCCAAATAATGCGAAACGGAACCTTTACCATTTGTGCCTGCTATGTGAATTGCTTTGAATTTTTTTTGGGGATTTCCCAAAGCGTTCATCAATTTTCTCGTATTTTGAAGACCCGGCTTATATGCCACCGCACCGACTTGGTGAAACGCCGGTGTTTGTGCATAAAGATATTGAATCGTTTGAGAATAAGTCATATATTAGCGTTAAATTGCTAATTATTAATGAATTAAATATATAATTTTTTACATTTAATATCAGATAAAAATTCTTTAGCAACGATATTTTTCTTATTTATATAAGTAATATAAGAAATTACAAAAAACAGAAATTTATTTTATTTACAATAGACACTCAAAAAAACATTTAGAAAATTATTATTAGAAAAAATAAATAAAAATTACATATAATCTTCCCATTTCACATTTTTCATTGTTCCTGTTTTGATAAATTCTGTGTGCATTGCAAAGCAGGCAGCAAGGTTATGCGGCGTATGAGCAATATCACAATGTTTTACATAGTCGCGCAACATTTGGCGGTACATCGGCGAAACACATTTATCAATAATTGTCATTGCCCGCTGGATTGGCGATTTTCCGCGCAGGTCGGCAACTCCGTGTTCGGTAATCATAACCTGAACATCGTGTTCGGTGTGGTCGTGGTGCGAAACCATCGGTACAAATGTGCTAATATTTCCGTCTTTGGCTGTCGAAGGCGTTGTAAAAATCGAAAGATAAGCGTTGCGTGTAAAATCGCCGCTTCCTCCTATGCCGTTCATCATTTTTGTACCAAGAACGTGCGTACTGTTCACATTCCCATAAATATCGGCTTCAAGCGCTGTATTAACAGTAATCAATCCAAGTCGGCGAATAATTTCAGGATTATTTGTAATTTCCTGCGAGCGCAATCCTATTCGATTACGGAAATAATTCATATTAGAATATACTTTTTTAAGTTCGTCAGGGGTGATTGTAAGTGAACAACCGCTTGCAAATCTCACTTTTTCATTTTCCATTAGACCAATAACGGCATCTTGAATCACTTCTGTAAACATATCAAAAGGAGGAATATTTGGGTTTGAGCCGAGTGCGCCCAGAACTGCATTTGCAATATTTCCCACTCCCGATTGAATTGGCAAAAACTGCTTTGGAATACGCCTTGCATTAATTTCGGCAACAAGAAAATCAGCAACGTTTTGTCCTATCCTTTGTGTTACTTCATCTAAGGGCGCAAATGCACTTACCTCGTCTTGCCTGTTTGTTTCAACAATTCCGAGAATTTTTTGAGGATTTACCTGAATAGAAAGCGCCCCAAATCTGTCGGATACTTTATAAATAGGAATATCGCGACGTTGCGGCGGGTCGGTTGGAATATAAATATCGTGAAACCCGCGCAAATCCGTAGGATGATGATGATTCAATTCAATAATTATATAATCAGCCATTTGGCAAATGGTTGGCGAGATTCCCACACCTGTTGTAGGCACAATTTCGCCATATTCGGTAACATCGCACGCTTCAACAACAGCAAATTTTGGCTTGGGTAAAAAGCCATATCGCAACTGCTGCGAAAGGTGCGAAAGGTGCATATCAACGTATGGAGCATTTCCTGAATTAATTGCATCGCGCAATTCCTTTGATGACTGATATGGAGTGCGAAAAGCAATAGCATCGGCTTCGGCAAGTTCGCTGTCGAGCGAACCGCCGGTAGATGCACCGGTATATATACTTATTTTAAATTGTTGTCCGTCTTCGTGAAAAAGTTTTGCCCGATTTGCCAGTGCAGTTGGCACTGCTTTGGGTGCGCCGGCGGCGGTAAAGCCGCTGAAACCTACAATGTCGCCATCGTTAATATAAGAAGCCGCATTTTCGGCTGTCATAAAGTTAAGTGGTCGTGCCATAATTATAAAGAAATTTTGAGTTTAGATTTTAAATATAATAATAAATTAAATAAATTAATAATTTTTTGGGGGGACAAAATTACTGCAATATTTCTAATAAAGCAAATTGCACAATTGGTACAATTCTGGTGCAAATGTAAAAAAGGTTTTTGTTTTTTGAAAAATATTAGTGAGCAATTAGAAATTTTTATCTAATTTTGCGAAGTTGTTTAATCTTAAAAAGATTGTTTTATTGCAATTAAAGGGTTATCTTATAGAATTAAGCGATTGATATAAGGTATAATCCACAAAAAAGACTGTTGTCTGAATTTGATAGAATGATACTAAAAGCAGTTGATTATAATACCAAAAAATAAAAAGTTTGATTTTGTTTTATTCAGAAAAACTGTGTTTTTGTATATAGTGTAAATAAGAGTATATCATTACCTAAAATAATATGATAAGGCGTGCAATTTTTCCCGGAACTTTCGACCCCTTTACTATCGGTCATTACAGCGTTGTGTGTCGTGGACTTGGGCTTTTTGACGAAATTATTGTTGCCATTGGAACAAACCAAACCAAAAATACGATGTTTCCACTTTCGGAGCGCATAAAAATAATTCAGCAGACATTTTCCGCCGAGCCGCGTGTGAGTGTGGAAAAGTACGATTGTATGACCATAGATTTTGCCAAACAATTGAATGCTAATTATATATTGCGAGGTATTCGCTCCGTGTCCGATTTTGAATACGAACATTCGATTGCAGATGCCAACCGCAAACTCACAGGAATTGAAACAGTGATACTTCTTACCGAATACGAATACGCTTATATTTCTTCATCAGTTGTACGCGATTTGTTGCACTATGGAAAAGATATTTCTGCTTTTTTACCACCAAATGTGATATATCCATTGCCGAAAATTATTTGAATTTTAAAAAAATAAAAACCTCTGTCTTCGCACAAACAATATGCAAATAAGATACCAACATATTGAATGTACACCTTCTACGAATGATTTGCTTGTTCAAATGCTCAGAACAACGAATTTACAATCGGGCTTTGTGCTAATTGCT
The DNA here is from genome assembly GCA_009781075.1 of Paludibacter sp. Taxonomy (GTDB): domain Bacteria; phylum Bacteroidota; class Bacteroidia; order Bacteroidales; family Paludibacteraceae; genus WRGS01. The sequence goes on along the minus strand of WQYU01000016.1, from coordinate 23,697 downwards.
GATTTTCAGTCGAACGGGAGAGGACAGGCAGGTAATATATGGGAAACAGAATGTGGTAAAAATTTGACTTTCAGTATTTTATTTCGTCCAAAAAATTTGACTGTTGATAAAAATTTTATTCTTTCGCAGGCAACTGCTTTGGCTATAAAATCTGTTCTTGATGAATATTTACCCCAAAATTCAGACGAAAAATTTAAAATCAAATGGTCGAATGATATTTACTGGCGGCAACAAAAAATTTGCGGAATTTTAATTGAAAACACTTTAAAAGGCAAGCAAATTTTATACTCAATTATTGGTATTGGACTGAATATAAATCAATTACACTTTAGCCGTTACATTATTAATCCGATTTCCCTTTGTCAAATTACAGGAAAACAAATTGCAAATTTGAATGACATTTTAAGAAATATTTGTCAAAAAGTATTGTCATTTTTAAATGACAAAAATAATTATCCAAATATTAAGTTGCAATATTTCAATGCTTTATATCGCAACGATGGTTTCCACAATTTTCGTACAAATGACAACATAATTTTTTTTGCCAAAATTGTTGAAATACAAGATGACGGGAAAATGATATTAGAAACGTCTGAAGGAGGACATATCGGTTTTTATTATAAAGAAATAATGTTTGCTTGAAAATAATATTCTATGTAACTTGTATTCATAAGCATTTCAATCTTTGGCTTTTCCTTTACTATACGGCGATTTGTTGGTGCAAGTGCATTTAGAATTAAAAGTACGTATGCTGACCATTGATAAAATTTACTGAAACTTCTTGTATTACTGACGACTTTTGCAAAAATTTTAAATATTTTTAATTTTTTTTCGGGTATAATTTTTTGTAATGGCAAAAAAGCAGTTCGCCGTTTTTTTCGTCGTGGAGGTGCAAGCCGTTGCCTTCGCAGTAGCGGAACACTTTGCAGTCGGCACATTCGCCTGTTTTTGTCCACGAACGGTCGCGGTAGATTTGATAACGGTTTTGCCAAACTTCTGCAAAATCATCTTTGTAGATGTTGCCCTGAATAAAATTTTCACGCAAATCGGGGCAGGCGGAAATTGAGCCATCCACAAGAATTGATGCTACATTTATTCCTGCTCGGCAGGTGAAAAAATTATCCCTTACATCGCCCTCATAATCGCCCAAAAAGCCCTCGCAATCGTAATTTACACGCAATTTGCCCTCTTTTCTTGCCTCTTTGATAAATTCAAAAACAGAGCGGAACTGCTCGTCCGAAAGTTGCAGGTCGGGATTGTTTTTTGCTCTGCCAATGGGTGAAACGGTAAAAATACGCCACTCCTTCAAGCCGAGCGACAGCAGCAGTTCTTTGATTTGATGCAGTTGGTGGATATTTCTTTGCGTTGTGCAGGTGCAAACATCAAAGCGGAAATTTTTTGTTTTGGTAAAAAGCGAAATCGCCTTAACCGCATTTTTGAAACTCAACGGCGAATTTCTCATCCAGTTGTGCGCCTCTTCAAGTCCGTCGAGCGACACGGTGGCAGAGCGCATTCCCGCTTGCAGCAGCGATTTGAGGCGGGTTTCGTTTAGCAGCATTCCGTTTGTAACGATGCCCCACGGAAAGCCGCGTTTATAAAGTTCCCTGCCCACATCCTCCAAATCCTTGCGTAAAAGCGGCTCGCCGCCTGTTATGGCAATCATCGTTTTGTTAGGATTGACAATAGGAATAATTTTATCTATCGCCGCCAAAAAGTCCTCTTTGGGCATATCCTGTATCGGAACATTCGCTTCGCAACTGCTGCCGCAATGGATACAGCGCAAGTTGCAACGCAAAGTTGTTTCCCAAAAAATGTAGTTGAGTTCGTGCAGTTTGGCATCGTTATGCCGTATTTTGCGGAATAATTCAAGTGCGATCTTCTTTTTTAAATTCATTTTTTTAGATTTTTTTGCACGCAGATAACATAGATTTAATATGATTTGCAAGATTTTTTCTTTCATTATCAAATACTTTTCGACGAATTTCGGGTTTTGCACCAAAATTTAATAACAGCCCAACTTCCATGTCTGTTGCCTTTAAGTAATTGATTAATTGTAATTCGTGTTCAATAACCAAATAATCAACCGCTTTCAATTCAAAATAATTAAATCATTAACAACCAAATCTGCTCTGTATTTTCCAACAAGTTGTGTTTGATAATACACATCAATGGCTTTTTGTGTATCAACTTTAAAACCTTTTTTTAACAACTTAAAATAAAGCGCATTCTGATAAACGTTTTCTAAAAAACCGAAACCCAACTCATTATAAACGCAATAAAATGCCTGTATAATTTTATCTGTCAATTCTTTATGTTTATAATTATCTGTGTAAATCATATCAAATCTGCGCCATCTGTGTGCTAATTTTTAGGCGTTAAAGCAATATTATTCATATCAACAGTAACAGTCGTGTCGTTGTACAAGCCATTTTCTTCACCATCAACATCTTGAAAGGACAAATGAGGCTGGACCCTTTCAATGAAGATTTCGTAATTTCCATTTTCGTTAGTGAAAGCGGATTGTTCCATATAATTACCGGAAGGCACACCATACATTGGTATAATTCCTGCATACCAATTTCTAACCTTTATACCCTTAATTGGTTTCCCTGTAACTTTATCGGTCACTTTGCCTGCAATATATTCATTCGGTGGCATTCCATAAGCAGGATTAGGCTCATTTGTACCACAAGATGTAGCCAACGCAGAAAATCCCAATACGGCTAACATTGCACCGCAGATTTTAGTTGAGATTTTGATAAATTTATTCATGATATTTTTAGTTTAAAAATTAATCTTTTTGTTCCAATTTTATATCAAAAGTTTTACGATACGTTCCAAAATACCATTCTCCATCGCTGCCTTGATATTCGTCATTTTCAATTTGAACATTAACTGTCGTATCATTAAATGCACCGTTTAAATCACCATCAACATCTTGAATATCAAGTGAATATGATGTTAATGGAAATTCTCTCTGACGGACAAAATTAAATTCACCATTTTCGTCAGAAAAAACGCTGTCAATAGGATGATAATCACTGCCTATTTGTCCAACAAATCGAATTTTTAAATCTTTAATCGGTTCTTCGGTTTGTTCGGAAACTACTTTTCCATCAATAAAATAGTCGGCAGAAGGCATTCCGTAAGCAGGATTAGGTACAATCACCCCATATTTACAAGATGTAGCCAACGCAGAAAATCCCAATACGGCTAACAATGCGCCGCAGATTTTAGTTGAAATTTTAATAAATTTTTTCATAACAAAATTCATTATTAAAGTTGTAAAAAATGTACTGTCATAAATATTTGGTAATCAGCGAATAAAGTTACATTTTTGTAATATTATAACAACAATTACAATATATTGCTCCGATAGCCAAAGTGCAAAGGTAAAGAAAATTTGAATATTACCTATATTTCATTATTCACTTTTCACTTTTCTCTTTTGCCCAACTGTCTTTGAGTGAAACGGTACGGTTGAAAATAAGATTGTCGGGCGTTGAGTCGTAATCAACGGTAAAATATCCGGTGCGTTGAAATTGCAGGTAATCAAGTGGTTTGGAATCTTTTAACGACATTTCCACTCTTGCATTTTCCACAATTTTCAAAGAATCGGGATTGAGCAGTTGACGGAAATCGCGCTCATCGGCAGAAGGATTTTCAACGGAGAAAAGGCGGTCGTACAGGCGAACTTGGGCAGGCAAACAGTTTTTTGCATCAACCCAATGAATAGTCCCTTTAACCTTTCGGTTTGATTCGGGCATCCCGCTTTTTGTTTCAGGAAAATATTCTGCGTAAACTTCTGTAATACAATTGTTTTCATCTTTTTTAAAACCTGTACACTGAATTATATAAGCACTTTTTAATCGCACTTGTCCATCAGGTTTTATGCGAAAATAATTTTTCGGAGCATCTACCATAAAATCAGTACGTTCAATGTATAGTTCGCCTGAAAAACTAGCATGTCGCACTCCTGCCGTCTCATCTTCAGGATTGTTTTCAGTTTCAAGCAGTTCGGTTTTATCTTCCGAATAATTTGTAATAATTAATTTTATTGGGTCTAAAACGACAGAAACACGTTTTGCTGTTTTATTTAGCGTTTGGCGTGCCGAAAATTCAAGCAGTCCAATGTCATTCAAACTCTCAAATTTAGTATAACCTATTTTGTCAATAAAATTATGAATTGCCTCAGGCGAATATCCGCGTCTGCGCAATCCACACAAGGTCGGCATACGCGGGTCGTCCCATCCGCACACAAGATTTTCCTGTACAAGTTGCAACAGTTTCCGCTTGCTCATAACGGTATAGGTCAGGTTTAAGCGATTAAATTCGCGCTGTTGCGGACGATAGTCGCTGTTTTGAAACTGGTCGATAAACCAGTCGTAAAGCGGGCGATGAACTTCAAATTCAAGTGTGCATAGCGAATGGGTTACTCCTTCAAAAAAGTCGCTTTGTCCGTGTGCAAAGTCGTACATCGGATACACTTTCCACTTGAAACCGGTGCGATGATGAGGATGTGTTTTAATAATGCGGTACATAATCGGGTCACGAAAGTGCATATTTGGAGAAGACATATCAATTTTGGCACGCAATACCATTTTACCGTCTTCAAAATCGCCATTTGTCATTTTTTCAAACAAAGATAAATTCTCATCAATCGGGCGATTGCGAAACGGACTTGCTGTTCCTGCAACAGTAGGACTTCCTTTTTGTTGTGCTATTTCTTCTGCACTTTGCTCGTCTACGTATGCCAAGCCTTTTTTAATAAAAATAACAGCCAAATCCCAAAGTTGCTGAAAATAATCCGATGCGTAAAAAATATTTTCCCATTTATAGCCAAGCCATTGAATATCTTCCATAATGGAATCAACATATTCAACATCTTCTCGCACGGGATTTGTATCATCAAAGCGCAGATTGCAAATACCGCCATAGTTGCGAGCGATGCCGAAATCGAGGCAAATTGCCTTTGCGTGTCCAATGTGTAAATACCCATTGGGTTCGGGCGGAAAACGGGTCTGAATCCTGCCCCCATTGCGACCGTTTGACAAATCATTTTCAACAAATTCTTCAATAAAATTCAGAGATTTTTTCGGAACTTCAGCAGTTGTGCCCATAATTATTTAATAATTTAATTATTTACTTTTAAAATTTAAAAAATTTTGCCCGCAAAATTACAAATAATTATGTAAAATTTTTAGAATTTATATAAATTTCTGTTACTTTGTTACTTTTGTGCAATGATGTGTTGTTGTTTTTAAACATTTTATATTTTTCACACACTACTATGCAATATGAATTTTTTTAGGAATTTCTTTTTTATTAAAAAATAAGAAATATCAATTTTTTTTTCATGATTGTTTTTATAAAAATATTTTTTAAATATTTTTTCTTAAATTTTCATTATGTAAATATCTAAAAAACAAACTATTACTTTTTATTTTGGGAAATTTTTAATTTATTTTTTATACAAAAATTAAAAAAAAAGTGCAATAAATAAAGAATTATTGATAAATTTGCAGCCCATTTATTACAACATATATAATATATCATTGACGACAAAATTACATTTATGCAACAATCTAAAAATAAGAAAGAGAAAAAAGTTTATTCTCAGGAAGAAGTCGAGCGTGCGACATTAAATTATTTTCAGGGCGACGAATTATCAAGCAGAATTTGGACTACAAAATATGCGTTGAAAGATTCTGCCGGCAATTTTTACGAACTTACCCCTGACGATATGCACCATCGGCTTGCCGGCGAAATTGCGCGTATCGAACAAAAATATCCTAATCCGTTGTCGGAGAGCGAACTTTTTGAATTGTTTCGCAATTTCAGATATATCATTCCGCAGGGCAGTCCAATGACAGGAATCGGTAATAATTTTCAGGTGTCATCGCTCTCAAACTGCTTTGTGATAGGGGTTGATGGTAATTCCGATTCTTACGGAGCGATTATCAAAATAGATGAAGAGCAGGTTCAATTGATGAAACGTCGTGGTGGGGTGGGTCACGACCTGTCGCACATTCGCCCCAAAGGGTCGCAAGTGAAAAATTCGGCACTGACATCTACGGGCATCGTTCCGTTTATGGAGCGCTATTCTAATTCCACGCGCGAGGTTGCACAAGATGGACGGCGTGGTGCATTGATGTTGTCGGTTTCTATCAAACATCCTGACTCTGAAAGTTTTATAGATGCTAAAAAGGATCCAAAAAAAATTACAGGTGCAAACGTTTCAGTAAAAATTACCGACTCGTTTATGCAGGCAGCAATAAATCAAACACCATTTGTGCAATGTTATCCTGTTGACAATCCTGATTTTGAAAAATTTCCACCAAAAGAAATTGATGCAACATCTTTGTGGGGAAAAATTATCCACAACGCTTGGTTGTCGGCAGAGCCGGGAGTGTTGTTTTGGGATACAATCATGCGAGAATCCGTTCCCGATTGTTATGCCGATTTGGGTTTTCGTACGACCTCTACTAATCCTTGCGGCGAAATTCCGCTATGTCCCTACGATAGTTGTCGTCTTTTGGCTATTAATTTATATTCTTATGTAAAAAATCCTTTTACCGAAACAGCAGAATTTGATTATGACCTTTTCAAAAAACATGTTGTACTTGCTCAGCGTATTATGGATGATATTATTGATTTGGAAATGGAAAAAATTGAAAAAATTATTTCCAAAATAGAATCCGACCCGGAAGATAACGAAATTAAGAAAACCGAATATTGTCTTTGGGAAAAAATACGCACAAAGACACTCAAAGGACGCCGTACCGGTGTTGGAACAACGGGAGAAGGAGATATGTTGGCTGCCCTTGGTTTATGTTATGGCACAGAAGAGGCGATAATCTTTTCCGAAGAAGTTCATAAAACGCTTGCCTTGGCTGCATACCGTTCGTCTGTTGAAATGGCAAAAGAGCGCGGAGCATTTGAGATATTTGATACCGAGCGTGAAAAAAATAATCCGTATATCAACCGTTTGAAAAATGCTGACCCCGAACTTTACGACCTTATGACAAAATATGGTCGGCGCAATATTGCCTGCCTTACAATTGCCCCAACAGGTACAACGAGCATTATGACACAAACTACAAGCGGAATTGAACCTGTATATTTACCCGTCTATACCAGAAGGAGAAAAGTAAATCCTAATGATAAAAATGTGCATGTTGATGTAGTTGATGAGAATGGCGACTCTTTTGAAGAATATACGGTTTTTCATCATAAATTTGTTACATGGATGCTTGCCAAAGGTTATGATGTTACTAAAAAATATTCTAACGAAGAAATTGATAAATTAGTTGAAAAATCGCCGTACAATAAGGCAACAGCCGGTGATATTGATTGGCTAAAAAAAGTGCAAATGCAGGGGAGAATTCAAAAGTGGGTCGACCATTCAATTTCGGTAACTATTAATTTGCCGAATGATGCGAGCGAAGAACTTGTCGGGCAGTTGTATCAAGAGGCATGGTATGCCGGCTGTAAGGGGATTACGGTGTATAGAGATGGTTCACGGGCTGGCGTTTTAGTTAAAAAAGAAGAAGATGGAGAAAAAGTATCTGATAAACAGAAACCGGATTGTTTTTGCATTGAAACGCAACAACTTACGCGTCCGAAAGAATTAGAGTGCGATGTGGTGCGTTTTCAAAATGCAAAAGATAAATGGATTGCCTTTGTTGGATTGTATAAAGGTCGTCCCTACGAAATTTTCACAGGTATTGCCGATGATGATGAAGGAATTTTACTGCCCAAAACAGTTGAAAAGGGGAGAATAGTAAAAATTGAGGATGAAAATGGTAAACGTTACGATTTTCAGTTTACTAACAAGCGCGGATTTAAAACTACGGTAGAGGGTTTGTCGCACAAGTTTGACCCCGAATTTTGGAACTATGCAAAATTAATTTCAGGCGTTTTACGGCACGGGATGCCAATCGACAAGGTTGTCAAATTAATCGCCTCACTCCAACTCAACTCCGAAAGTATTAACTCGTGGAAAGTGGGTGTGGAACGTGCCTTGAAAAAATATATCCCGAACGGAACGGCTGCCAACGAACAAAGATGCCCTGAATGCGGCTTGAAATTGCTTGTTTATCAGGAAGGATGCCTCAAATGTTTGGGTTGCGGATATGCTTTGTGTGGATAATAAAAGTATAAATATATGAATTAGATTTTTTCCTATTAATAACAAACATAAAAAAATGAGTAAAATAATTGTAATCGGTGCAGGTGGTGTAGCAACAGTAGTTGTTCATAAACTCGCTCAAAATTCAGATATTTTTTCAGAAATACTGCTTGCAAGCCGTACAAAATCAAAATGCGATGCAATTGCGCAGGATATTAAAAAACGTTACAATGTTGATATTAAAACTGCCGCTGTTGATGCAGACAAAGTTCCCGAACTTGTGAAATTGTTTAATGATTTTCGCCCAAAACTTGTTATCAACGTTGCTTTACCCTATCAGGACTTGACAATTATGGATGCATGCCTCGAAAGTGGTGTAAATTATTTGGATACAGCCAATTATGAGCCAAAAGATGAGGCACATTTTGAATATTCGTGGCAATGGGCATATCAAGAAAAATTTAAAAAAGCAGGATTAACCGCTATACTCGGCTGTGGCTTCGACCCCGGTGTTACATCCGTTTTTACCGCATACGCTGCAAAACATTATTTTGATGAAATACATTATCTTGATATTGTGGATTGTAATGCAGGAAATCATGGAAAGGCGTTTGCAACAAATTTTAATCCGGAAATAAATATACGCGAAATTACTCAAGAAGGAAAATTTTGGGAAAACGGCAGATGGCACACAACCGCGCCTCTGTCGGTTCACCGACAAATTTGCTATCCCGAAATCGGGGAAAAAGACTCGTATTTACTTTACCACGAAGAACTTGAAAGTTTGGTTAAAAATTTTCCTACACTACGCCGTGCAAGGTTCTGGATGACCTTCGGGCAGGAATATTTGACGCATTTGAGGGTTATTCAAAATATCGGAATGGCTCGAATTGATGAAATTGACTATAACGGACAAAAAATTGTGCCGATTCAATTTCTTAAAGCAGTATTACCAAACCCGCAGGAACTCGGACAAAACTATACCGGTTGGACTTCAATCGGATGTCGTATCAGAGGAATTAAAGACAGCAAACCTGTAAGTTTTTATATTTATAATAACTGCTCACATCAGGCGGCATTTGAAGAAACAGGCGCTCAGGCGGTAAGTTACACAACAGGCGTCCCCGCAATGACCGGCGCATATATGTTTTTGACTGGAAAATGGACTGGCAATGGAGTATATAATGTTGAAGAATTTGACCCGGACCCATTTTTGGAAAAACTTTCAAAAAGCGGATTGCCTTTTAATTTTGAAATTAACGGAAATATTGAGTTTGAATAAAAATTAATTACAAAAGATTGTTGCATAAGCAAACAGTATATCTATTTATCCGACATGGATTTTGTTGACCAATGCTCGGAACAGAAATCGTGCGAATGATAATTGGCTACACGCTTTATCGGTGTTTGGTAAGCCCAGTGCATCATCGAAAAACTCAACAATGACATATAAATTTGTAAGTTTGAATATCTGGGTGAAGATTGGGAAAAACCACTCAGAATGCTTTCCGCAAGGCAAAAAATATCATTGCGCCCCAAAGCCGCAGGCAAACAACTTTCACTGTTTGGGGATGAGTTTTTGGAAGTAAATAATTATCGTTATACTTGTTACATTACTTCGTTAAAACTCAGTGCAGCAGACATTTGGCGGCTTTATCCCGGGTGTGCTAACTGTGAAAATCGTATCAAAGAACTCAAATATTATTATGCGTTGGATAAAATGAATCAGATCTGTTTTGATGGTACAGAAGCAGCATTGATGCTGATGACAATTGCATACAATTTTTTGAGTTTGTTCAAGCAAGTCATTATTGGAGGCGATGTGCGTAACAGGCTTAAAACATTGCGACACAAAATCTTAGCAATTCCTGCAATCATCGAGCGAAACGAGGATAAAACAATTGTAAATCTCGCTTTACACATTATGCGCCGAAGTTGTATTGCCAAAATGTGCGACCGAATTGATCAAATGAATATTATGACTGGCTGATGGACTTTTTGGGATAAGATTCCCGTTCGTATGTAATATTACAAAATCTTTCATTCTAAACTGCAATGCAAAAAACAAAAGAATCAAGAATTGACTATCGAATGTGCGAAACAGAAAGGGGAAAATATTTTTTTATTAAAAGATGTAATTATTTTTGTTAATTTTGCAGTTTTATATTAGTAATATTCTCAAAAAAGCGTTATAAAAAAATGAAAGACATAAAAATGGAAGATCCTCCAATAGATTCTGAAAATCTTGCTACTTCAATAATTAAAGTTATCGGAGTTGGGGGTGGTGGTAGCAATGCTGTAAATCACATGTATCGAAAAAAAATAAAAGATGTTGCATTTGCCGTATGCAATACAAATAATCAAGACCTTCTCACATCTCCCGTTCCATACAAATTGCAATTGGGGCCTAAAACAACAAAAAGTTTGGGTGCAGGAGCATTCCCTGAAATAGGGCAGGCAGCGGCAGAAGAATCATACGAAGACATAAAAAAGATGCTTGCCGATGACACCCAGATGGTTTTTATAACCGCAGGAATGGGAGGAGGTACCGGTACGGGAGCATCACCGGTTATTGCCCGTGCAGCAAAAGAAGTGGGAATCTTAACAATTGCAATCGTTACTACTCCCTTTAAATGGGAAATGCAGTCAAAAGTTTACACCGCACTTGAAGGAGTTCGTACCTTAATTGAATATGTTGATGCTATTTTGCTGATAAATAACGAGAAACTGCGCACTCTTCCTCGTGATACTCCAATTAAAGAAGCGTTCGCTTATGCTGACGATGTGCTTGCTAATGCTGCCAAGTCAATTGCCGAAATTATTACGGTTCCGGGTTATATCGGTCTTGATTTTGCAGATGTAAAACGTATTTTGGAAAACGGACAAGTTGCTGTTATGAATACAGGCGAGGCGCAAGGAGAGCAGCGAATAGAAGATGCAATAAACAAAGCATTGGATTCGGCTTTAATTAATTGCGACATAACCACTTCAAAAAAGATTTTGTTGAATTTCTATTGTTCCGAAGATGAAAACCAGATTTCAGTGGGAGAATTTGAGCAAATAGACAGATTTGTTGAAAAAATGATGGCAACGACTGATGTTGTATGGGGAGTTACTTTTGATAATACTTTAGGAAAAAACGTTAAGGTTACTCTAATAGCAACAGGATTTGATATAGAAACGATCCCCGGAATGAAAGAATTGTTGAAAAAGCTCCCAAAGACATCGGAAACACAAGAAACACAAGAAACACAAGAAATTCAGCAACCAATATCTGTTGATATTGACAGTGACAGTGACCAGTTACCGCATCAATCGCAACAGGAGCAAGAAATGGAATCACAACCACCACAGCCGAGCGCCGAGCAATCGCAAAAAGAACTGATTGAAAAGGCAATGGAAGAAATGTACGGTATTTCCAGCGTTCCGGATAACAACACAACGACAAAAAATAATACATCTGATGATACGAAACCAAAAGGAGATGTTTTTGATATCGATGATTTTGAGGATGAATCAGTAATTAAAACAACTGAAAATACACCTGCTTTTGTGCGTGGTTGGTGACGCCATCTATTTTTTTATTATTTTATAATTTTCAATAGTCAATAATATGAAGGCGGGAATAATCCAACAGCATAATTGTCAAGATATTGAATTAAATAAATCCAAACTTGAAAAAAATATTCGTATCTGTGCGGCATCAGGTGCGCAACTTATTATATTACCGGAATTGCATAATTCGCTGTATTTTTGTCAAACAGAAAATATTTCACATTTTGATTATGCTGAAACTATTCCCGGAGAATCTACCGATTTTTTTGGAAAAATTGCCAAAGAACTTGGTATTGTACTCGTACTTTCACTATTTGAGAAACGCAGTGCAGGTGTGTATCACAATACAGCAGTTATAATTGATTCGGATGGAACAATTGTAGGGAAATATCGCAAAATGCACATTCCTGATGATCCTGGATTTTTCGAGAAATTTTATTTTACCGAAGGTGATTTGGGCTTTGTTCCGATTAAAACATCGGTTGGAATGCTTGGAGTGATGATATGTTGGGACCAGTGGTTTCCCGAAAGTGCGCGGCTGATGGCAATGTCAGGCGCAGACATACTGATTTATCCCACTGCCATCGGGTGGGACAAAAACGATTCTAAAGAAGAACAAGCTCGCCAGTGCGATGCATGGATTACTGTTCAACGCGGACATGCTGTTGCCAATGGACTTCATGTTATTACTTGTAATCGTGTAGGGTGGGAGCAATCTCCCAAAAATGTTAACAATGGAATTCTGTTTTGGGGAAGTAGTTTTGTTGCAGGCGCTCAAGGAGAAATAATTGCACAAGCATCAACTACAAATGAAGAAAATATAATTTGCGAAATTGATTTAAGCCGAACAGAGCAAGTACGCCGCATCTGGCCTTTTTTTCGAGACAGACGCATTGATTGTTTCAGCGATTTGGCAAAACGATGGAGAAAATGAGAATAACTGTTTATTTTCTGATAATTTAAGTTGTTTGGAAAAAACAAAAAATCCCGAAATAAAAACTTTCTAATTTTTAGTTCGGGAATTAACAGTACACAATTTCAAGATTTATTTTTTCAAATTCTCAAATGTGTAAACAACAGTAGGTGAAAAAGATGGATTAATGCTTTCTGTACCGGTGAGATTGTCTTTTGTAAAAATATCTGCCGAAGCGGTAACAATAAAACTAAGTGTCTGTGTTTGTACATCGAAAAGTACATTGGAAAAAGTGTACGACTTAATAACAACTCTTGTAATTGGTCCAATATTGCCGAAACTTTCAGTATAATAAGGCGGTACTTCATTGCCTGTAAAAGTATAATTCTGGGATGACATCGTGAACCAAATACGCGAACTATCGGCGCTTTCCATAAAATTGGTACAGGTGATGGGAGTAAAGTCAGCCGGATTATTGACCAACATTTGCAATCCATTGTCTGTTCCCGGTGAAAATTTTACAGAGGCATCAACATTTTTTTGAAATTCAATAATTGAGTTTTTAATGGTAACTTTTCCGTTAAAAACGCCTCCATTTGCGATGAAAGAGCCTTTATCTGTCAATGGGTGATCCTGCGGACCATTATCGTCTTTGCCGCACGAAACAAAAGAAATTGCCGACATTGCGGTGGCAAGCGTTAACATAAAAAATATTCTTTTATTCATTTTTAAAAATTATTATTATTATTTTATTAAAAAGAATTTATCTTACAAAAAGTTTGCCAAAAATAAATTTTGAGACAAAAATTTTGCTAATTTTGCCAGAATAAAATTTTAAAAGATGAAAATTAATATTATTGACTCAGGGACATTTTATTGCGATGGCGGAGCGGCTTTTGGAGTTGTGCCAAAGCGCGTATGGCAGAAACGCTATAAGTGTGATGACAACAATTTTTGTAAAATGGCGATGCGATGTCTGCTGGTTGATACGGGCGATAGACTTGTGTTGGTAGATACCGGAGCAGGGACAAAACATTTGGAACAACTTAAATATTACAATATCAATAATATAATTGATTTTGAAACAGAACTGAATACTTTAGGTTACTCTTGTGACAAAATTACCGATGTTGTACAAACGCATCTGCATTTTGACCATTGCGGTGGCGGAACGCGCTTTGCAGATGCAGAGAAAAAGGAAATTCACCCTGTTTTTTCAAATGCAACTTTTTGGGTAGGCAAATCGCAGTGGGATAATTATTTACATCCAAATCCTCGTGAAGCAAGTTCTTATTTTATGGAAAATATGTTGCCTTTAATGGAATTGAATCGCATCCGTTTGATTGACAGTGATTTTGCCATTTGTGATGAAATTGATTTACGATTGTATGACGGACACTCGCCCGGACAAATTGTGCCGTATATTAAAACAAAAAAAGGGACAGTAGTTTTCTGCGGCGATGTAATTCCGCTCGTTGCCAACATTCCTATTGCGTGGATTTCGGCTTACGATATAAACCCGATTATTGCAATGAACGATAAAATTCGTTTGCTGAATGAGGCTGCCTTGCAAGGGCAAATACTTGTATTTCAACACGATGCATATACCGAATGTTGCAAGGTTGCAGATGTAAACGGCAGAATAAAAGCGATAGAAATTTTTGATTTTAAGGAATTACAATCCATTATAAATTAATTAACAATGAATCAATTTTTAAGTTTTATACGCAAAGAAACGTGGCATATTTTACGAGACGTTTACACATTGGTAACCCTTTTGATTATGCCTGTTGCGTTGTTATTAATTTTGGGATATGCCGTTACCAACGATATGAAAAATACCCCGTTTGTTGTACTTGATGCAGATAAATCAATGCTTTCTTCCGATTATATAAAAAAACTTAATGGAAACAAATATTTTTCGATGGTCGATTATGTTCATTCTGAAAATGAGATTGAGAACGCTTTTAAGAAAGGTCTATGTAAAGTAGCAATTGTTTTTGCACCCGATTTTGAGAATTCATTCATTAAGACTAAGCACGCTGATATTCAGTTAATTATTGATTCGTCTGACCCAAACGAGGCTTCAAGTGTACAAAATTATTTGCAAATGATAACAATGGAGTTTCAGCAGGAAAAATCATCTGCCGCAAATATGGTTTTATCGGTTGTCGGAGAGGTAAAAATGCTTTACAACCCGCAAATAAAAAGCGCCTATAACTTTGTTCCCGGATTAATGGGAATGCTGATGATGATTGTATGTGCATTGATGACATCAATTTCTATTGTCAGAGAAAAAGAGCGTGGAACAATGGAAGTTTTGTTGATTTCTCCTTTACACCCGTCTGCCATTATTTTGGCAAAAGCAGTGCCGTATTTTATTATTTCAATGATAGATGTTTCACTCATTTTGTTAATCGGACATTTTATCATCGGAGTTCCTATTGTTGGCAATTTATTGACAATTTTTGCGATTAGTGTTGTTTTTACCCTTGCTGCACTATCACTCGGGATGTTGATTTCGTCTGTTGCTCCAACGCAGCAAATAGCGATGCAGATGGCTCTGCTGGGGTTATTGGTGCCATCAATGCTATTGTCAGGGGTGCTTTTTCCAATCGACAGTATGCCAAAATTATTGCAATATCTTTCCAACATTATTCCAGCCCGCTGGTATATTGAGGCAATGAGAGGAGTTATGATTAAGGGTGTAGGAATGTCTCAAGTGTTAATAGAGGTAGGAGTATTAGTATTTATGACCGTTTTTCTACTATTTATCAGTATTAAGAATTTTAAAGTACGATTGGCATTGTAAAAAATTCATTTTAATCATATTTAGGATATATAATAAAATGAAAAAAGAGAATTGTGTTTTAAAACAATTCCCTTTTTCGTCAAATTCAATCTTTTAAATTTAAATATTATGAAAAAGTTTAAGAAAATCTTATTTTATCGGTTTTTCTGTTTCTCCAATCATACTCATTGCACAACGGAAACCGACGTCGTTAGTACGCTGTTTTTCATTCATGAACCGACGCGAACCACTACTGAGCCAATAAATTCGGTCTTTCCAGGAACCGCCTTTATAAACGCGTGTTTGGTCATCAACCTTTGGCGCAAGTACATCGGTAGGGTCAATTTTAACATTTCTCGCTTGAATTGCCGAAAGTCCTGTTGTATCGCCTGCGAGCAAAAAGTCGGTCATTACACGCGACATAGGGTCACCGTCTTTTACATTGCGCTTGTCGCCGTCTTTAATTACATTTGTTTGAATACGCCCCAAAGAATCTATTACAAAGAGCGGATTGCCGTTCTCATCTTCTCCATCGGTTACAAAATTTGTATAAACATTTCCGCGAAATCCGCTGTATTCCGAAATATCATCAAATGATGTAGAGCGATAAACATCAGCAACCCATTCACTTACATTACCCGCCATATTATACAGTCCGAAATCGTTAGGGAAATAACTATCAACAGCAACAGTATAAGTTCCGCGGTCGTCCAAAGCGCCGGAAGTTCCCATCATATCACCTCGTCCGCGTACAAAGTTTGCAACCATCATACCACGATATTTATTTTTTTTGTTATTCCTTATCTGCATACCAGACCAGGGATATTCTCGCGTTTCTTGCACAAAACCTTGTTTCCTGTCTTTTTTACTTACTTTTATTCCATAAGCGGCAAATTCCCACTCTGCCTCTGTCGGCAGACGAATTGCTGGAACAAGAATTCCCTCGCCCATTGAAACTTTAACATTATTTCCATAAAGATCTTTGAGTTTTTTCTTCCCCTCTAATGGCTGGTAGGCAGCACTGTTCAAATACTTATCTGTGTTAAAGATAAATGATTCAGTAATTTCCTGTAAATCCATTCCTTCAAGCGATTTGAAATCAGGGGATTTAATATAACCAGCCCTGATTAACGCTTCTTCATTTACTCGGTCTGTGCGCCATTGACAAAAATCCACTGCCTGCTCCCAACTTACTCCCACCACGGGGTAGTAATTGTAATTTGGATCATCAAAATAATATTGAATAAGCGGATCATTATAAGCCAAATCTTCTCTCCAAACTGTTTTATCCGGCATCGCTCGCTTTACAAGTTCGGGTGCCGCCTCGCCAAAAACAAGTTGCATCCAATGTGTGTATTCGCGCCAATTTACATTAGAAATTTCATACTGGTCTATATAAAAGGAAGGAACAGTAATACGGCGACGTAGATTGTTTCGTGGCATCGTAACAACTTCGGTTTTCTCACCGATTGTGAATGTTCCACCTTCAATTGGAACCATACCGACAGGTGTCGTTCTCCTTACCTCATCCTTTACAATAAATCCGGTTGTTTTTTTGTCGTTGTATTTCCAACCGGTAACGTTAGAAACTCCTTTACTTGAATTGGAACATGCCGACAAAACAGCTGTTATTGTCAGTGCAATAAGTACGTTTTTAATTAATAATGGCCTGTTTATCATATACTTATAAAATAAAGATAGTTATTGTACAAAATTTTAGCGCACAAAGATATAATTTTTTTTTTGTGCAAACAAATTTTTATTATTTTTTTTATTATTTTTGCAAAAAGTTTTAAATAAATTTCTATATTATATATTATATATAACTGAAAAATAAATATTTTGTTGTGTATTATTGTGACGAAAAACCGCTAAAAATTAACAATCAGATAGTAAATTTTGATTTTCCCATTGTGATGGGGATTTTGAATGTTACTCCCAATTCGTTTTTCAGTGAAAGTAGAAACGTTTCAAATGCAGAAATATTGCATGCTGCCGAAAAAATTTTGTTTAACGGCGCAAAAATTATTGATGTCGGCGGATTTTCTACTCGCCCTAATGCCGAATATGTTTCGGAAAACGAGGAAATTAGGCGCGTTTCTATTGCGCTGGATTTGATTTTGAAACATTTTCCTGATGTTATTGTTTCGGTCGATACTTTTCAGGCAAATGTTGTTACAAATCTTTGCAAAAATTTTAACGTGCATATTATCAACGATGTAGGTGGTGGGATGTGGGATGAAAAAATGTTTGAAACTGTCGCGCGCACAAAAGCAGTGTATATCCTAACACACACAAGCCCTACGCGAGAGACAATGATGAGTGATTTTTTTTATAATGATATTGCCGTTGATGTGATGACTTTTTTTAATAATAAAATAAAAACACTTAACTCTTTGGGAATAAACGACATAATTATTGATATGGGTTTTGGTTTTGGCAAAAATATAGAGCAGAATTTTGACCTTTTTTCAAAAATAAAATATTTTGAAATTTTTAAGATGCCTGTCCTTGTCGGGATTTCGCGCAAATCAATGTTGCAACAACTTCTCAATATCACTGCTGAAAATTCTCTTAACTCAACATCGGTTTTGAATACGCTTGCACTTGTTCAAGGTGCTGATATTCTGCGTGTTCACGATGTTAAAGAAGCGGTTGAAGCGGTCAAAATCTTCAAAACATTATGCGTTTGCGACACAATTTGAAAATTGCTTAATAGTTTCACGATAAAAAACCATTAAAATTCATTCAAATAAGTCAAATTTTACCTTTTACTTTTTTTAAAATTTGTTAAAAATTGCACAATAACAATAAAAATGTGCAGTTTTTCTTATTTTTTTGGAAAAAAATGATTGTTTTTAATTTTTTTTTATTTTCTTTGCAGCGAGTTTTCTAAGAAATTATTATTAATTTTTAACAAAATAAATAAAAGATTATGTCAGACATTACAGCAAAAGTAAAAGCAATCATTGTTGATAAACTTGGAGTTGACGAAGCAGATGTTACACCAAATGCAAGTTTTACAAGCGACCTGGGTGCCGATTCTTTGGATACGGTTGAATTGATTATGGAATTTGAAAAAGAATTCGGAATTTCAATTCCAGACGAAGAAGCCGAGAAAATTACGACCGTAGGTGATGCAATCAGTCATATTGAGGCATTGCAGAATTAATTTTTCAATAAATTTTTCATGGAATTAAAAAGAGTAGTTGTTACCGGTATTGGTGCTATTACCCCTATTGGCAATTCTTCTGCAGAAATGTGGAAGAATGCTGTCAATGGGTTGAGCGGCGCAAATGTGATTACACATTTTGATTCTTCACTTTTCAAAACGCATTTTGCATGCGAAATAAAAAATTTTGACCCGCTCAACTATTTTGAAAGAGCCGAAGTGCGCAAACTTGATTTATATACTCAATATGCCATTGCAGCGGCAAAAGAGGCAGTTGAAAATTGTAAAATTGATTTTGAAAAAGTTGATTGCGACAATATTGGAGTTATATTTTCTGCTGGAATAGGCGGAATTCAGACCTTTGAACAGGAGGTCGGAAATTATTGTAAAAATATTGAACAGGGACCTAAATTTAATCCGTTTTTTATTCCAAAAATGATTTCTGACATTGCTGCAGGGCAAATTTCAATAATGTACGGTTTACACGGACCGAATTATGCTACCGCATCGGCTTGCGCATCTTCAACAAATGCTTTGATTGACGCATTTAATTATATACGTCTTGGGCAGGCATCGATGATTTTTGCAGGGGGTGCAGAGGCGGCAATTACAGCGAGCGGTGTTGGTGGCTTTAACGCAATGAAAGCGCTTTCTACTCGCAATGACGACCCGCTTGGAGCATCAAGACCTTTCAGCGCAAGCAGAGACGGCTTTGTTATGGGCGAAGGAGCAGGCTGTATTATTCTTGAAGAATTGGAACACGCACTTGCACGCGGTGCAAAAATTATTGCAGAAGTAGTAGGCGGTGGACTTTCGGCTGATGCGTATCACTTAACGGCATCTCACCCAGACGGATTAGGTGCAAAACTTGTTATGGAACGTGCCTTGAAAGATGCCCATTTGAAGCCCGAAGATATTGATTATATCAATGTTCACGGAACTTCAACACCCGTTGGCGATATTTCGGAGGCAAAGGCGATAAAAGAAGTTTTTGGAGAACATGCATTCAAACTCAATATCAGCGGTACAAAGTCGATGACAGGGCATTTGCTTGGCGCTGCCGGTGCAGTTGAGGCGATATTTGCAATTTTGGCAGTAAACGAAAACATCGTTCCCCCAACAATAAATCACTCGCAGGGCGATGATGACCCGGAAATTGATTATAATCTGAATTTTACTTTCAATAAAGCGCAAAAACGTACCGTAAGAGCCGCACTGTCAAATACTTTCGGCTTTGGCGGACATAATGCAAGTGTTATTGTTAAAAAATTTGTATTATAATTTTTTATGCTGTCGCTCAAAAAAGAAATTCGCAGTTTTATCTGTGCATTTCGAGGAGTATTTTATGCTTTTAAAAACGAAACTCATATAAAAATTCATACCTTTGTTGCATTGATTGTATGTATTTTGGGTTTTCTATTAAAAATTACGGCAAACGAGTGGCTCGTTTGCCTGTTTTGTATTGCAATGGTTTTTTCCGCCGAAATGATAAATACCGCCATTGAGAAAATTATGGATTTAATCTCGCCTGAACACAATTTCCGTGTCGGAATAATAAAAGATATTGCCGCAGGAGCAGTGCTTGTATGTGTTATATTTGCTGTGGCAATAGGAATGATAATTTTTATTCCGAAAATATTAGCATTGTTCTAATGCAAATATTTTGGATTTTTTTGTACTTTTGTCGTTTTATAAATTTTTATTAGATTAAAAAAACAAAAAATATTTTTTAATGAATAATGATTCAAATTTTGAGATAAGAATTGTGCCTTCAGAACAAATAGCAATGGACGACCAGATGATTCCTGTGATGTCGGTTGAAAAGCAGGCGAATGATTTGCAGTTAGATGAATTAAACGAATTGTCAATTTTGCCGTTGCGAAATATGATATTGCTGCCGGGTGTAATTTTGCCTGTTACGGTTTCTCGCAAAAAGTCGATAAAACTTGTACGCGAATCGTTTGAAAATGAGGCGATTATCGGTGTTTGCGCTCAACCTGACAAAGATATTGAAGACCCAACTTATGAACAACTTTACAAAAAAGGAACTATGGGCGTCATTCATCGAATAATAGAGATGCCCGATAATAGTGTAACGATTATTTTGGAAGGTAAAAAACGTTTTCTTATGAGTATGGTTTTACAGGAACAGCCATATTTACGCACGCATGTTCTGCCTTTAAATGATATTATTCCGGATAATAAGAAATTGAAAAGCAAAGAGTTACAAGCGCTTTTCAGTTCTATAAAAGATATTTCAATTATTATTGTAAATAACTCCGGAATGATTCCGTCTGAAGCCGCTTTTGCTATTCGAAATATCGACAATCCGTTTTTCCTTGTGAATTATGTTATTGTAAATTTTAGTTTTGAAGTATCTGATAAACAGCGACTTTTGGAAATTGACAATATTATTGAACGCGCTTATCAATTGCTTGCACTTTTGAAAAAAGAGCGTGAAATGCTTGATATTAAAATAGATATACAAAAAAAAGCGCACGAAGAAATGGACAGACAACAGCGCGAATATTATCTTCATCAACAAATGCGTACCATTCAGAAAGAACTTGATGAAGATGATTCGGTTGATGTGGCGACTTTGCGCGAGCGCGGTAAAAAGAAAAAATGGAATGAACAGACAGCAAAACTTTTTGAGCGAGAACTTAAAAAATTGCAACGCGAAAATCCTCAATCGCCCGATTATTCTACTCAACTGAATTACATTGAAACGATGTTGAACCTGCCATGGAACGAATTTACCAAAGATATTTTTAATTTAAAAAAAGCAAAACGCCAACTTGATAAAGACCATTACGGAATGGAAAAAGTAAAAGAGCGTATTTTGGAGCATTTGGCGGTTTTGAAATTGAAAGGTGATATGAAATCGCCGATAATTTGCTTATACGGACCTCCGGGCGTAGGTAAAACGAGTTTGGGGAACTCTATCGCCAAGGCGCTTGGACGTAAATATATTCGCGTTTCGCTTGGCGGATTGCACGACGAGGCAGAAATTCGTGGGCATCGAAGAACTTACATCGGGGCGTTACCCGGTAGGATTATTCAAAATATTCTCAAAGCAGAGTCAGCAAATCCTGTATTTGTACTTGATGAAATAGATAAAGTTTCTACCGATTATAAAGGCGACCCTGCATCTGCTTTGCTTGAAGTGCTTGACCCAGAACAGAATACTACTTTCCACGATAATTATTTAGATGCTGACTTTGACTTGTCGAAAGTGCTGTTTATTGCTACTGCAAATAATTTGAATACAATTCCACGTCCTTTGCTCGACCGCATGGAACTGATTGAAGTTTCAGGATATACACAAGAAGAAAAAATTGAAATTGCCCAAAATCATTTATTAAAAAAAGAGATTGACAATCACGGACTTAAGCCGGAAAATTTGATACTTGAAAAGCCTGTTATTGCCCAAATCATTGCCGATTATACACGCGAGAGCGGAGTACGGCAACTTTCACGCGAAATAGCGCGTATTTGTCGCAAAATTGCACGAAAGGTAGCAGAAAATATTGATTATAATGTAGTTGTGAATATTGACGAATTGGTAGAATATTTAGGCGTACCGCGTTTTTCTGCCGACCAGTATGCAGGAAACGACTATGCAGGTGTTGTTACAGGATTGGCTTGGACTCAGGTTGGCGGAGAAATTTTAACAATAGAAACGAGTTTAAGCCCTTCAAAGCAGCCAAAACTCAATTTGACAGGGAATTTGGGCGATGTGATGAAAGAATCGGCTATGCTGGCACTTGAATATGTAAAATCGCATGCCGACATTTTAAAAATTGAGCAGAAAATGTTTGAAAAATTCAGTGTGCATATTCACGTACCCGAAGGAGCGATTCCTAAAGATGGTCCTTCGGCAGGAATAACAATGACAACAGCATTGGCATCAATTTTTACCAAAAGGAAAGTGAGAAAAAACATTGCAATGACTGGTGAAATCACTTTGCGCGGTAAAGTTTTACCCGTTGGCGGAATTAAGGAAAAAATTCTTGCTGCCAAGCGCGCAGGAATCACAGACATTATCCTTTGTGCCGAAAATCAAAAAGATATTAAAGAAATAAAACCGATATATCTAAAAGGAATTCATTTTCACTATGTTACCGATATTTC
This sequence comes from Paludibacter sp., assembly GCA_009781075.1. Lineage (GTDB taxonomy): Bacteria > Bacteroidota > Bacteroidia > Bacteroidales > Paludibacteraceae > WRGS01. The sequence continues at coordinate 1,001 of WQYU01000016.1, read as the reverse complement.
CGAAGTTTTAAATTTTGCTTTATTAAAAGAAAAAGCAGGGAAATGATGCTTAACCTCAGAAATGAGAATTGGAAAAAGTTTATAATTTAAAGAAAGATGAATATCATAGCCGAAACAGGGAAATATACGCTTTTGATGAAAAAGGTTTTGACTGCGCCGGGTAGGTGGTCGCTGTTTTTCAGGCAATATGGGCAGGAACTCGAAAAACAGGGACTGCAGTCGCTGCCCATCGTACTGATAATTTCGGTTTTCATCGGAGCGGTAATCACTATTCAGATGCGGTTGAATCTAGAAAATCCGCTGCTACCAAGTTATTTAACCGGCTTGGCAACGCGCGACACTATGTTTCTGGAGTTTTCATCTACAATCCTTTGCCTGATTCTGGCAGGAAAAGTCGGTTCAAATATATCGTCCGAAATCGGCACAATGCGCATTACAGAACAAATTGATGCTCTGGAAGTTATGGGGGTAAATTCGGCTAATTATCTGATTTTGCCAAAGATAATTGCTTTTATGACAATGATTCCGTTTTTGGTTATTATTTCGATGGCAATAGGAATTTTTGGGGGCTATATTGTAACATTTTCGGGGGTGATGGTGCCGGCGGATTATATTAGCGGAATTCAATACGCTTTTGTTCCGTATTATATTTTTTATTCTGTGGTAAAATCTATTGTTTTTGCCTTTATAATTTCGTCTGTGTCTTCTTATTACGGCTATTATGCCAACGGAGGAGCGCTCGATGTAGGGCGGGCAAGTACAAATGCTGTAGTAAATTCCAGTATTATTATTTTGTTTTTTAACCTGTTGCTAACAAATTTGATGCTAACCTGATTTTTGATTTTATATAATTTCTAAAACTTAATTACACAAATATTTGGCATTGCTAACTAAATATATTTTATTATCTTTGCAGCAAAAATATCTTATGAATTGCTCTAAGTGTAATAGTAGCAATAGCGTAAAGTCCGGTAAAATAAAAGGGCGACAACGCTATAAAT